>NZ_JBHXLU010000079.1:0-6319 GCF_042720695.1 Streptomyces sp. NPDC058457 | reverse complement strand
CGCCGCTTACGGGGCTCCACCGAGCTGCCTGCTTCACGGCGGCCGGGGTGTTCTTGGGGCACCGCGGCCGCCGTGGAGTCGGTCAGCCGCTGACCGGCCTGCCGCGGCCCCAGGCCCAGGCGAGGCGGTCGGCGCCGGACTGGTTGGTGGTGGCCAGCCAGGGCCGGGACGCGTCGCCGATCAGCTTCTGGATGGAGTACGTGTCGTCCGTGCGCAGGCCCGGCCAGTACACCGAGCCCATGCCGAGCTTGCGGAAGGTGTCCGTGTCGGCCTGGATGAAGTTGACGGAGTTGTCGTCGGGAGCGGGCTTGTCGTAGTCGAGGCCCGTGGTCATCGGGGCGCCGAACTCGTCGGCGACCGTGCGGCTCGCGCAGTCGCCGAGCCGCTCCTTGAGGTCGGCCGCCCACTGGTCGTAGGTGGCGTAGCTCTTCCAGAAGCCGTAGTGGTGGAGGGAGAGGTAGGTGCCCTTCAGCCGTGGGTCGGCGCAGACGGTGGTGACGTGGTCGTTGTAGCCGGCGCCGCTGACGAAGACGCGGTCGTGCGGCACGGACGGGTAGGTCGCCAGCCACTTCGCCGCGAGGTCGGCCCATTCGGCGTCGGTGTAGCCGTGCGGCTCGTTCATCGGCTCGAAGTAGACGTGCGGGTCGTGCCGGTAGGTCTGCACGACGGTGTCCCACATGGGCCAGTAGGTGGCCTCGTCGTCGATGAAGCCGTCCTTGTCGGCGCCGGTGCCCTCCCAGTAGGAGACGATCACCTTGAAGCCCTGCGCGGAGGCCGCGTCGATGACCCCGCGGTACGACTTCCAGTACGCGCCGTTGACCGTGTACGGGTTGATGGGCAGCCGTACGGTGTTGGCGCCGAGGTTGGCGCGGAAGGCCGCGATCACCCGGGTCGCCTTGGCGTAGGTCTGGGCGTAGCTGTCGGAGAGTGACAGGCCGGACAGGACCACGGGGTCGTCGGCGTAGTTGTCCCGCGGGTCGGCCCAGTTGACGCCCTTGAACTGGCTGGTGCCGTGGCCCGGTACGGCGGCGGAGGCCGAGGCGGGGCCGCCGGTGAGGGTGGTGGCGCCGACCGCGGCGACGGCGACCGCCGCGAGGGCGGCACGGGTGCGGGGGGTGATACGGGTTCTGGCGGGGGTCTTGCGCATCAACGTGCCCTTTCGGAAGACGGCGGCTCGACGCACGGGCTCGCGGGCCCGACCACGTGTTCACGTAAACATCAACACGGCGTGTTCACGTGAACATCTCCTCCGCGACCGCGCCGACGGGATCTCCGTCCGGGCTGGTCACGCGGCGATGTTTACGTAAACTCGGAAGCGTCGGAATCGTGGCATCCGCCCCTGCGGCCGTCAAGGTTTCCCGCTCCGTAACATCCGGTGTGCGAAGGAGACTTGAGGGGTGAGGCGATGGATCTGAACGAGCCGGAGCAGCAGGTCGCACCGGCCGCGGGCGGGGCACTGCGGGGCGGGTCGGGGGTGCCCGGCGGGCGCCGCAAGCAGCGCGTCTCCATGGCAGACGTCGCCCAACTCGCCGGGGTCTCCTCGCAGACGGTCTCGCGGGTCTCCAACGGGCATCCCGGGGTGGTCAGTTCCACCCGGGAGCAGGTGCTGGCCGCGATGCGGGACCTCGGCTACCGGCCCAACAGCGCGGCCCGCGCACTGCGTTACGGGCGGTTCAACACCATCGGCGTGATCCTGTTCAGCCTGTCCTCCACGGGCAGCAGCCGCACCGTGGAGGCGATCGCCACGCATGCCGCCGCCGAGGGCTACGCGATCACCCTCATCCCCATCGACGTGGCCACGCAGGACAACGTGCTGGGCGCCTTCACGCGGATGGGCGAGCTGGCGGTGGACGCCGTCATCGTCATCATGGAGATCCATCTGCTCGACTCGGCCACCGTGCAACTGCCGCCCGGTGTCCATGTGGTGGTCGTGGACTCGGACGCCGGGGACCGCTACAGCGTGGTCGACACCGACCAGGCCGACGGCGCGCGCCGGGCCGTACGGCACCTGCTGGAGCTGGGCCACCGGACGGTGTGGCACGTGGCGGGTCCCGAGTCCTCGTACGCGGCCCAGCGCCGTGCCCAGGCCTGGTGGGCGGTGCTGGCGGAGGCGGGGTGTCCGGTTCCGGCGCCCCGGCGCGGCGACTGGTCGGCCGAGTCGGGTTACGCGGCCGGACTGGCGCTCGCCCAAGAGCCGGGCTGTACCGCCGTGTTCGCGGCCAACGACCAGATGGCCCTGGGGCTGCTGCGCGCCTTCCACGAACGGGGCCGGTCCGTCCCGGCCGACATCAGTGTGGTGGGCTTCGACGACACCCCGGACGCGGCCTTCTTCATCCCGCCCCTCACCACCGTGCACCAGGACTTCGCCGAGGTCGGCCGCCGCTGTGTGGAGGGCGTCCTGCGCCAGATCCGCACCCGCGACGACTCCCGGCCCGGCACCGACCTCGTCCCGGCCCGCCTGGTGATCAGGGACAGCACCGCCCCGCCGCGCACGACGTGACGGCGGTCAGGGCGTCGCGGAGGACCGAGCCGGCCGACGGGGGATCGGCCCAGCGGGCGGCGATGTGGCCGTCGGGCCGGACGAGGACCGCGCCGCCCTGCGGGCTCAGGCCGTCGGCCTCGGCGTGTTCGCCGGGCAACGGTTCGACCCGCAACGGCCATGGCCCGGTGACGTGTTGCCGCCAGCGGCCGGGGTCCGGGGTGAGCACGGTGAACCACTCGCCGAACGCGTCGAGGGTGGAACGGTCGGGGGTGAGCCAGTGGTGGGGCATGCGGTGGCCCGGCTCCGCGGTGGGCACGTACTCGGTGCCGGCGGCCCCGGGCGGGCCGCCGTCCTGGCCGAGGACGGCGGCGGAGTCGTACACCGTGCCGAGCACCAGGCCCAGCTGTGCGAAGTACCGTTCCGACCAGGGTAGTTCGACCTGCGCCGACGAACCGCTGCGGAGCTGTTCCTTGCGCAGGTCCTGCACCTGGAGCAGGAGGTGGGTGTTGGCGACCGCCTGGCGGAGGGTCTCCTGGGCCACCGGGCGCCGCTCCGTCTCGTACGTCCCCAGCAGGGCGGGGGCGGCCCAGCCCTGGAGTACGCCGGCCAGTTTCCAGGACAGGTTGTGCGCGTCCGCGACGCCGGCGTTCATGCCGAGGCCGCCGATCGGCGGGACGGCGTGCGCGGCGTCGCCTGCCAGCAGCACCCGGCCCCGCCCGAAGCTCTCGGCGACGTACGCGGTCATCGACCAGTGCTGGACCCGCACCACGTCGGCCCGTACCCCGGCACCGGAGCCGAGCGCGTGCGAGACGCGGCCGGACCAGTCGGCCTGCCCGGTGCCGTCGGGTGTGGCGCCGAACCAGGCCCAGCCGCCCTCCGGGTAGAGCGGGGTGAAGGTGCCGAACGCCGTGAAGTAGACCCCGGCGGGCTGGTGCGCGCACCAGCGGGCCAGGTCGGCGTCGAACACGACGGTGGTGTAGTCGCCGAGCGCTCCGGGGCCGGTGGTGGCGATGCCCAGCCGCTCGCGGACGGTGGAGTTCGCGCCGTCGGCGGCGATCACGTACCGGGCCCGGACGCGGGTCTCCGCGCCGTCCTCGCCGTCGAGGAGGACGGCGCGGACGCCCTCCGCGTCCTCTTCCAGATCCAGGAGCTCGGTCCCGAACCGCACCTCTCCCCCGGCGGCGGCGAGCAGGGTGGGCTCCAGCCGGTCCTGCGAGGTGACCACGCCGACGACCGGGCTCTCACCGACCGGGGCCCGCACCCCGACCATCGCGGCGCTGGCGAAGTCGGGGTCGTACAGGGTGTCCCGGAAGCGCACCCGGCCGTACTCGGGTGCGAACGCGTCCGCCGTCACCCTGGCGGCGATCCCGAGCTGCCGGAAGATCTCCATGGACCGCACGTTGACCAGGCGGGAGCGGGGAAACGGGGACAGCTCCCGGTGCTTCTCCACCAGCAGCGCCGGCACACCCCAGCGCGCCAGCAGCGCCCGCGCGGTGAGCCCCACCGGCCCTCCGCCGACGATCAGCACCGGCACCTCTGCGTCCGCTCCAGACATGGCTCCATCATCCGGCGCCGACGGCCGTCCGCAATCGTCGCCCGCGGGTCACCACCCGAACGAGTACCGGGGCCGGCAGGCGGTGCGCGCCGGGCGCGGGGCGGGTCCTCGTACCCTGTTCGATGTGCCTCCCGTCCGCCTGCATCGCGTCGCCGTCCTTGTGCTGGAGGGGGCGAAGCCCCTCGACGTCGGTATCCCGGCGCAGGTGTTCACGACCCGGGCGAGCATGCCGTACGAGGTGCGGGTGTGCGGCGCGGCGCCCGGTCTGGTCACCGGCGGTGACGGGCTGTCGTACCACGTGGCCCACGGCCTCGAAGCGCTGGAGTGGGCGGAGATCGTGTTCGTGCCCGGGTACCGGTTCCCGGACCGGGAGGATCCGCCGCCGGCGGTCGTGGCCGCGCTGCTCGCCGCGCATGAGCGAGGGGCCCGGCTGGCCGCCATCTCGACCGGGGCCTTCGCGCTCGCCGCGACCGGGCTGCTCGACGGCAGGCGCGCCACCACGCACTGGCACTACACACGGGCCCTCGCCGAGAGACATCCGCTGGTCAAGGTCGACGAGAACGTGCTGTTCGTCGACGAGGGCAGTGTGCTGACGTCGGCCGGCGCGGCCTCGGGGATCGACCTGTGCCTGCACATCCTGCGCGGCGACCTCGGCGTGGCCGCCTCCAACCACGCGGCCCGCCGTCTGGTGGCGGCCCCCTACCGCAGCGGTGGTCAGGCGCAGTACGTGCCGCGCAGTGTGCCCGAGCCGCTCGGTGAGCGGTTCGCCGCGACCCGCGAGTGGGCGCTGCACCGGCTCGGCGAGCCGCTCGCCCTGGACGCGCTCGCCCGGCATGCGGGGGTGTCGGCGCGTACCTTCTCGCGGCGGTTCGTGGAGGACACCGGGTACACGCCGATGCAGTGGGTGATGCGCGCCCGGATCGACAGGGCCCGGGAACTCCTGGAACGGTCGGAGCGGAGCGTCGAGCAGATCGCCGACGACGTCGGCCTCGGCACCGGGGCGAACCTGCGGCTGCACTTCCAGCGGATTCTCGGCACGACGCCGAGCGACTACCGGCGCACCTTCACCAAGGGCGAGTAGGGCTGCCCGGGTGAGGCGCTGGCGGGATCCTTTCGAACCATGGCGATCTCGCCGCTGTCACGGACCGGCGGGGGCCGCGAACCTGGTGGCGTAGCGAAGGGACACCACTTATGACTCGTATCGCCGTCAACGGATTCGGCCGCATCGGACGCAATGTGCTGCGGGCCCTGCTGGAGCGGGACAGCAGCCTGGAGATCGTCGCCGTCAACGACCTCACGGAGCCGGCCGCCCTCGCGCGGCTGCTCGCCTTCGACTCGACGGCCGGCCGCCTCGGGCGCCCGGTGAGCGTCGACGGGGACGTCCTCGTCGTCGACGGCCGACGCATCAAGGTGCTCGCCGAGCGCGAGCCGGCGCAGCTGCCGTGGGCCGACCTCGGCGTGGACATCGTGCTGGAGTCGACCGGCCGTTTCACCTCGGCGAAGGCCGCCCGTGCCCACCTCGACGCGGGCGCCCGCAAGGTGCTGGTCAGCGCGCCGTCGGACGGTGCCGACGTGACGCTGGCGTACGGCGTGAACACCGCCGCGTACGACGCGGAGCTGCACACGATCGTCTCCAACGCCTCGTGCACGACCAACGCGCTCGCGCCGCTGGCTGCCGTCCTCGACGAACTCGCCGGCATCGAGCACGGGTTCATGACCACGGTGCACGCCTACACGCAGGAGCAGAACCTGCAGGACGGCCCGCACCGCGATCCCCGGCGGGCCCGTGCCGCCGGGGTCAACATCGTGCCGACCACGACGGGCGCCGCCAAGGCGATCGGTCTGGTGCTGCCGAACCTCGAAGGCAAGCTGTCGGGCGACTCGATCCGGGTACCGGTGCCGGTGGGCTCGATCGTGGAGCTCAACACGACCGTGTCGCGTGACGTGACGCGCGACGACGTGCTGGCCGCGTACCGCGCGGCGGCGGAGGGGCCGCTCGCGGGCGTCCTCGAGTACTCGGACGACCCGCTGGTGTCGTCGGACATCACCGGCAACCCGGCCTCGTCGATCTTCGACTCGGCCCTCACCCGCGTCGACGGCCGCCACGTCAAGGTGGTCGCCTGGTACGACAACGAGTGGGGTTTCTCGAACCGGGTGATCGACACGCTGGAACTGCTCGCGCGTTAGCGGGTTCTGACGGGGGGCGGAGCGGGGGGGGGGGCGGGGCGGGGGGGGGCCGGCCCGCCGCAGGGAGGAGCAGGGAAGAGAAAAAAAAAAAAAAA
>NZ_JBHXLU010000078.1:0-58438 GCF_042720695.1 Streptomyces sp. NPDC058457 | reverse complement strand
GAACCCGGCCCGGGTACAGCCCGGTCCGCCGGCACCATGGCGCGAAGGAGTGGTCAGACGGTCGTGCGAGGCTCGGCCAGCGCGTTCGCGACCAGCGGCTCCAGCGAGGTCAGCCGGGCGTCCGCGACGGTGATCGGCGCCGGGATGTAGCCGTGTGCGGCGAAGATGTCGGCGGCTTCCTGCTGTTCGGCGATGAACGCGTCGCCGACGGGTTCGAGGCGCCAGGGGAGGTCGGCCAGCGCGCGGTGCCAGTCCTCGACCGAGCCGCCCTGGCCCTCGGCATGGATTGTCGCCGACGCGGGGATGTTCGCGGCGGCCCAGTCGTCGGCGTCCTGGAGCGCGCGGACGATGACCGCGACCAGGTGGGGACTGGTCTCGGCGAACCGCCGTCCGGCGAAGAACACGGACCGGTCCGTGATCACGTCGCTCGCCTTGAGCAGGACCCGCACCGCAGGGTCGCGCAGCGCGGCGGACAGCTCCGCCCCCTGGGCCACCCAGGCCGCGATCTCACCGTCCCGCAGCCGGCGCGCGCTGTCGCCTGCGGAGAGGGGCGAGGTCGCGGGGCGTTCGGCGGTGATGTCCGTGCCGTACGACAGGCCGGCCGAGTGCAGTGCCTTCGCGACGAAGTGGGTCTGCCACGAGCCGATCGACAGGACGACCGTGCCGCCGCGCAGATCCGCGACGGACCGCACCGGACCGTACGCGGCCACCAGCAGCGCGCCGTGCTCGGGGCGTGGTGCGGACACCGCGGTGTAGACGATGTCGTGGCCCTCGGCCTGTCCGGTGATCGGCGGAGTGGAGCCGGTGCCGCCGAAGTCGATGGTGCCGTCGCCGAGCAGCTCGCCGACGCGCGTGCCCTGCACGGGCACCCATGCGACGGTCTCGCCGTACGGTTCGAGTGCCTTTTCCAGAAGGCCCAGGCGCGCCAGGTGGTAGAGCGACGGGTTGGCGCCGTGGACGCCGATCTTCACGGTCATGGGTGTCTCCGAAGGACGTTCAGGTGGGTGATGAGGGATGGGTGATGGCTCGGGGCGGCGGTCGGTTCAGTACGGCGGGCGCCGGGCCACGAGCGCGCGGGCACGCCGCAACGGCTCGGGGTCGGCCCAGCCGCGGACGTCGACACGCCGCCGCAGGAAGCCCTGCGAGTGCAGGAACCGCTCCTGGATCGCCAGCAGTTCAAGGCGCTCGTCGGACAGGTCGACGCCCAGGGAGGTGTGGCCGACGCCCCGGTACGCCTGAGCCACCGCGGCGTCTCCCGCGCCCGTCTCGGCGCCCAGGATCCGTGCCACGTCGTCGCCGTTGCCGCGTGCCCAGTCGGCCGTGGCCAGGAGGACGGCGAGGAAGCGGTCCACGACGTCCGGGTGTTCGTCCAGCAGCCGCTGATGCACCGTGATGGGACGGGGCGTGCCGTTGTTGACCCGGGCACGCCGATCCGGCTGTGCGTCGAGGTCGACCGCGACCACCGCGCCGGAGCGGGCGGCGGCTTCGACGGCGAGCGCGCCCTTGACGTACACCGCGTCGACGTCCCCACGGGCGAGCGCCGCCAGTTCGGCCTCCCACTGCCCGTGCGCCGAACCCGGCACCTCCACCAGGTCCGCGTCGCCGAGCCCGAGCCCGGCGGCCGACAGCGCCCCGGCGAAGCCGTGCAGAGCCATGGCCCGCCAGAAGTCGATCGCGATGCCGTGCACCGGGACGGCCAGCCGGGCGCCGCGCAGGTCCGCAGGGCCGGTGATGCCGCTGTTCTCACGCACGAGAACCGACTGCCGCTCCTCGATCCAGGTCAGGCCGATGAGCCGGGTCGGCTCGCCCTGGGCGCGCGCCCACAGCGCCGGGACGTTGCCGCCCTCGCGGAACAGCGCGGGATGCGCGTGGGTGTAGTGGTGGTCGGCCGCGAGGTCGCGGGGCACGTCCTGGAGCGACCGTACGGCGATGCCGTCATCGGCGAACTCCCCGGCCAGCCAGCCGCGGTCGGCGGCGATGCCGGTCGCGGTGGGCACCGGGCAGCGGGTGAACCACAGTTCCGAGGGTCGGGCGGTCGTCGGGGAGGTCACAGCGGTGTCCGTTCCTGGTCGGTGGTCGGGCTGACGGAGGCAATGGGGGAGGCGGGCGCGAGGACGTCGGCGGACGCCGGAAGCCGGGGCGCCGCGGCCACGAGCGAGCGCGTGTACGCCTCGTGCGGCCGGTCGAGGACGGTGTCGACCGGGCCGTGCTCGATGACGCGTCCCTGGTACAGGACCGCGGTGTCGTCCGCGACGGCCCGTACGACACCGAGGTCGTGCGTCACCAGGAGCATGGCGAGGCCGTCGGAGCGCAGCTGTCGCAGCAGCCCGAGGACGCCCGCCTGTACGGAGACGTCGAGCGCGGAGGTGATCTCGTCGCAGATGAGCACCTCGGGCTCACAGGCCAGCGCACGGGCCACCGCGACACGCTGGCGCTCGCCGCCGGACAGCTCGCGTGGCAGGGACCCGGCGGTGCGGGCCGGCAGGGCGACCCGGTCCAGCAGGGCCAGGACGCGGCGTTCGGTCTCGGCACGGTCGGTGCCGAAGCAGTGCCGGAGCACCGCGCCCAGGGTCTGACGGACGGTCAGGCGGGGGTTGAGTGCCCGGTACGGGTTCTGGAACACGTACTGCACCTCGCGGCGCAGCGCGTCCGTTCGCGCGGCGACCGGCCAGGGAACCGGGGCTCCGCGGACGGTCAACGTGCCGGTGGCCGGGGCCCCGAGCCCGGCCAGGGTCCGTGCCAGTGTCGTCTTTCCCGCTCCGGACCCGCCGACCAGCGCCGTGCAGGTGCCGGGGTGCAGCGCGAGGGACACGCCGTCGAGCACGGTGTGCCGGCTGTACGCCACACGTACGTCGTGGGCTTCCAGCAAGGGCGGGTCCGCCGGGGCCGCTGGCCGAGTGGGTTCCGCGGTGCGCAGGGGCCGGGCCGGTTCCTCGGGCAGCGGGCCGTGCCCGGCGGCCGGTGCCGCGAGGGCGTCCGGTTCTTCCGGAAGCGGATGGTGGCATGCCACCACCGTCCGCGCACCGACGGGCGCGGGCGTCGGCCGCTCGGCACGGCACTGTGCGGTCGCCGCCGCGCACCGTGGTGCGAAGGCGCAACCGCCTGGCTTCTCACCGGGTGCCGGAGCGTGTCCGGGGATCGAGACCAGGCGGCGCCGGCGGGTGACGTCCGGCACCGCCGCGAGCAGCCCGCGCGTGTAAGGGTGACGTGGCCGCGCGAACAGTTCCCGCGTCGGTGCGGTCTCGACGATCCGCCCGGCGTACAGCACGACCAGCCGGTCCGCGAGCGCCCGCACGACCGCGAGGTCGTGCGAGACGTACACCGCGGCCACGTCGTGCGCACGGCACAACCGGCGCACGGTGTCGAGCACCCGGGCCTGTGTGGTGACGTCCAGGGCGGTCGTCGGTTCGTCCAGCACGATGAGCGCGGGACGCAGGACGAACGCCAGGGCGAGCAGGACGCGCTGCTGCTGCCCGCCGGACAGCTGATGGGGGAACCGCCGCAGGAAGGCACGGTCCTGCGGAAGGCCGACCTCGTCCAGGACGTCGGCGATCCGGGCGCGCCGCTCGCCCCGCGGCAGACCGGGCTCGTGGATCCGGAGGACCTCGTCGAGGTGTGTGCCCACGCGCAGTGCCGGGTTGAGCGCGGTCGCCGGGTCCTGCGGGACGTATGCCGCGCGCCGGCCGCGCAGCCGACGCAGCGTGGTCGCGTCGGCGTCCGACACGTCGACGCCGTCGACGACGATCCGACCGCCGCTGACACGCGCTCCCGCCCGGGTGTGCCCGAGCAGCGCGGTGGCGGCGGTCGTCTTCCCGGATCCGGTCTCGCCGACGATCGCGACGATCTCGCCGGGGGCGACCTCAAGGCCGAAGTCCGCGACGATGTCGGCGCCGTCGGGCGTCACCACGCGCAGACCGGACACGGTCAGTACGGGAGCCGGGACCCGCGACGGGGCCGGAGCGCCGGCCGTGACGGCAGCGGGTCCCTGCGGGCTGTGTCCGGCAGGGGAGTCCGGGGTGCTCACGGGGTTCCCTCCTTGCGGTTCTTCCCGTTCGCCCTGCGCGGGCGACGCCATGGAGCCCGCTCCGGGCGACGGGTCTGCCCGGTCGCGCGCGCGGCGCCCTCCGCCATGGCGTTGGTGCCCAGCGCGAAGACCGCGATGAGCAGTACGGGGGCGAGTACGCCCCACGGCTGCAGCTGCAGTCCCGCGCGGTTCTCGTTGATCATCAGACCCCAGTCGGCCGCCGGGGCGCTGACGCCGTATCCGAGGAAGCCGAGTCCGGCCAGCAGTTCGACCGCCCAGGTGAGCATGGTGCCGAAGTGGACCAGCAGGGGCGCGGCGATGTTCGGCAGCACCTCGCGCAGGAGCAGCAGCCGTTTGGGGTAACCGATCAGGCGTGCCGCCTGGACGTACTCCTGGGTGATCACGCCGAGCGCGGCCCCCCGGGCGAGGCGGACGGTGCCCGACAGCAGGGTCAGTGCGACGGTGAGCACCATCAGCCAGCGCTCGCGGCCGAACATGGACACGACCAGGAGGACCAGTACGACGTTCGGGAAGGCGAGCAGGACGTCCGCGAGCCAGACCACGGCCCGGTCCGGAGCTCGGCCGGCCCGCGACGCGCCGAGCGCGCCCGAGAACGCCGCCGCCGCGCCGAGGGCCGTCCCCGCCACCAGCGCGAGCGAGGCCGCGGCGACCGTCATCGTGACGACCGAGCGTCCGCCAGAGAGGACCCGGGACAGGACGTCGTGCCCGAGATAGTCGGTGCCCAGCAGCCCGGAGGAGCCGGGCGCGGCGTAGGCCGGACCGGTCAGCGCCTCGGCGGCGTGCGGCGCGAGGTACGGTCCGACGAGTGCCACCAGCGTGATCGCGAGGGTCACGGCCAGACCGACGCGGACCTGCCGGTCGCGCAGCGTCGCCCGTACCAGCCCCTCGCTCCGTCCCACTTCGGTGGCGGAGCGCGACGCCACGTCCTGCGTGGCCGTTCCCGCGCTCATGCCGACGCCCCGGAACCGGTCCGCAGTTGCGGGGTCAGCAGGACCGTCGCCAGGTCCGCGAGCAGGTTGACGGCCACCACACCCGCCGCTACCACCAGCACCACCGCCTGGACGACCGGCAGGTCCCGCACCTGCACCGCGCTGTTGAGAGCGGTGCCGAGCCCGGGATAGGAGAAGGCCGCCTCCACCACCAGCGACCCGCCCAGCAGCACACTCACCGTGAGGGCGACCGCCTGGACCAACGGCACCAGCGCGTTGGGCAGCGCGTGCCGGACCAGCAACCGCCGTTCCGGGACACCGCGCAGCCGGGCGGCCGCGACATGGTCCGCGTCGAGGGCCTCGGCGACCGCGGCGCGCACCTGTCGCAGCAGGTAGGGCGCGACCGACAGGGCCAGGGCTGCCGACGGCAGCACGAGGTATTCCGGCTGGTCCCACGGCGAGCGTCCGGGCTCGATGAGCGACGCCGCGGGCAACGCGTGGAACACGGTGGTCGAGAAGACGATGATCAGGCCGACGGCCGTGACGAACGCCGGGATCGCCTGCGCCGCGACCGCGGTCGAGGTGATGACGCGGTCGAGGGGCCGGGCCCGGTGGGCCGCCGCCGTGGTGCCGAGCAGCAGGGCCGCGGCGACCGCGGCCCCGGTCGCGCAGGTCACCAGGGCGAGCGTGTTGCCCAGCCGCTCCGAGACCAGGTGTCCGACCGGCACATGCGAGTCCAGCGATGTGCCCGGGTCGCCGCGCAGCACACCGGTCAGCCAGGTCCGGTACTGCTCGGCCAGCGGCCGGTCGAGTCCGATCTGCCGGCGCAGTTCGGCGACCGACGCCTCGGGCGCCTGGGGACCGAGGATGGTGCGTGCCGGGTCGGACGGCAGCGCCTGCGTTGCGGCGAACACCACCACCGACACCGCCCAGACCGCCAGTAGGCCCGACAGGGCGCGCCGCACCAGCCAGCGTGGCCACGTCATCCGGCGACCCACAGCTTCTCGAACCGCCAGACCGGGAACTGCGTGTGCTCCGCGGTCACACCGCCGACCCGCTTGGCGACGGCGTCGACGTTGTTGACGAAGCCCCAGATGATCAGGCCGCCCTTGTCGTACTGGATCTGCTGCATCTCGTGGACGAGGGGGGTGCGCTTGGCGGCGTCCGGCTCGCCCAGCGCCTGGTTGAACAGCTTCGTGAAGCGGGGGTCGGAGAAGTGGGTCTTGTTGTTGTTCGACCCCGGCGCGTCCAGATGCAGGCCGGTGACCAGGAACGACTCGGTCAGCAGCTCGCCGGTGCTGAGGGTGAAGTCGGTACGCTGCGGGCCGTCGAAGGTGGCCGAGTCGACCTTCTTGACGTTGATGGTGACACCCGCCTTCTTGGCCTGAGTGGCGAACACCAGCGCCGCGGACTCGCTCGTGGGGTCGGGACCGGTGACCAGCTCGACGGTGAGGTCCTTCGCGCCGGCCTCGCGCAGCAGCTGCTTGGCGCGCGCGACGTCGTACGGGCGCTGCGGCAGCGACTTGTCGAAGGTCGGATCCTGCGGGGAGTAGAGGTCGTTGGCTATCCGGCCCTGACCGGACAGCGCACGGTCGACCAGATCCTGCCGGTCGACGAGCAGCCGGAACGCGGTGCGCACCTTCTCGTCGTCGAACGGCGGCTTGGAGAGGTTGAGTTCGAAGCCCTGCCAGCCGTTGGTCCTGGACACCACGGTGTGGACGGCGTCGCTGGAGCCCAGCAGCCGTATCTGGTCGGCCGCGATTCCGTTGGCCAGGTCGATCTGCCCGGACTGGAGTGCGGCGATGCGCGACTGCTCGTCCTTGAAGTCGATGATCTCCAGTTCGTCGGCGTAGGGCTGCCCAGGACGGAAGTAGTTCTCGAACCGGGTGAACAGTGAACGCTGGCCGGGCGTGAACTCCTTGAGCTTGTACGGCCCCGCCCCGACCGGCTTTCGCGGGTCGTAGTCGACCGGGACGATGCCGCCGAAGTTGGTGAAGTTCTCCGGGAAGGGCACGAAGGCCATGCCGTCCTTGAAGTGGAACCGCACCGTGCGGTCGTCGAGCTTCTGGATGCGGTCGCGGTCGACGTACGACAGCAGCCCGGCGTAGGGGGAAGCCAGCTGGGGATCGGTCAGCCGCCGTGCGGAGAACACGAAGTCGTCGGCGGTGATGGTCTTGCCGTTGTGGAACTCAAGGCCCTGCTTGAGGCGAACGGTCCACGTCTTCGCGTCCGGGCTGATCTCGGCGGAGTCGGCAAGGGTGAGCGCCGGCTGCATCTGGGCGTTCCACTCCCATGGCTTCGCGTAGAGGGCGAAGCCGCGGATGATCGAGCCGTTGCCGATCGGCTTGTGCGCGTCCAGGTCGCCGTTCTGGTTGACGTCGATGATGCCGAGCCGGATCCGGCCACCGCGGCGCGGCTTTCCTGATGCGGCGCCGCCTGCCGCCGAGCCGGTGTCGGCACCGCCGCACGCGGTCAGCAGGCCGCTGCCGAGCAGCACGCCGAGCCCGGCGGTGGCGCCGAGGAATCTGCGGCGGGAGGGGTCGGGGGAAGGAACAGTCACGGGGTGCTCCAAGCAGAAGTCGTGGGAATCCGGGGCGGTGCAGTTAGGCGTCAGACCACCGAGGGCAGGGCCGGCTCGGCAACCGTCGCCGCCTCGGCGCCTTCGTCCGTATGGGGGCCGGTCGTCGCCGGAGAACGGGCCTCGCTCAGTACCGGAACGTCGAAACCGTGGTCCAGGTCGAGCAGCGGGAACACCGACTCCGCGAAGCGCTGGGCCTCGCCGATCAGTGGGAAGCCGGACAGGATGAACGCCTCGGTGCCGTGCGCGCGGTACTCGCGGATGCGCGCGGCGACGTTCTCCGCGCTGCCCACCAGGTAGATCCCGGCGCCCGGCCGGATGATGTCGAATCCGAACATGCTCGGCCCGGCCCATACGTTGGGGTGGATCTCCAGGTCGCCGACGTCCGGCAGACGTCCGGCGCGCAGTGCCTCGACCCGGCGTATCACCTTCGGGTCCGTGTCCGGTTCCGGGCGGTAGGTGTCCAGGCTCTCCCCGGGCCCGAACTGGCGGGCGGCCAGCGCCCGGGCGGTGTCGACGCCCGTGCGCCGAAGCAGCCGGTCCGCCGCCTCCCACGCCTCGTCGTCCGTGTCGCGCACGATCACCTGCAACCGGGTGCCGTAGCTCAGCGAGCGACCCAGCCGGGCCGCCTCGGCACCCACCCGGCGGAACTTCTGGCCCAGTCGCTCCGGGGTGTCGGCGAAACTCAGGTACACGTCGAACAGGCTGATGGCATGCGCCACTCCGGCCGGTGAGGTGCCCGCGCCCCACAGTTGGGCACGTGACTGCCCGGGCCGCGCGTGCCGCCACGCCGACAGCGGCCCCTCGTCGCCCCGGCGTGCCGCGATGTTGGTGAACTGCCCGCGGTAGGCGTCCAGTTCGCCGCTGTAGACGTGCTGGAACGCGCTCCAGTACTCGGCGCTGAACTCGTAGCGCGAGTCGTGCTCCAGATGCACTCCGTAACCGGCCAGCGCCGCGTCGTTTCCGTTCACGACGTTGAACAGGAGCCGCCCGTCGCTGAACCGGTCGATGGTCCTGGCGATCTGCGCGAGCTTCGCGGGGGAGACCAGCCCCGGATAGACGGCGGTCAGGAAGCGCATGGTGCGGGTCTCCGCGGCCAGGGCCGCCGCGGTCGTGAGGCCGTCGTCGCTGCTGGTGCCGAGCAGCGCGCCGTAGTAGCCCAGGCGGTCGATCGCGACGGCCAGCTGCCGCAGGTGGTCGAAGGAGGTGTCCCAGCGCCCGCGGTCCTCCCACGGGTAGGGACCGTCGGGGGCGGTGAGGTACCAAAGGATCTTGACCCGCTGGTCGGGCATGACGCATTACCTTTCGGCGGCGGAGAACGTCGGGCGGAGGTCGTCGGGGCGGCCCGCCGGCTCGGCGCGCGCGGCGGACGACGACGGTGTGGACAACGACGGGGACAAAGGGGGAACGGGCCCTCGACGGCAGGGCCGCCTGGCCGCGCCGGAGGAATCAGCGACCGGTCAGCGACAACAGCAGCTGGCGACCCGCGCCAGGTCGATGTACCGGCGCGAGGTCAGTGGGGCCGGCGAGACGGGGGTGCCGCGAAATGTCGTCATGACACCCTCCTTCGGACTCGCCGGTCGACGCGGAGCGCCTCGACGGCGCCTGCAGCAGGAGGCTGACACGACTGGCAGGGGCGGGCAACTCTTCCCACATAGTGGGAGGAGTTGTTTCGGCGGCCTTAAATCTTCGCCCCGGGGCGGACGGGCATTGCCGCATGGTGGGACTCCGAAGTACGTTCCGCGTCGGCGTACGCACCCCGTCGCCGCGCCCGACCGACGAGGAACCAGCCATGCCAGGCCCCCAGCGGATCCCCGCCCCCGCCCCCGCCCCCGCGCCCGCCCCCGCCCCCGCCCCCGCCCCCGCGCCCGCCGGCGCCCAGGCGGTCCGGCGCGCCCTCGGCGTCCTCGACTGCTTCCGCGAGTACAGCGCGGAGGGACTGAGCGCGTCCGACATAGCGCGCCGCATGGACCTGTCCGTCTCGACCGCCCATCGCCTCGCCCGCACCCTGCTCGCCGCCGGGTTCCTCGACCAGGACGACAGCACCGCCCGTTACCAGCTCGGTTCCGTCGTCGCCGAACTAGGGCAACTCGCCTTCCACCAGCGCGGGTTGCACCGCGCCGCGCCGGAACTCGAACAGCTGAGCCTGCGTACGTCCGCCACCGCCGACCTCGCCATCCGCAGCGGCCGCCACGCGCTGATCCTCGTCGGCCGCTCGGTCCAGCCCGGGACCGGGCTCGGTCTGCGCCGCCCGCTGCACTCGACCGCCCTCGGCAAGGTCCTTCTCGCGTGGGCCCGGCCGGACGACGAGGACTCCGGGACGATCCTCGACGACCTCCCGCTGGAACCCCTCACCGACCGTACGATCACCGACCCCGACGCACTGCGCAGGGAACTCGCGCTCGTCCGTGCCGACGGTTACGCGCTCAACGACGGCGAATCGGCGGTCGGCGTGCGCACACTCGCCGTTCCGGTGCTGGACCGCGCCGGCCGGGCTCACGCCGCACTCGCGGTCCGTTCCACCCCCGCGGTCATGACGGAGGACCGCATCGCGTGGTTCCGCGAGTGCGCCCGCACCTGCGCCGACGCGCTGGAAGTACTCCTGCTTCCACCGCACCGGCGCCTAAGCGGCGGCGCCCCCCCCCCGCGGGGGGCCGCGGCCCGCCGCCCTGGCGGGGGGGGCCCCGCGCCGCGCGGCGCCACGCCGAAACAGGTGACCCGGCGGCTTCTGTCCTCCTGAAGCCGCCGGGTGTGGGGAACGGCTGCCGTCAGGAGACCGGCTTGAGCTGCCAGAGCTGGCAGTCGTTGGTCAGCCAGGTCCACTGGCGGACGTCGGTTCCGTCGGCGGTGCCGCAGTTGGCCACGTCGGCGACCTTGCCGCTGTTGGCGTTCACGAGACGGACGTAGCCGGTCTGGGTGTACACCAGCTTCCACTTCTGGCAGTTGTTGTTCAGCCAGCTCCACTGCTGGATGTTGGTTCCGTCGGCGGTGCCGCAGTTGCTGACGTCGAGGACCTTGCCGCTGTTCACGTTGGTCACGCGGTTGGTCTCGTTGCCGGGGTCGGAGAAGGTCCACTCCTGGTTGGCGCCGCCGTTGCACGTCCACAGGTTGACGTCGGCGCCGTCGGCGGTGCCGGACTGGGAGACGTTCAGGCACTTGCCGCTGTGCTTGTTGACGAGGGTGTACGCGGCCGGGGTGGTCCCGGTCTCGCCGGACGGTTCGGCGAGCGAGGTGCCGAGGGCGACCGGGGTGCCGAAGTCCGGGGTGCCGTCGGCGTTCCAGGTGAACTGCTGGGCGCGGGTGGTGCGGTTGTTGCCGCAGCCGCCGTTGGCCGCGCTGTTGGCGTGGTAGACGATCCAGTTCTGGGTGCCGTCGGGCGAGGTGAAGAAGCCGTTGTGGCCGGGCGCGTAGACACCGTTCGCGTCACTGCGCTGGAACACGGGCGTCGCCGACTTCGTCCAGGAGACCGGGTTCAGCGGGTCGGTGCCCGTCAGTTCCAGCTGGCCCAGCTTGTAGTCGGCGGTCTGGCAGCTGCTGGCCGAGTAGGTCAGGAAGGTGCGGCCGTTGTGGTAGAGCGGCTCGGGTCCCTCGTTGACCGGGCTGCCCACCTTCTCCCAGTCGTAGGTCGGGCTGGAGATGACCGTGAAGGTCGAGCTGGACAGCGTGTACGGGTTGGACATCGGGGCGATGACCAGGCTCTGCGCGCTGCCGCCCACGAAGCCGCTGCCGACCAGGTAGAGGTTGCTGTTGTACTCCAGGACGCTGGCGTCGATCAGCCAGCCGCCTGGCGTCAGGTTGGAGCCGCTGAGCTGGTTCTTGAAGGTGTAGGGGCCCAGCGGGTCGGTGCCGGCGCTCTCCAGGACCTCGGTGCGCTGGGTGTCGCAGCAGGCGGCGCCGGACTGGGCGGCGGAGTAGTACAGGTACCAGTGACCGTTGTAGAGGTGGATCTCCGGCGCCCAGATGTTGGCGTTGCGGCCCGCGGTGTCGTCGTGCCAGATCAGCACGTTCGGGGCGGTGTTCAGACCGGCGAGGGTCGGGGACTCGCGCATGAACATCTCGTTCGTGAACGAGGTGGTGATCAGATAGAAGTTGCCGTCGTAGTACTGGAGCCAGGGGTCGGCCCCAGCCCTGGACTTGAGCGGGTTGGTGAAGGTCGCGCCGCCCGCCGCGCCCGCGGGCTGGGCGAGGACGGACACCAGCAGAGCGACGATCGCGGTGAACAGGGCGGCCAGGAAGGCTCGTCTGAACCGAAGACGCGTCATTGGGTCTCCTGAGTGAAAGGCTGGAGAGGGAAAGGCGGTGTGGTGGCCGCCTCCGGTCAGCGGGTGACGGCGGTTGTGTCCGGATTGCCGTAGTAGGCGTCGGGGCCGTGTTTGCGGGTGTAGTGGCGGGCGAGCAGGTGGGGTGGGGGCGGAGTGGTCGGGGACAGGGACAGGGTGCGGAGGGCGATGTCGGCGACGGCCTCGCAGATGATCGCGTGCTCCAGGGACTTGCGGGCGGTCGTGCCCCAGGTGAACGGGCCGTGCCCGGCGACGAGCGCGGCGGGCACCTCGACGGCCTTCCGGTCGTCGCCGCCGAGCAGGTCGACGATGACGTGGCCGGTGTTGTACTCGTAGTCCTTCGCGCACTCCGCGGGGGTGAGGTCGCGGGTGACGGGGATCGGCCCGTTGAAGGTGTCCGCGTGCGTGGTGCCTAGGACGGGGACGTCCCGGCGGGCCTGGGCGAAGGCGACGGCGTGGGTGGAGTGGGTGTGCGTCACCCCGCCGACGGACGGGAAGGCCAGATAGAGGCAACGGTGGGTCTCGGTGTCGGTGGAGGGGCGTAGGTCGCCCGCCACCACCGCGCCGTCGGACAGGCGTACCGTCACCAGGTCGTCGATCGTCAGCCTTTCGTACGGCACTCCCGACGGCTTGATGACGAAGACCCCCGCCTCGCGGTCGACTCCGCTGACGTTTCCCCAGGTCAGGGTGGCGAGTCCGACCTGCGGGATGGCGAGATTGGCCTCCAGGACCTCCTGGTGAAGGCCGGCCCGGACGGTTGTGGTCATGGTGCTTTCCCTTACGGACGGTTTCAGAGGGCCTGGGCCAGGCGGTGGTAGGCCGCGTTCCAGCGGATCTCCTTGGCCAGCTGGTCGACGGAGGTGTTCTCGTCGACCGTCAGCAGTTCCACCCCGGTCATGGCGGCGAAGTCGCTCAGCGTCTCCCGGTCGACGGCGGTGCTGAGCACGGTGTGGTGCGGGGCGCCGGCCAGCAGCCAACTCTCCGCCGACTCCGCGAACGACGGGCGCGGAGTCCATACGGCACGGGCGACGGGCAGCCGGCGCAGCGGCTGGCTCGGTGCGACGACGTCGACGGCGTTCGCGGTGAGGCGGAAGCGGTCGCCAAGGTCGGACAGGCCGACGACGAGGGCGGGACCGGGAGCGGCGTCGAACACCAGCCGGACCGGGTCCTCGCGGTCGCCGATGGACAGCGGGTGGATCTCGCAGCTCGGGCGGTCGGCCGCGATGGAGGGGCAGACCTCCAGCATGTGGGCGCCGAGGATGCGGGGCTCGCCGGGGCCGAGGTGGTAGGTGTAGTCCTCCATGAAGGACGTGCCGCCGGGCTGCCCCTGGCCCATGACCTTCATCGTGCGCAGCAGGGCGGAGGTCTTCCAGTCGCCCTCGCCGCCGAAGCCGTAGCCGTCGGCCATCAGGCGCTGGACGGCGAGTCCGGGCAGCTGGCGCAGGCCGCCCAGGTCCTCGAAGTTGGTGGTGAAGGCGGTGAAGCCGCCCTCGGTGAGGAACGCGCGCAGGCCGAGTTCCAGTCGGGCGGCGTACAGCAGCGAGTCGTGGCGGACGCCGTCCGAGCGCAGCGCGGGGACGACGGCGTAAGTCTCCTGGTACTCGGCGGCGAGCGCGGCGGCGGCCTTGTCCTCGACCTCGTCGACCACCGTGACGAGGTCGTTCACGCCGTAGGTGTTGACCGAGTAGCCGAAGCGCAGCTGCGCCTCGACCTTGTCGCCCTCGGTGACGGCGACATCGCGCATGTTGTCGCCGAAGCGGGCCAGCCGCAGCGTACGGGCTGCGTGCCGGCCGGCGGCGGCCCGGCTCCAGGCGGCGACGCGGCCCACGACCCGGGGGTCGGTGGCGTGACCGGCGACGATCTTGCGGTTCACACCGACGCGGGACTCGATGTGGGCGAACTCGCGGTCGCCGTGGGCCGCCTGGTTGAGGTTCATGAAGTCCATGTCGATGCTCGGCCAGGGCAGCGACAGGTTGTACTGGGTGTGCAGGTGCAGCAGCGGCCGGTCCAGGGCGCTGAGTCCGGCGATCCACATCTTGGCGGGTGAGAAGGTGTGCATCCACACGATCACCCCGACGCAGACGTCGGAGGCGCTCGCCTCCTGGCACATCCGCCGGATCGACTCGGCGTCGGTGAGGACCGGCTTCCACACGATCCGCAACGGGATCGCGGGGGCGGCGTCGAGCCTTTCGGTGATCTGCCGGGACTGGTGGGCGACCTGCTGCAGGGTCTCCTCGCCGTACAGGCTCTGACTGCCGGTGAGGAACCAGACCTCGTGGCTGTCGAACGGCTGTGCTGCGGTGCTCATGGTTGTTCCTCTCTGTGGTCTCGGGTTACGCGGACGCCTCGGCCCGGATGCGGCGCAGGCGGTGCATGACGTCGTTGGCTCCGCGCCCGAAGTAGTCGTGGAGCAGCCGGTACTCGGCGTACAGCCGGTCGTACGCCGCGGCCCGTCCGAGGTCGGGGAGGTGGACCCGGCGGTGGACCTTGCCCATGGCGCCGGCGGCGGCCCGGATGCCGGGATACGCTCCGGCGGCGACGGCGGCGTGCATGGCGGCGCCGAGGGCTGGGCCCTGCGTGGAGCCGATGATGCTGAGCGGGCGTCGGGTGACATCGGCGTAGATCTGCATCAGCAGCGCGTTCTTGGTCAGGCCGCCCGCGATGATGAGCTCCCGCACCGGGACCTCGGCGGCCTCGAAGGCGTCGATGATGGTGCGCGTGCCGAATGCGGTCGCCTCCAGCAGCGCGCGGTAGACGTCCTCGGGTCGGGTGGACAGCGTCTGGCCGACGACGACACCGCTGAGGTCGTGGTCGACCAGGACCGAGCGGTTGCCGCTGTGCCAGTCCAGGGCGATGAGCCCGTGCTCGCCGACCCGCTGCCCGGCGGCCAGGCCGGTGAGGTATTCGTGCGCGTTCTGGCCGAGGGCCTCGGCCTTCGCGGCGTACTCCGCGGGGAAGCCGGTGCGTACGAACCAGGCGAAGATGTCGCCGACACCGCTCTGTCCGGCCTCGTAGCCCCACGCCCCGGGCAGGATCCCGCCGTCGACGACACCGCACATGCCGGGGACGGTGCCGTACTGGTCGGAACTCATGACATGGCACGTGGAGGTGCCCATGATGGCTACCATCTGGCCCGGTTCGACGGCCGCCGCCGGTGCGGTCACATGGGCGTCGACGTTGCCCACGCAGACCGCGATGCCCTCCGGCAGCCCGGTCCAGGCGGCGGCCTCCGCCGTCAACCGCCCGGCGCACTCGCCGAGCTGGCCGATGGGGTGCTCCAGCTTGCCGGTGACGAAGTCCGCGAAGTCCGGGTTCAGGGCCGCGAGGTACTCACGGGAGGGGTACAGACCGTTCTGGTACTGGCCCTTGTAACCGGCCGTGCAGGCGTTGCGGACGTACGTCCCGCACAGCCGCCACACGATCCAGTCCGCCGCCTCCAGCCACCGCTCGGTGCGCCGGTAGATCTCCGGGTCCTCCTCCAGCACCTGCAGCGCCTTGGCGAACTCCCACTCCGAGGAGATCTTCCCGCCGTACCTCTCCAGCCACGGCTCCTTCAGCTCGGCCGCCAGGGCGTTGATCCGGTCCGCCTGCCCCTGGGCCGCGTGATGGCGCCACAGCTTCACATAGGCGTGCGGGCGGTCGACGAGTCCGGGGAGATCGCACAGCGGGGTGCCGTCGTCGAGCGTCGGCAGGACGGTGCAGGCGGTGAAGTCGGTGCCGACGCCGATGACCTGCTCGGGCCGTACTCCGGCGCGGGCGAGGGCCTCGGGTACGGCGGTCCGCAGGACGTCGAGGTAGTCCGAGGGGACCTGGAGCGCCCAGTCGGGGGGCAGCCGGGTGCCGTCGGGCAGCGTCCGGTCGAGGACGGCGTGCGGATAGGCGTGCTCCGCCGACGCCAGTTCCGCGCCGTCACGGACCCGGACCACCACGGCGCGGCCGGACAGGGTGCCGAAGTCGACTCCTACGGTGTATGTCTCCCCGGCCGTGGTCTCCTCGGCCATGGTGGCCCTCCTTCTCGTATGGCGTTCGATTCGAAATCCCGATTGGTGTTCGAGATCTCGGATAAAGGCGATGTTGTTTCTGTACGGTCGTACGGGGGACCGGGGCCCGGCCGTGAACCGGGCCCCGGTATGGGTCAGTTGACCCGGACGATCTGCCAGAGTTCGTCGTCCGCGCCGGTGTCCGTCGACTGGACGATCAGCGCGCCGTTGGCGGTGGAGGCGGAGGCGACGTCCGCGACCAGTCCGCTGCCGGAGTTGACCAGCTTGAAGTAGCCGTTGCCGGCGTCCGTCAGCGTCCACTGCTGAGAGGTCGCGGAGGAGGACGACTTCTGGACGATGGCCGCACCGGACGAGGTCGAGCCGTTGGAGTCGAGGTACAGAGCGCTGTTGACGTTCTTCACGGTCCACGCCCCGCCGGCGGCCGACGTGAACGTCCACAGCTGGCAGTTGTTGGCGGTGTTCACCCACTGGCCGGCCTGCTTGCCCACGGTGGTGGAGGCGCCGGGGATCTCCATGAACTTCCCGCTGTTCTTGTTGACCAGCCGGTACTGGCCGGTCGACAGGGTGGGCAGGGCGGTCTGGGTGAGGTTCCAGCGCTGGCAGGCGCAGCCGGTGTCGGACCACTGCCCGGCGGCGGTGCCGACGGTGGTGGAGGCGCTGGGGATCTCCAGGTACTTGCCGCTGATCCGGTTGGTGGCGGTGAAGCCGCCCGCCGGGTTCGGAGCGATGGCCCACTCGTGGTCGAGGGTGCCGTTGTCGTCCCACTGCAGGACCTTGGCGCCGTTGGCGGTGGACTGGTTCTGCACGCCCAGGACCTTGCCGCTGGCCACGTTGAAGATCTTGAAGTAGCCGGACGTCTGCTGGACGAACTTCCACTTCTGGTCGGAGGCGTTGTCGGCGTTCTGCTGGGTGGCGTTGACGCCGTTGGTGGTGGATCCCCCCGCGATGGCGAGCATCAGGTGGCTGTTGGCGTTCGACGCGGTGTAGGTGGCGCCGTCGGAGATGCCGCCGCCGAGGTCGATGGTGCCGTAGCTGACGGGATTCAGGCCGGTGCTGGTCAGGTGGCCGCCGCTGAGGACCAGCAGGCTGTGGCCGTCGGCCAGCGGGAGCAGGCCTCGGCTGTAGCCGCCGGGGACGGTGGAGGCGATGCGCGTCCAGGTGTTCGCGGCGCCGTTCTGCGTGTTCAGGAACAGGTCGTCGCTGCTGTTGGCGCTGACCACCAGGGTGCCGTTGGCGCCGCCGGTGGGCAGCCAGGTGATGTACGGGGAGCTCTTCGGCTGGGTGCCGTCGGTCGCCTTGAGCGCGATGCCGGTGGCGGAGCCGAAGGCCTCCGGGTCGGAGGAGATCTTGTAGTAGACGGCGAAACCGCCCTCGGGAGCGCCCCAGAACTCGTACGTCATCACGTAGTTGCCGTTGGGCAGTTTGGCGACCACGGGCATGCCGGGCCGGTCGCCGTACGTCGAGGTGGCCACGTCGTCGACCACGGAGCCCCAGGTCACGCCGTCCGTGGAGACCTGGTGGACGATCTTCTGGCCGTGGTTGGGGTCACGCTGGTCGGAGTAGTACGCGATCAGCTTGCTGCCGGACACCATCAGGAACGGCTCCCACACCGGCGTCTTGCCGTTGGTGGGGTCGGCCTGGCCGCCGGTGGCGATGGTGCTGACGTAGGACCAGCTGACGCCGTGGTCGGTGCTGGCGTACAGGTCGAGGGAGGTCGAGGACAGGTCGTTCGGGATGGAGTTGCCCGCGGCCAGGATGGTGCCGGCCGGGAAGCTGCCGATCTGGGTGGGCAGTTCGTACAGGAACGGCTGGTAGCGCATGCCGAAGCCGTTGTGGGTGTCGCTGATGCTGGAGATCTGGCTCCAGCTGTTGCCGTTGTCGGTGCTGCGGTAGATCGGGAAGACGGGGGTGCCCGAGCTGTACTGCTCGAACGTGGCGAGCAACGTGCCGTTGGACGAACCGCTGTACTGCAGGCGCAGACCGCGCGGGTAGAGCGAGCCGGGCGACGGGGAGCCCGCCGGCGGGGTGTACATCGTCTGCGAGGCACGCGAGATCGCGTGCGCCGGGCCGGCGGCGGGCAGGACGACGGCGATCGCGGCTGCCAGCAGGGCCAGCAGCAGAGTGATCGCCTGGGGTCTGGTGACGGAGCGCCGAGCGGCGCGATCCTTGGTGGTGGACATGGTGCGGCTCCCGATGACTGTCCTAGGAGGAGAGCGGAAGGTGGTGCTGGACCCGCCGCCCCCGCCGAGGAGAAGGGAGAGCGGAAGCGGCGGGCGTTGAGGGGGTCAGCCGGCGCGGCGCAGCCGGACGACGTTCCAGGAGACCGGCGGCAGCTGTACGGCGAGCCGGCCGTCGGTGACGGGGGAGGTGCCGGCTTCGCGCGGGCGTACGCGGTCGGGCTCGTCCTGGGTGTTGGTGGCGCGGAGGTCGGGGTCGCTGAGTACCGAGTGCGCCACCGGCTCATAGCCGGGGAAGCCCCGGAGGTCCAGGGCGAGTTCGACGCCCTCGCTCCGGTGCCGGTTGACGGCGAGGACGGTGAGCTCGTCGGGGCCGTCGGCGCCCGCGATGTGGGTGGCCACGGCGTCGACGACCGGCACCTCCCCGAAACGGTTCGTCTCGTACGTCGGCGAGACCGGCTCCACACGCAGGACGGTGCCCCGGGCGTGCCGGGCGGCCTGGGCGAAGGGGTGGAAGATGGTCTGCCGCCAGCTCGGGCCGCCCGCCTCGCTGCGGATCGGCGCGATGACGTTCACCAGCTGGGCGAGGGAGGCGGCGGTGACGCGGTCGCTGTTGCGCAGCAGGCTGATCAGCAGTCCGCCGACCACGACGGCGTCCGCGACGTTGTACTCGTCCTCGATCACGCGCGGGGCGACGGCCCACTCGGCGGGCTTGCCCTGCGCCTCGAAGCGGGTGTTGTACCAGACGTTCCACTCGTCGAAGGAGAGGTTGATCCGCTTCTTCCTGCGCTGCTTGGCCCGGATGTGGTCGGCGGTGGCGACGACCGACTCGATGAAGCCGTCCATGTCGACCGGGGAGGCGAGGAAGCTGCCGAGGTCGCCGTCGAGCTCCTCGTAGTAGGCGTGGCAGGAGATGTAGTCGACCTGGTCGTAGGCCTCCTCCAGGACGGTCGCCTCCCAGGCGCCGAACGTCGGCATCGAGGAACTGGAGCTGCCGCACGCGACGAGTTCGAGGCCGGAGTCGATCATGCGCATCGCGCGGGCGGTCTCGGCGGCGAGCCGGCCGTACTCGGCGGCGGTCTTGTGGCCGGTCTGCCAGGGGCCGTCCAGCTCGTTGCCCAGGCACCACATGCGGATGCCGAAGGGGTCCCGGGCGCCGTTCTTGATCCGCTCGTCGGACCAGGCGGTGCCGCCGGGGTGGTTGCAGTACTCCAGCAGGTCGAGGGCCTCCTGGACGCCCCGGGTACCGAGATTGAGGGCCATCATCGGCTCGACGCCGGCCTTCGCCGCCCAGTTCGTGAACTCGTGCAGACCGAAGGCGTTGGTCTCGGTGCTGTGCCAGGCGAGGTCGAGGCGGGCGGGCCGCTCGGCGGCCGGGCCGACGCTGTCCTCCCAGCGGAAGCCGGAGACGAAGTTGCCGCCGGGATAGCGGACGGTGGTCACGCCCAGCTCGCGCACCAGGTCCAGGACGTCACGGCGCAGCCCGTCCTCGTCGGCGAGCGGGTGGCCGGGCTCGTAGATGCCGGTGTAGACGCAGCGGCCCATGTGCTCGACGAACGAGCCGAAGGTCCGGGGGTTCACGTCGGCGACGCGGAAGGCGGGGTCGACGGTCAGGGACGCGTGCAGCATGAAGGGCGCTCCGAGAGGTGCGTGTGAGAAGAAGAGGGGGAACGGGCCGGTCCGCCGGGTTACTTGAGGCTTCCGACGGTCAGACCGCCGCGCCAGTACCGCTGGAGGAGGAGGAAGGTGACCACCAGCGGCAGGATCGCCACCAGGGAACCCGCGATGACAAGGGTGAACAGCGCGTTGGCTCCGGACTGGATCAGCGCCCCCTGGTACCAGGACTGCAGGCCGACGGTGAGCGGGAACAGTTTGTCGTTGTTGAGCATCACCAGTGGCAGGAAGAAGTTGTTCCAGGTGCCGACCATCGAGAAGAGCAGCACGGTGACGAGGGCCGGCTTCAGGGTGGGCAGCGCCACCGACCACAGCACGCGCAGTTCCCCGGCCCCGTCCATCCGGGCCGCCTCCAGCAGTTCGTCGGGCAGGGACTCCTGTACATAGACCCGCACCAGGTAGACGCCGAACGGGTTGAGCAGCGAGGGCAGGATGACCGCCCACATGGTGTTGGTCAGCTCGACCTTGCTCAGCAGCAGGTAGGTGGGGATGGCCAGCGCCGTGGCGGGCACCATGATGGCGCCGAGGAGGCTGGAGAAGAGCAGGTTGGCGCCGGGGAAGCGGTACTTGGCGAAGGCATAGCCCGCGAGGGTCGCCACGGCGGTGGCACCGGCCCCGCTGACACCCGCGTAGATCGCGGTGTTGCCCATCCAGCGCAGGTACTCGCCGTCGTTGTAGGTGAACAGTTCCCGGAGGTTGGTGAAGAAGGAGCCGGGCGAGTGGAACCACAGGGCGGCGGTGGAGAAGAGCGCGTCGTTGTCCTTGGTGGCGGCGACGACCAGCCACCAGAACGGCATCAGGAAGTAGAGGATCATCGCCACCATCACCACGTTGACGGTGACGCGTCCGCGCACGGCGGACGGACGGCGAGCGGCCGGAGGGCCCATGGCGGATGCGGGTGCGGCGGCGGTGGTCACTTCAGTCCGCTCCTCTTGCGCGTGGCGAACAGGAAGATGTAGGAGCCGATGAAGACCACCGCTCCGAGGGAGAAGGAGATGGCTGCGGAGTAGTTGAACTCCGAGTACTGGAACGCCAGGTTGTAGGCGTACAGGTTCGGCGTGTAGTCCGGGGTGATCACCGAGGAAGCGGTCGGTTCCAGCACCCGCGGTTCGGTGAAGAACTGCAGGGTCCCGATGATGGTGAACATCAGGGTGAGCACCAGCGCCGAGGAGATCATCGGGATCTTGATGCGCAGGGCCGTCTGGATCTGGCCGGCTCCGTCCAGCTTCGCCGCCTCGTACACCTCGCGGGGCAGGCCCTGGAGCGCGGCGTACAGGACGATCATGTTGTAGCCGGTCCACTGCCAGGTCACGATGTTGCCGAGCGAGGTCAGCATCAGGGAGTGCCCGAGCAGGTCGACCTTGCCGAGCCCGAGCGCGCCGCTCAGGGAGTTCACCGGGCCGAAGGTCGGGCTGTACAGGAAGCCCCACATCAGGGCGCCGATCACCGCGGGGACGGCGTACGGCATGAACAGGGTCATCCGGAAGACCTTGGCGAGCTTGCTGCTCACCTCGTCGATGATCAGCGCCCCGAGCAGGGCGAGGCACAGCATCACCGGGATCTGCACCAGACCGAAGACGGCGACCCGGCGCACGCCGGACAGGAAGTGCGGGTCCGTGAAGGTCTGCTTGTAGTTGGCGAACCAGCTGAAGTGGTCACCGCCCACCAGGGTGGAGGTCCGAAGGCTCAGCCAGAACGCGTAACCCAGCGGGGCCACCAGGAAGGCCAGGAACAGCAGCAGGAACGGGGTGATCAGCAGCACGCCCGTCCCCTGGTGCCGGGTACGGGCGGACAGCCCTCCGGTGCGCCGGCCCGTACTCGGGGTGGTGGCGCGGGCACCCGCGCCCTGCGCGGCGGGTGGGCCCAGGGGCGCGGCCACCGCCGATCCCTGCTGTCTGAGCAGGCTCATCACTTCTCCTTGCGCGTCTTGGGGGTCCCCGCCGGCACCGGTGCCGACGGGGACGGAGGGGCTTGGAATCCCCGGCCGGTTACTTGCTGACCTTGAAGCCCTGCTTGGCCGCGTAGGAGGTCACCTGCTGCTGGACGTTGTCGTTCACGGCCGACCAGTCGCTCTGGCCCTGGAGGGCCTTGCCGACCTCGGCGGTGTCGGTGTTGTAGGCGAAGTCCTGGAAAGGGCTCCAGTCGAAGGCCCCGATGCCGTTCGCGGCGGGCACGAACACCTTGTTGATCTGCTGGCCGCCGAAGAAGTCGTACTTCTTGTCCCCGAAGTACGAGCCGTTGAGGATCGGCTTGGACAGCGGGAAGAGGTAGGCCTGGTCGATGCCGATCTTCCAGGCGCCCTGGGAGGTGCCGAAGAGCTCGCGGGCGACCTCGGTGGCCTCCTTCGGGTGCTTGGTCTGGGAGGTCACCGAGAAGCTCGAACCGCCCCAGTCGCCCTGCGCGCTGTCACCGGCCGTCCACTGCGGCAGCGGGGCGACCCGCCACTTGCCCGAAGTCTTCGCGGCGACACTGGAGAGGTAGCCCGGGCCCCAGCCGGCCGCGATGTAGGTGGCGTACTTGCCTGTGCTCAGGCCGTTGTAGAAGTCGGTGGTGGCGTACGACTGGGTGTCGACCAGCTTGTTCTTCACCAGGTCGCCCCAGTAGTCGTACACCTTCTTGGCGTCTGCGTCGTTGAGCTTGACGCCGATGTTCGGGAGCTTGCTCGCCGAGTAGGTGTAGGGGCGGGAACCCGCCTGCCACATCAGGCCCTGGCGCCAGCCGCCGGCCGTCTCGTCGCTGCCGAAGTCGGTCAGGTACGCGTTCGGGTCGGCCTTGTGCAGCTTGGCGGCCTCCTCCTTGAACTCCGCCCAGGTGGTGGGGACCTTCAGGTGGTACTTCTTGAACAGGTCCGCGCGGTACATCATGGCCATCGGGCCGCCGTCGACCGGGATGGCGTAGACGTGGTCGCCGTCGGAGGACTGCTGCCAGGCCCAGTCGACGTAGTTGCCCTTGTCGTCGTTCGCGCCGTACTTGCCCATGTCGAGCAGACCCTTGGTGAGCTGGATGGTCGGCAGCTCCTGGAACTCCAGCATGACGACGTCGGGGGCGCCCTGGCCTGCCTTCAGCGCGGTCTTCAGCTTGGTGTACTCATCCTGGCCCACACCGGCCTGCACCCAGTCGACCTGGACGTCCTTGTGGGTCTTGTTGAACTCCGCCACGACCTGCTTGAACTGCGGGTACCACGCCCACACCTTGATGTGCACCGGGCCGTTCGACGCCGAGCCGGAGCCGCTGCCACCTCCGCCGCAGGCCGCGAGAAGCACGCCGGCGAGGGCCGCGGAGGCCGTCGCGACGGCGGCCCGTCGGAGGGACGCGGGCACGCGGTGTCCGTCGCGGGTCGGAAGCTGTCTGCTGGACGACATGAGCATTCTCCTGGGTGAGGTGCCTGAAGGGCGGAAGAGGGGACGAAGGAGGAGAGAGTGCGGCGGGATGGGCGCCGTCCGCATAGCGAACATTGTTCGATATTTCGGACGAGAAGAAAGGGAGGTGTTGTCAGGCGTCGGGGAGTAAAGAAACGAGCGTCACCGCGGCTCCTACTGGTTGCAATCCACCAGCTGCGCCCCAGAGTTGGCGAGAAGCGGGCCCGATCATCCCCTCGGGCCTCTGTTAGGCTCTGCAGCGCTGCAAAAGTGTTAACCGAGGGATTGCCACGCTGCAAGAGGCTGGCCGAAACTTTCCTCTAACAACTCCGACCGGGATGAAGGTGACCTATGGCGAAAGGCGTCACACTCCGCGACGTCGCGGCCCTGGCCGGCGTCTCCAGCCGCACCGTGTCCAACGTGGTCAACGGCTATGCGCCGGTCACGGAGGGCACGCGCGAGCGGGTCCAGCGTGCCGTGGACGAACTCGGCTACCGGCCCAACGTTCTTGCCCGCAACCTGGCCGCCGGCCGCTCGGGCCAGATCGCGGTGGTCGTGCCCTATCTGGACACGCCGTACTTCGCCGAGCTGCTGCAGGGCATCATCCGCGCGGCCCGGGTGCGCGGGTACAACGTCCTGATCGACCAGACCGACGGCGACGCCGAGCACGAGAAGATGTTCCTCACCCGTGGCTCCCAGCAACTGCTCTTCGACGGCGTCATCTTCAGCCCGCTGGGCCTGGCCCAGTCCGACCTGTCCGAGCGCGACGCGAACCTGCCGCTCGTCGTGCTCGGCGAGCGGGTGAGTGACGGAGGCTTCGACCACATCGGCATCGACGACGTCACCGCCTCCCGCGAGGCCACCGAGCATCTGCTCGACCTCGGCCGCCGCCGGGTCGCCGCGATCGGCGACCAGCCCTACCGCACCGGCGAGGCGGCTCAGCTCCGCACCCGCGGCTACCGCCTGGCACACGAGCGGGCCGGAATCCCCGTCCGGGAGGAGTACGTCATCTCCACCCCCCGCTTCAACCGCTCCGACGGAGCCACGGCCATGGCCCACCTTCTCGACCTGGAGGAGCCTCCGGACGCGGTCTTCTGCTACAGCGACCTGGTCGCCCTCGGCGCCCTGCACACCCTGGCCTCGCGCGGACTGCGCGTCCCGGAGGACGTCGCCATCGTCGGCTACGACGACATCGAGGACGCCCGTTACTCCAACCCGCCCGTCACCACGGTCTCGCCGGACAAGAAGATGATCGCCGAGACGGCGGTGGATCGACTGTTCAAGCGGATCGGCAACCCGACCCCCGTGCCCGGCATGGAAATCCGGGCCCCGCATCGGCTCATCCCCCGCGCGAGCACGATGGGCCGACAGGCCCCGGCTTCGTGACCGCACCCGGCGGACGGGCCATGAACACCCGGGCGCGGCGTGCGGGGAGTTCGTCGCCGACGCCGGGGAACCGTTGCTCCGGTCGGCGGGGATCAACGTCGACCACGGCGACGTGAGCGGATCCGGAACCGCGGCGTGCGTGCGGCTGACGGGCCGCTTCCGGTGGCGTGGAACCGTCGGGAGCCGGTGCAGCGGCGACAGGCCGCGCCGGGCACGCGGCTACAGGGGGGTCGGCCGGTACGGACACCCCTGCGGGCGGCCGACGGCCGGACGCGGGCGGCGCCTTGCTGAGGCTCGGGCCGATGGCCAGGTGGCGTCCTGCGGCCCGGCGTCCCGCGAGGGCGATCGTGCGGCATGCTGAAGTCGGGCCGCTCCGCCTGGAAAATCCTCTTAGGTGCTAAGAAATGACTCTCCGTCACTTCATCATCTGATGTCTCAGATATCACCTCCATGACATCTCATGGTTGAGATGTGAATGAACGCTCCGGATGGTGTGCAGATCCTTCGGGCGGTTGAACGCGCTTCAACGGGACCTGTACTTCCGGCACACCGCCGCGACCGCCGCCCCCGCCCCCGAGGTCGAGTGCGTGGAGATCCCGCACTGTGACGGAGTCCTGACCGGCTGGTTGTGCCTGCCGGCCGACCCGCCCCGGGCCATGCACTCGACAAGCGGAGGTAGTCATGCCAACTCCGAAGGCCGGTGGTCCCGTTGCGGGACCACGAAAACGGCAATGGGGGGCGCAGGCTTCGCCCGCTTCCTGGATCTGGCGGAAGCCGATTTCCGCCTCGCCGGTGCCATCGGCGTGCAGGGTGTCAGCTTCGGCGGCCTGTTCGCCGCCCATCTGGCCGCCGCAGACCCACGCGTCGGCGCGGTGGTCGTCAACGGTGCCCCGGCGGCCCCGACGGTCCCGGAGTTCCGTACCGCTCGCGAGCGGTTGGCCGCCGCACTCGGCACCGACGCCCCGGACCGGATCGCCGAGGTCATGGACGCGCTGTGCTTCGACCCGGACCGGCACCGCGTCGCCTGCCCCCTGCTCCTGCTGCACGGCGGACATGACCCGCTCGCCCGCTACGAGGACCAGGAACCGTTCCTCCGCGCCGCGGATCCCGTCACCGCCACCCTGCGGATCTGGCCCGACGGCGAGCGCACCCTCTACAGCCACGCGGCCGAACCCACTCGTAGACCCCCGCCACCCCGCAGGACCGTTCCCGCAGTGCCGACTTGTGAGACTTGTTTCACGTGGGCCACACGATTCCTCCACTCAATGAAGATGAAAGTTCAATAAAAACCGCTAGCGTGAACATATGAAAGATCGGGAAGGGGTCCTCCGCTTCGGACGACGCCCCAGGCCGCTCGGCCTCTCCGACCTGGCGATTCTCGTCCGCGCACCGGCCGCGCTCAGCGTTCCGGGCGACATCATCGCGGGTGCGGCGGCCGCAGGGCGCCCCTTCGGCCCCCGCGTCCCCGGCGTGATCGCCTCGTCCGTCTGCCTCTACTGGGCCGGCATGGCTCTCAACGACTACGCCGACGCGGCCGTCGACGCGGTCGAGCGGCCGCAGCGCCCGGTTCCGTCCGGACGGGTGCCGCGCCGTACCGCCCTGGGTGTCGCCTGCGCACTGACCACCGCGGGACTCGGGCTCGCGGCCGTTTCGGGCGGGCGGCGGAGCCTCGCCGTCGCGTTGCCGCTCACCGGGCTCGTCTGGGCGTACGACCTGAAGCTGAAGTCCACCCCGGCAGGCCCGGCGGTCATGGCCGGAGCCCGGGCGCTGGATGTCCTGGCGGGCGCGGCGGCCGCCGGACCGGTTCGGCGCGGGGTGGTACCCGCCGCCCTCGTCGGTCTGCACACATACACCCTCACGGTGCTCAGTCGCCACGAGGTCTCCGGAGCCCCGGCAAGGCTGCCGGCGTCGACGCTCGCGGCGAGCGCCACTACAGCACTGGCGGCGGCCCTGCCCACAGGGACTCCCGCCACCCGTGCCGGTACCGCCGTCGCGGGCACCGCGGTCGCCGGATATCTGGGAACGTACGGGCTGGCCCAGGCGCGAGCCGTCAGGGAGCCGTCCGGACCGAACGTCCGGCGCGCGGTGGGGGCCGGGATCCTGGGGCTGGTGCCACTGCAGGCGGCGCTCACCGCGCGGGCCGGGGCGCCCGCGGTGGCCGCCCTGCTCGGCGCCGTACATCCGCTGGCGCGACGGCTGGCCCGGCGCGTGTCCCCCACATGAGTCCGGCACCGCACGCGGAGAACCGCGCACGAAGAAGCACATACGAAGAGGGACATGGAACTCCGATTCGGTTACGGGACGAACGGCTTCACCCAGCATCGGTTGAGCGACGTCCTGGCGATCCTCGCGGACCTCGGCTACGACGGTGTGGCGCTCACCCTCGACCATGTGCACCTCGACCCGTACGCCGACGACCTGGCCCGCCAAGTAGCGCGTGTGCGTGGGCAGTTGGAAAGGTGCGGGCTCACCGTTACCGTAGAGACCGGGGCTCCGTACCTCCTCGACCCGTACGGCAGGCACCTGCCCACCCTCACGGGGCGGAGCGGCGCTGAACGGCGGATCGACCTGTTGCGGCGGGCGGTCCGCATCGCCGCGGACCTCGGCTCACCCACCGTCCACCTGTGCAGCGGCCCGGCGCCCGACGGCATGGCCGAGCGGGAGGCCCTCGAACGCCTCGCGCGGGGCATCGAGGCGGTGCTGGGGACGGCCGCGGCGTACGGTGTCGCGCTGGCCTTCGAGCCCGAGCCCGACATGTTCATCGACACCGTCGAGCGGTGCCTGGAGCTGCGGCGCCTGGTGGGCGGGAATGAACTGTTCGGGATCACGCTGGACATCGGACACGCGTACTGCGTCGAGGACCTTCCCCTGCTGGAGTGCGTGCGTCGTGCCGCCCCGTACCTGCTCAACGTGCAGATCGAGGACATGCGGCGCGGCGTTCACCGGCATCTGGAACTCGGCGACGGCGAGATCGACTTCGCGCCGGTGCTGGGCGCGCTGCGGGAACTCGGGACCCGGGGGCTGGTCTCGGTGGAGATCCAGGGCGGCGCACCGGACGCACCCGACGTTGCCCGCCGGTCCATCGAGTTCCTGAGGAGACACACCCATGATTCCCGCCCTGCCTGATCCCCGGGCCGGCCTCACGGCCGACGCCCGCGCCTGGTTCGACGACGCCGTCAACCGCGTCATCATCGACCCCAAGGCCATCCGGGCCGTCTTCCCCGCCGTCCGCCGCCACTGCGGCCGGGCCCGGCTCGACCCCCACTGGACCGTCGACGAGGCCGCCCGCGCCGTCCTCCTGACCGCCCTGCCGCTGCGCGGACCCGCCCTCGCCGACGAGGTGGGAACGCTGCACCGGCACGGCGACCCGGCCGAACAGCGGGCCGTGCTGCGCGCGCTGCCACTCGTCGACGACGAGGGGCGCCTGCTCTTCCTCGTACGGGAAACGCTGCGCGGGAACGACAACACGCTGATCGAGGCGGCCCTGGGACCGTACGCCGCCGCCCGTCTCCCGGACGACGAGTACCGGCAGGCCGTCCTGAAGTGCGTCTTCTGCGAGATCCCGCTCGCTCGTGTCGCCGGGCTGGCCGACCGCGCCGACCCCGAACTGGCCCGGATGCTCGCCGACTTCGCACACGAGCGGATCGCCGCGGGACGTGACGTACCCGAGGACATCCGGTCCGTCGTCCGTTCCTTCCCCGACGTGCTCGACACGTTCGACGCCGGGACGCGGTCCGCTCTCCTCACCGCACTCAACGGAGTCGCCTGACCATGCGCATCTTCGATCCCCATATCCATATGACCTCCCGTACGACGGACGACTACGAGGCCATGTACGCCGCCGGGGTACGGGCCGTGGTCGAGCCGGCCTTCTGGCTGGGCCAGCCCCGTACCTCGCCCGCCGTCTTCTACGACTACTTCGACTCGCTGCTGGGCTGGGAGCCGTACCGCGCTGCCCAGTTCGGCATCCAGCACTTCTGCACGATCGCCCTCAATCCCAAGGAGGCCAACGACCCGCGCTGCGTTCCCGTCCTGGAGGAGCTGCCCCGCTATCTCGCCAAGGACAGGGTCGTCGCGGTCGGCGAGACCGGCTACGACTCGATGACGAAGGAGGAGGACGAGGCTCTGGCCCGGCAGCTCCAGCTCGCCGTGGACTTCGGCCTTCCCGCCCTCGTACACACACCGCACCGCGACAAGGCGGCCGGCACCCGGCGCACGCTGGACGTCGTACGGGAGTCCGGGATCGCGCCCGAGTTCGTCGTGCTGGACCACCTGAACGAGCTGACCGTGGGCATGGTGAAGGACAGCGGCTGCTGGGCGGGATTCTCCGTCTACCCGAGGACCAAGATGAGCGAGGGCCGGATGGTGCGGATCCTCCAGGAGCACGGTGCGGAGCGGGTCCTCGTGAACTCGGCGGCCGACTGGGGGCGGAGCGATCCCCTGAAGACCCGGAAGACCGGCGACGCCATGCTGGCGGCCGGGTTCGGGCAGGAGGAGGTCGACACGGTGCTGTGGCGCAACCCCGTCGCCTTCTACGGACAGAGCGGACGCCTGGACCTGGACCCGGTTCTGGACGAGACCAAGCCGGACGACTCGGCCACCTACCAGGGCAACTCCATCAAGCGCGGGGGAGAGTGAACGACCCGTGCGCTTCCGTCACCCGGACGACTCGACCGTCCATCTCGCGTACTGCAGCAACGTGCACCAGGCGGAGGACCTGGACGGGGTCCTCGCCCAGCTCGCGGCCTACGCGGAACCGGTGCGGGCACGGCTCGGTGCCGACCGGCTGGGCATCGGGCTGTGGCTGGCCCGCGGGGTCGTCACGGAACTGGTGGCCGACGCGGGTGCGTTGACCCGGCTGCGCGACGAACTGTGTGCGCGGGGTCTCGAAACGGTCACCCTCAACGCCTTCCCGTACGCCGGGTTCCACCGGGAGGTCGTCAAGAAGGACGTCTACCTCCCCGACTGGGCAGACGACGCCCGCCTCCGCTACACCCTCGACTGCGCCCGCGTCCTCGCCGCCCTCCTTCCGGACGACGCCGCCCGCGGCAGTGTTTCCACCCTTCCGCTGGCCTGGCGGGCACCCTGGCCTCCGGAGCGCTCCGAAGCGGCCCGCCGCGCACTGGACCTGTTGACGGACGGGCTCGCCCAACTGGAACGGGACACCGGCCGCACCGTCCGAGTCGCCTTCGAACCGGAGCCCGGATGCGTCGTGGAGACCACCGAGCAGGTGGTACGCGAACTGGGCGGCCTTGATCCGGAACGGCTCGGTGTCTGCCTGGACGCCTGCCATCTCGCCGTGCAGTTCGAGGACCCTGACGCGGCGCTCGGCCGGCTCGCGGCCGCCGGGCTGCCGGTCGTCAAGCTCCAGGCGTCCTGCGCGGTGGAGGCGGCGGATCCGGCGGACCCCGACGCCCGTGCGGCGCTGGAACGGCTGGCCGAACCCAGGTTCCTGCACCAGACGCGCACGACGACCGGGAGTTCGTCCGGGGCCCCGGCCAGCCCCGGCGGCACGGCCGACTCCGGCGACGGCGGCGGGCTCGGCGGGACCGTACTCGGTGCCGACGACCTTCCCGAGGCGCTCGCCGGTGGTCTGCCCACCGGCACCGGGCCCTGGCGGGTGCACTTCCACGCCCCACTGCACGCGGCGCCCGAGCCACCGCTGCGCACGACGTCCGGGCAACTCGGCGCCGTGCTCTCCGGGCTGCTCGGCGGGCCCTCCGCGCTCTGCGACCACATCGAGGTCGAGACCTACACATGGTCCGTCCTGCCGCGTCCGCCCGCCGGCCGTGCGGGCCTGGTGGACGGCATCGCCGCTGAACTCGCCTGGGCACGGAAACAGTTGACCGGCCTCGGCCTTAAGGAAGATCCGTCATGACCAACACCACGAACCGGCTGGTCGTGCTCGACATCGTCGGCCTCACCCCGGACCTGCTGCGGCACATGCCCGCCGTCGCCGCCCTCGGCGAGCGTGGTTTCCGGGCCCGGCTCGGCACGACCCTGCCCGCCGTGACCTGCACCGTGCAGTCGACCCTCCTCACCGGTGCACCGCCGAGCGTCCATGGTGTCGTGGGCAACGGCTGGTACTTCCGTGACCTGGGCGAGGTACTGCTGTGGCGGCAGCACAACGCGCTCGTCGGCGGCGAGAAGATCTGGGAGACGGCACGCAGGACGGCCCCCGGCTACAAGGTGGCGAACATCTGCTGGTGGTACGCGATGGGCGCGGCCGTCGACCTCACCGTCACACCGCGTCCCGTCTACTACTCCGACGGCCGCAAGGAACCCGACTGCTACACCTGGCCGCCGTCCCTGCACGACGAACTCACCGAACGGCTCGGCCCGTTCCCCCTCTTCACCTACTGGGGCCCGAACGCGGGAATGCCCTCCACCCAGTGGATCCTGGGCGCCGCCCGCCAGGTCTTCGACGAGCACCGCCCCGATCTGACCCTGGTCTACGTCCCCCAGATGGACTACGAGCCGCAGCGCTCCGGTCCGCAGTCCGCCGAGACCGCCCGCGCCGCTCGCCGGCTCGACGACGCGCTCCGTCCGCTGATCGACCACTTCCTCCACGAGGGGGCGACGGTCGTGGCACTCAGTGAGTACGGGATCACCCCGGTCTCCCGCCCCGTGGACGTCAACCGCTCCCTGCGCCGTGCCGGACTGCTCGAAGTCCACACCCAGGACGGCATGGAGTACCTGGACCCCTGGACCTCCCGCGCCTTCGCCGTCGCCGACCACCAGGTGGCGCATGTGTATGTCCGGCGCCCGGAGGACCTGGAGGAGGTCGCCAAGATCCTCGCCGGACTCGACGGCGTCGACCGTGTCCTCGACGCGGAGGGGAAGGCCGCGCACGGCCTGGACCACGAGCGCTCGGGCGAACTCGTCGCCGTCGCCGAGGCCGACGCCTGGTTCACGTACTACTACTGGCTGGACGACGACCGTGCCCCCGATTTCGCCCGCCAGGTCGAGATCCACCGCAAGCCCGGTTACGACCCTGCCGAGCTGCTGTACGACGACGACGTCCCGGCGGTGAGACTGCGCGCGGTGGCCCAGGTGGCCCGCAAGAAGCTCGGGTACCGCTACCGGATCCGTACCGTGCCGCTGAACCCGGCCGGAGTGAGCGGCAGCCACGGCCGGCTACCGGAGGACCCGCGCCACGGCCCCGTGCTCCTGTGCTCCGAACCGGGCCCGGCACGCGCGGAGTTCGCCGCCACCGAGGTCAAGGAACTGCTGCTCCGGCTGGCGGGGATCACCGGTGACCGCGGCGACGTGGGCGGACCGGGGACCACAGCCTGAGTGTCGCCGGGCCTCACCGCCCGGCGACCGGGACGGAGCGCCCGGCATGCACCACCATCGGGCCCTCGGGTGCACCGCACCCGTCGCGTCGTGGTCGGCGCCTGCGTCGACGACAGGGGCGCTGCAGCAACCGGCTCTGCCATCGACGCCGTCCTTGCGGAGGGCGTCCGGCGGGGGGCGCCTCGGGGCCGGGATCCACGGGCCTCTCGTGGAGGAGCCGCGAAGACCGAGCGGTAACACCCCCCTTGTTCGTCTGGTGCTGACACATCGGATTGACGACTTCCGCTTGCCGGCCGGGGACGTCCGCGCCGAGATCCGACGCGTGAAAATGACCACGGACGGAAGATCTTGCGCGCTTCTCGCGGACATTCCAGGGGACGGCACCTCCGGCGGTGCCGAAGAGCGAGGCGGCCGGACAGCCGCAGCCGGCGTCATGTCCCTCCGTCCCCGGAGCGCCCGGGAAGGGGGGCTTCAGCCTTGCTGTGCGCCGGTGCCGTGCATCCCCGCTGTGTCGTGGTGAGGCCGTGCGGTGGTGGAGTCGACGCTCGCCAAGAGCAGGTCCGTCTCACCCCGCTTCGCCGCTTCCGTGATCGGACCCTCCAGCAGGGTCTCGAAGACACCCGGTCACGCGACTGCCGGAAGCGGTTGTGGACCGTCGGCCAGGCGTCGGGCTTCCGTGGTGTCTCCCGCCACCGTCCACCGGTCTTGAACCGCCGGATGATGCCCTCGAACTGCTGCCGCAGCCGCTCGGGGTACGGGCCGTTCTCGCCGACCGGCAGGTACGGCTCGATGAACTCCCGTTCCTCGTCCGCCGGTTGCACTCGCGTCACGCGGGAAGATCCACCGCTCCAGGTCCGGCCCGAGGGCGAGTCCTACCGATTGACCACGACTGGATACGCACCCTGAGCATACCGGCGAACAGGGCTCGTACCCGCTGCGCGAACCGGGATGCGACGAACGCCGTGTCCTGTTCCAACTGCGCGTCGATGCCGTCGCCGCCTTCGGCTGCCCCTGAGCCCTGGCGGCCCTACGCCGGTGCGGACACATGCTTCTCGGACAGGTCCCGGACCGCGGTGACGGGTCATGTCCCGGCAGACGGTACGTACGGGGCGGAGCATGGGGACCGCCGGCGAGGTGGTTCTGTCGACGGACAAGGACCACCCCGCCGGCAAGGTGTCTACGGAAGTGTGATCGTCTTCTTCAGCGGCAGGTCCGCCGAGGAGGATCCCGTCTCGACGGTGAAGGTCCCGGACGGGGTGGCCCAGGCGCCCTTGCGCGTGTCCCATACGGACAGCGGGTGGTCGGCGGCGCTGCGGGTGACCGTGACCTTGATCTGCTTGTGCTGTCCCGGACGCAGCTCGACCTGCTTGAAGGCCACGAGTCGCTTGCTCGGCTCGCCCGCGGACTTCGGTAGCGTCACGTAGACCTGTCCGGTGTCCGTGCCGGTGCGCCGGCCGGTGTTCGTCACCTCGTAGCTGACCTGGAGGCCCTGCTTCGTGGCCTGCACGGTGAGGTCGCGGTAGGAGAACGACGTGTAGGACAGGCCGTGGCCGAAGGCGTAGAGCGGCGCGATGTTCTTCGCCTGGTACCACTTGTAGCCGACAGCGAGGCCCTCGGAGTAGTTCACCTGGCGGATGCTGGTGTCACCGGCCGTTCTGGTGGTGCTGCCGTCGGCGAAGACACCGGGGTACTGCTCGTCCGTCTGGGTGGGCAGGTCCGCGAGGGACTTGGGGAACGTCATCGGCAGTCTGCCCGAGGGGTTGTCGTCACCCCACAGCAGACGGGCGATGGCCGTGCCCTGCTGCTCGCCGGGGTACCAGGCCTCCAGAATGCCCTTGACGTCGTTCTGCCAGGGCATCAGGACGGCGCTGCCGGTCTCCAGTACGGCGACGGTGTTGTGGTTGGCGGCGGCCACAGCTGAGATCAGGGCGTCACCGTTGCCGTCCAGGTTGAGGTTCGTGCGGTCGGAGCCTTCACCCATCTTGCTGTAGCCGAAGACGATGGCCACGTCGGCGTCCGCGGCGGCCGCAGCCGCCGCTGCGGGGTCGGCGCCGTTGTTGTAGGTGACGGTCGCGCCCGTCCTGGCGGCGCGTTCGGTGATGGCGTCCAGGGGCGCCACGGGGTTGGTGCACAAGCCGGCCCCGAAGCCGGACATGCCGCAGACCGTGCTCGCACTGACGCCGTTGGTTGCGGTGTTGGACGCCGTCGGGCCGATGACGGCGATCTTCCTCGCCTTGGCCGACAGCGGCAGGATGTCGTCCTGGTTCTTCAGCAGGACCGAGCCGTCGGTGACGATCTTCCGGGCCAGTTGCTTGTGGGCGGCCGTGGACACGTCACCCTCGGGGGTCGCGGGCAACGGATGGTCGAAGAGCCCGGCCTTGATGTAGGCCTTCACGACCCGGTAGGCGGCCTCGTCGATCTGCTTGCGGCTGATCTCGCCGGCGTTCAGGGCGGCCTTGAGTTTGTCGGGGGTGTAGTAGAGGGGCCGGTTGAGTTCCTGGTCGAGGCCGGCCTTGAGGGATGCGCTGGTGGAGTGGACCGCGAAGAAGTCGGACACGACGTAGCCGTCGAAGCCGAGCTGCTTCCTGAGGTTGTCCGTCAGCAGCGGGTTCTCACACGCGTAGGTGCCGTTGATCTGGTTGTAGGAGCACATGACGCCGCCTGGGGAACTGCCGTCGATCGCCACCTCGAAGGGGAGGTCGTACACCTCGTGCTGGGTGCGCTCGTCGAGGTTCGAGGAACTGGCCAGCCGGTCGAGTTCCTGCTCGTTGGCGACATAGTGCTTGAGGACCGCCATGGTGGGCCGGTCCGGATTCCCCTTCTGCAGGCCATTGGTCTGGGCGGCGGCGAGCGTGCCGCCGAGCAGGGAGTCCTCGCCGAGGTATTCGGGCGTGCGTCCGGCCAGCGGTGTGCGCCCGCTGGAGACTCCGGGACCGAGCACGACGTTCTTGCCTTTGCGGAAGGCCTCGTCGCCCTGGGCCTTGCCCTTGGCGTAGGCCAGATCCGTGTTCCAGGTGGCCGCCAGGCCGATCTGCGCGGGGAAGGCGGTGACGCCGGACGAGCCGCGAACCGTATCCGGTCCGTCCGTGTACGTGACGTTCGGCGTGCAGGGAAGCTGGGCGGGATAGGTGGTCCCGCCGAACGTCGTGGTCGCCGGCTGGTTCGCCGGCTGTTCCACCAGCCAGCGCAGTTCCTGGTCCAGCGTGCCGGCCTGCAGCAGGATGCGTGCTCTGTCCCCGGCGCTCTTGGCGGTGTTCATCCAGGGGCATTCCGCCGGGTACGGCTTTCCGTCGGCGTGTGCGGACGCGGCGGGTGTCTGTAGGAGGCCTCCACAGAGCGCGAACACGGCTACGGGGAGGAGAAGGCGGGCCCGTCCGAGGTCGGGCACGCGGCTGCGATACATCTGCGGCTCCTTCTTGCGCGAAGAGGCCGGCGCTGCGCCGGCGTTCTGCCGGTCAGCATGTAATGCATCGGTACATACCAGTTAGCCTTTGTTTGCCCTGAACTAGCATGAAATTGACATCAGTTCGCGTGGTGGGCACGCAGCCGGGAGCTCCGCTGCGTGGGCATGCGAAGGTCCTGTCGGTACTCGGACGGGCTCCTGCCGAAGTGGGCCTTGAAGCGGCGCGCGAAGTAGTTCTGATCGCTCCAGCCGACGCGCTGCGCGATGTCGGCGACGGTGGCGTCCGTGCGTGCCAGCAGATCTGCCGCGGCTTCGGCCCGCCGCCGCGCGAGATAGGCCATGGGCGGCATTCCGGTGTGCCCCTTGAACAGTCGCGACAGGTAACTGGGAGTCAGACTCAGGGCGTCGGCGAGGTCGGTGAGCGTCCACTCCCGTGTCAGCTCGGCGTCCAGGATGCGCAGTGCGTCGGTGACCGCGGGGTGTGCCGGCACGGCTTCGGGTTCCGCCCCGGTGTCGTTCGCGGCCCGGGCCAGGATCCCCAGCAGCAGGGAGAGGCGTCCCACGACGTCGGCCCGGTGCTCGGCGGCGCAGCGGCCGTGCAGGGCGGCCATCTCGCCGAGGTGCTCGGTGGCTGCCTGCAGATCGGGCTCGCGCACCCGCACATGCAGTGCTCGCGTGCGCTGCTGTGCTGTCGCCTCGTCCAGGAGCAGGCGCCCGAGCACGGCATCGGTGCGTGCCCAGGACAGTTCGTGTTCGAGCAGGCTGGAGCGGAAGAGACAGTGGAAGACGGCCAGGGACCGGCAGCCGTCGGCGGAGTGCGGCACGCCCGGCGGTACGAGCATCACGTCGCCCCTGCACAGCCGGGTCGTGCCGTCAAGTGACTGGTGCCGCCCGTGTCCTTGCAGGACGACGGCGATCTCGAAGAAGTCGTGCGTGTGCGGGGGAACCGTGTCCTCGAGGACACGGCGGCCGACCTGGGCGAGCGTGCCGGCCGACAGCTGCGGCACGCTGTGCGCAGCCGCTTCGAGGTGATCACTCATGCGGCGGGCTCCCCTCGCTCGGGCGGTGCGGTGGAGGACGGCGCCGGGACGGGTCAGGACGTCCCGGCGCCGTTGCCCCCCTCGGCCTGGCGGTGGACCGCCCGGTGCTACGGCTTCAGGTACCGCTGTGCACAGGGCAGTGGCCAGGCCGGGTCTTCAGGCCGCGATTCGTTCGAGATCCCCGGTGTGCAGCCGGTGTTCGCCCGCTGCGAGGGTGACCGGCGCGCACCCTGGCAGCTCGACGATCCCTTCGCAGCCGGCGGGTATCACCACCCGCGCGCCGAGGCCCGTCTCCGTCTGCTCCCAGGAGATGGCGGCGGTGCCGTACGGCGTCTCGTGGCGTGCGCGGGCCCAGGTGATGCCGCCGCCGGGACGCGGGCGGAACCGCAGGGTGCGGTAGCCGGGCCGGGTGGCCTCGATGCCGGCGACGACCCGGTGCATCCAGTCCGCCACCGCGCCCAGGGCGTAGTGGTTGAAGGACGTCATCCCGCCGGGGTTGAGGGATCCGTCGGGGCGGAGGCTGTCCCAGCGCTCCCAGATGGTGGTCGCGCCCATGGTGACCGGGTAGAGCCAGGAGGGGCACTCGGTCTGGGTCAGCAGTCGGTAGGCGACGTCGACGTGGCCGCTGTCGGTGAGGGCGTCGCAGATCAGCGGCGTGCCCACGAATCCCGTCGCGATCCGCGCGTCGTCCTCCAGCACCAGGTGCGCCAGCCTGTCGCCGGCTGACCGGCGCTGCTGAGGATCGTCGATCAGCCCGAACACGAGGGCGAGCGCGTAGGCGGTGGGGGTGTCACTGCTCATCCGGCCGTCGGGCAGGACGTAGCGGCGGCGGAAGGCGTCGGCCACCTCGTCAGCGAGCGTGCCGTACCGCTCGGCAAGAGCGTCCTCACCCAGTTCCCCGGCGGCGAGGGCCAGATGGCGGGCGGACCGGGCGAAGTAGCCGGTGGCGACGAGATGGCGGTCGGTGCGTGCGGCGGCCGGGTCGTCGGGCGGCGCGGTGGGGTCGAGCCAGTCGCCGAGCTGGAATCCGCTGTCCCACAGCCGGTCCGGTCCCGCGAGACGCGTGACGAGGTCCACCCAGGCCCGGCCCATGGGGAAGTGACGCCGCAGCAGTTCCAGGTCGCCGAAGCGCCGGTAGAGCACCCAGGGCGTGAGGGTGGCGACGTCACCCCAGGCGGCGCCGGGCCTGATCGGCGTCCAGTACGGGCCGCCCGGAATGACCGGGACGTACCAGGGGACGGTACCGTCGGGCAGTTGCTCGGCGGCGACGTCGGACAGCCAGGAGTCGAGCATGCCGACGCAGTCGTAGAGGAAACTCGCGGTGGGGGCGAAGACCTGGATGTCGCCGGTCCAGCCCAGGCGCTCGTCGCGCTGCGGACAGTCGGTGGGGATGTCGACGAAGTTGCCGCGCATGCTCCACACCACGTTCTCGTGCAGCCGGTTGACCAGCGGGTCGCTGCATTCGAACCAGCCCGTACGGCGCATGTCGGTGTGGTACACCCGGGCCCGCACCGCATCCGCGCCGAGATCACCGGGCCATCCGGTGATCTCGGCATAGCGGAAGCCGTGCAGGGTGAACCGCGGCTCCCAGGTGAAGGGCCCGCCAGGCAGGATCACGGTGTCCGTGGCGGTGGCCGCGCGCAGTGGCCGGGTGGCGAGTTCGCCGTCCTGGAGGATCTCGGCGTGGCGCAGGGTGAGAGTGGTGCCGGCCGGTCCGTCGACGGTGATCCGCAGCCGACCGACCAGGTTCTGCCCGAAGTCGAGCAGGTGGCGTCCGCCGGACTTGGCCGTCACCGTGACGGGGCCGACGATCTGGGTGCAACGGACGGCGGGACCCTTCGGGGCGGTCAGTGTGCTCGGGTCGCGGTGGTGCGTGGTCACGGGTGTCCACGCGCCCTCGGTGTCCGTGCCGGGGATCGACCACGCGGGGTCGTCCAGGCGGGCGTCGAAGGTCTCTCCCTCGTACAGGCCGCTGAACAGGACGGGGCCGAAGGCGGCCTGCCAGGTGGCGTCGGTGACGACGACGGTCGTGGAGCCGTCGTCGTGGAGCACCTCCAACTGGGCGATCAGGGACTGGTCGCTGCCGTAGAGGTCGCGATGGCCGCCGTCGAACCCGATGTGGCCGCGGTACCACCCGTCGCCGAGCCAGGCGCCGATCCTGTTGGCGCCCTGGACGAGGTGGGCGGTGACGTCGTAGGTGTAGTAGCGCAGGCGTTGGTCGTAGACGGTCCAGCCCGGGGACAGGATGTCGTCGCCGACGCGCCGGCCGTTGATCTCCGCCTCGTACAGGCCGTGTGCCGTGACGTAGAGGCGGGCCCGGGCCACCGGGGCGGTGAGGGTGAAGTCCTTGCGGACGCGGGCGGGGCGGCGGTCGCTGCCGGGGTTCTCGGGCCAGGCGGCGCCGACGGGTACGGCGCTCCAGTCCGACGGTTCGAGAAGCCCCGCCTCCACCGCACGTAGATCGCTCCACGCGGAGGGTCCGGAATCGGCCGTCCACACGCGTACCCGGATCACTGCCTGCTCGCGGGAGGCGAGCGGGCGGCCGGGCCAGGGTACGAGGAGTTGCCGGGAGCCGTCGATACGGCCGGTGCGCTCGGTCACGCCGTCACGTACGGTCTCGATCTCGTAGGCGATCTGGGGGCCTGTGTCGGCGGGCAGGGTCCAGGACACGCGAGGCTCGGAGACGCCGATGCCGAGGCCGTCGGGCAGGTGCTCGAAGGTGACCGGGGCAGGCTGAGAGGACACAGGTGGGGGCCTTCCATGGAAACGGGGGGCTGGTGGCGGGGGGTGCGGTCGTCAGCCCTTGACGGCTCCGGAGGTGAGTCCCTTCATGACCTTCTGGTTGAGGAAGAGGTAGATCACCAGGGTGCCGAAGACGTTGATGCAGATGGCGGCGAACAGGGGGCCGTACTGGGTGGCGCCGAAGTCGCCGGTGAAGTTGAGCAGGCCGACCTGGATGGTGCGCAGGTCCTGGTTGTTGGTGAAGGTCAGCGCGATGAGCAGGTCGTTCCAGAGGAAGAAGAACTGCACGAGGCCGACGGTGAGGACGGCGTTGCGGACCATGGGGAGGCTGATGGTCCAGAAGGCGCGCAGGATGCCGGCGCCGTCGATCGTGGCCGCCTCGAACAGCTCCCGCGGGACTGTCTTGTAGTACGTGGCCATCATGAAGACCGTGAGCGGGAGGCCCGTTCCGGTGTAGGTCAGGATCAGGGGCCACAGAGTGCCGGACAGCCCGGTCTGGAAGTAGACGGTGAACAGCGGCAGCAGGATCATCTGGGCGGGCACCATCATGCCCGCGAGGAAGATCAGCAGGGTGAGGTTGCGGCCCTTCCAGACCATGATCTGCAGGGCGAAGCCGGCCGCCGTGCCCAGAAGCAGGATGAGGGCGAGTGCGGGCAGCACGGCCAGGAGGCTGTTGCGGATGTACAGACCGATGTTGCCGGTCGTCCAGGCCTCGCTGTAGTTGCTCCACTCCCAGTGCGTGGGCAGGCTCCAGGTGGAGTTGTTGAGGTAGTCGCTGTTGGACTTCAGCGAGGTGAGGAACATCCACAGCAGCGGATACACCTCGATCACCAGCAGCAGTGCGACGACGGCCTTCACCCAGAGGCGGCCCGGTCGGCGGCGTCGCGGGCGGCGGCTTCCGGCCGTGGGCGCAGGGCCTCCGCCGCGGCGGGACCCGGACGATTTGAGGGAGGTGTCGATGGCCATGGTTCAGCTCTCCGTGAGGTCGCGTCGCGAGAGGCGGAAGACCACCAGGGTCACCAACAGGCACACCACGGTCAGCAGCAGGGCGATGGTGCTTCCGTACCCGTAGTCGCCGTAGGTGAACGACGTCTGGAACATGTACAGGGTCAGCGGCGTGGTCGCGTTGCCCGGTCCGCCGTTGGTGAGCGCCACGATCGAGTCGAAGGCCTTCAGGGTGCCGTTGATGCTGAAGATCAGTGACGACATCAGTACCGGGAAGGACATCGGCAGCACGATGTGGCGGACGAGCCGCACGCCGGAGGCGCCGTCGAGCCGCGCGGACTCCAGGACCTCCTCGGGGATGTCGACGAGCCCCGCGAAGAGAAGGACGGCGTAGAAGCCCATGGAGCGCCAGACGTCCATGATGATCAGCACCCAGAAGGCGTGGCCGGCGCTGCTGAACCAGTCGACGGAGTCCAGACCGACCGCGTTGAGCAGGGAGTTGACCGGGCCGGTCTGCGGGGCGACCTGGAAGAGCTTCTGGAACAGCAGGCCGACCGCCACCGTGGGCAGCACGACGGGGAAGAACACGAGGGTACGGACGAGCGCCGACGCCTTTTTGAGGAAGAACACGTACAGGAGGGCCAGGAGATAGCCGGCCACGACCTGGCCGGCGGTGACCGCGACCGCGTACTTGAGCGTGAACCACAGGGCGTCGCGCACGGCATGGTCGGTGAGCAGGTGGTGGAAGTTGCCCAGGCCGTTGCCGGTGAAGCCCTCGATGGTGCTGCCCTTGGTGAAGGAGTACCCCAACGACCACACCATGGGCACCAGCATGACCAGGGAATAGACGAGCAGGGCGGGACCCAGCAGGATCAGGACCGCCTTGCGGTCACCCAGTACGCGATGCATGGAAGAAGTCCCGTTCTTGAAGATGCTACGGACGTGCCGCGAGCTGCCCGGGAAGCGGTTCCCGAGCAGCCCGCCGCCTCACTCGCCGGACAGGGCGTCCTGGACGGTCTGCATGAACTTCTGCGGACTGATGCTGCCGCTGACCAGACCGGCCGCGTTGGTCTGGCTCACGGTGGTGGCCTTGGTGCTGAACAGGGCTTCGAACCACAGCACGTTCTGCTTCGAGGAGCTGATGGTGTCGCGGACCTGGCCGCTGACCTCGTTGGCAGCCTTGACCGGGGTGTTGACCTTGAAGCCGGAGATGGAGCCCTGGTCCTTCAGAGCCGTGCTGCCGTAGTTCTTGGCGATGCAGGAGACCCAGTCACCGGTCTTCTTGTCGAAGGACTTGGCATTGAGGGTGATGCCGAGGCCCACATTGGACGGGTACTGGTCGATCGAGCCCTTGCCGCCGGAGACCGCGGGGAAGGGCATGAAGCCGACGTTCGCGGCGCCGATCGTGTCCTGCTTCGGATCCGCGATGTTGGACAGCGCCCAGCTGCCCATGTAGAGCATGGCGGCCTTGCCGGTCAGGAACTGGTTGAGAGAGGTGTCGTAGTCGATGGACCCGACGCCCTTGCCGAAGTACCCGTTCTTGCCGAGGCCTGCGATCTCCTGGGCGGCCTTCACATACGCGGGGTCGGTCAGCTTGGCCTTCCCGTCGGCGACGTCCTTGAGGGCGTCGGGGCCGAGGCTGCGGTAGAGGTAGCCGCTGAGCAGACGGGTCAGGGGCCAGCCCTGCTGGCCGGAGGCGGAGAACGGCTGGATGCCCTTGGCCTGCAGCTTGGCCGCGGCGGCGACGAGCTCGTCCCATGTCCCGGGCACGGCGATGCCGTTGTCGGTGAAGGTCTTCTTGTTGTAGAAGATCCCCTCGATGTTGTACTCGTACGGCAGCACATCGAGCTTCCCGCCGTACAGCGCCTTGATCGTGGAGACGGCAGCCGGCTCAAGCTGGTCGTACACGCCCAGGCTCTTGAGCTTGGCCTCCAGATCGGCGACCTGGCCCGAGGCGGCGAGCTTCTGGGTGAGCGCGGGCGCGTTGCCCGCCGCGAACTGCACGGGCAGCGCACTCTGGCCGGCCAGCAGCTGGAGCTTCTGGTCCAGGCTCGCCTGCGGAACCGTCTCCACCTTCAACGGCTGTGCGTCCTGCGCCGCCTTGCAGGCTCCCTTCGACAGCGTCGTCAGTGCGGTCCTGACCGTGGTGTTCTCCGTGACGCTCAGGTAGCTGAAGTTCTTCGGTGACGCGGCGGAGCCGCCTCCTGTCCCCCCACAGGCGGACACGAGAACGACCATCGCGGCGGCACCTGCGGTCATCCCGGCGAGGCGGGCCTTTCTGGCGGCAGACGAGTCGGTGTTCACAGCATGGCTCCCTGTCATCGTTGAACGGAGGCGCTCGGCGAAGGCCTACAGGCGGAGAACGGAGGTGTTGTATAACGTTCTCCACTCCGGATGCGCACCACAGTGCACGCAGCCTCGACACCAGTCAAGACATCGAGCCGTAACAGAGAGGAAAGGCGATCCGCGTCTAGCCGGTCAGTACCTCTATCGTGTAGACCGTTGTCTACAGCAGAGGAGCTTCGGAGGAGATACCGCATGCAGCAGGGATCAGCACGCAAGAAGCGCGTGACGATCACGGACGTCGCACAGCACGCCGGCGTGTCCACGGCCGCGGTGTCCAAGGTGATGCGCAATGCCTACGGAGTCAGTGCCGCCATGCAGGAGAAGGTACGTGCCGCCATCGCCGAACTCGACTACCGGCCGCAGGCCGCGGCGCGCGGCATGCGAGGCCGGACCTACACGATCGGCGTCCTTCTCGACAACATCCGCAACACCTTTTTCGCCGACATCCTCGACGGCGTACGCGACGAACTGCACGACAGCGAGTACACAGTGCTCATCGGCGCGGCGGGCTTCGGCGCGGACGCGCAGAGCAAGACCATCAAGGCCATGACCGACCGCCAGATGGACGGCATGATCCTCATCGCCCCCGGTGTGGCTCGCGCCGAGGTCCTCGCCCTGGCCGAGACGACGCCGACCGTCGTCATCGGCCACCACGATCCCTCTCCCCGCCACGACTCCGTGGTCGACGCCGATGCCGCGGGAGCCGCCCTCGTCGTCGATCACCTGGTGTCCCTCGGCCACCGGGACATCACCCTCGTCTCAGCCCCCGGAACCCGCACCAGCAAATGGGCACGCACTCCGGAAATCGTCCTGGCCAACGGTTACACCGAAGCCATGGGCCGCCACGGACTCGCCGACACGACGCACATCTACCGGACCGCATACTCCGACGAAGGCGGTTACAAGGCCGGCATGAGCCTGCTGAGCAGCGAGTCCCGGCCGACCGCCATCATGGCCGGCGCGGACGTGGCCGCACTCGGAGTCTGGCGCGCCGCCCACGAACTGGGGCTACGCGTCCCCGAGGACGTTTCCATCGTCGGCTACAACAACACCGCGGTCGCCGACCTCGCCACCGTGCAGCTCACCAGCGTCGACCAGGCCGGCCGCGGCATGGGCGTGAGCGCGGCCCGACTGCTCATCGAGCGTGTCGAAGGCCGGCGTGAACACGCCGTGCAGACCACCATGACCCCACGGCTCGTCGTCCGCCGCAGCACCACAGCGCCCTCCCAGGCCTGAGTCCCTGACAAGACAGGCAGAAGCGCTCCTTCCCGGTGTCCCTTCACGGCCTCGCTGAGATCCGGGTGGTGGCTGAGGAGGTGGGTGGCGTCGAGGGCGCCAGCGGTGATGGTGACCTGTTTGGCCCTGAACTTCCCCAGATGCAGGGTGGCCGGGCCCTCATGAACGCCGGTGTCGGCGATCCGGCCGCCGTGGACGGCCCGAGGCCCCGCCGCTCCGTCGTCCAGGCGGCGCACCTCGCCGCGGACGGCGACCGGTTGCAACTCGGCCGCGACAGCGTGGTGTTCCACGCACTTCTCCACCCCTGATCCGCGCATACCCTCTTCACCGCACGCGTCACCCACCACCCGAGCCCACGAGATACAACCCACCCAGCACGTCCCCAGGAGGAACGACCACGTCCGACAACACCCCCGCGGGCGCTGCGCCTCGGCTCAGCAGACGTCGGTTCGTCCAGGGCAGCCTCATGGGCCACGGTCCTGGGCGGTACCGCTCTGGGCACCTCCGCCTACGTGGCCTCCGTCAACGGCGGCCGCTGAGAAGGCGCTGGGCCTGACCATCCGCTTCGTCCAGTCCGACGACATCAAGCTGAGCGCCGTGCTGGCCGCCAAGAATCCGCCGGACCTGGTGCGCGGCTTGGGCGCCGTGGACGCCCCGTACTTCGCCGCGCGGAAACTGATGACGGACCTGGACCCCTGCCTCGCCAAGAACACGGTGCCTCAAGGTCTCCGACCTCGACCCGGTCAACGACCTGTGGTGATTCGAGGGCCGCAGGCAGGGCGCGGGCCCCCGCTACGGCATGGCGAAGGACTACTCGCAGGACCAGATGTTCTTGTACCGCACCGACCTGTTCGACGCCGCGAAGCCGGACCAGCCCAGCGAAACCGAGCCGCTGTCGTACGACGAGTGGCTGGACCTCGGCAGGAAGCTGGTCAAGCGCCGGCTCGGCAAGGTCAAGGTGTACGGCCTGAGCACTACCGCGCTCGGCAACTTCTCCCCGCTCATGGGCATCACCGCCTTTGCGGGCGGCAGCCTGTTCGCCGAGGACCTGGCCTCCGTCGACTTCTCCTCGTCCGAGGCGCCCAAGGCGCTGAAGTGACTCCTGGAGTACGCCAAGGCCGACATAGGCCCGAACGTGGTCAACCCCGACCCGGACGGCTGGGACTGGCCCACCTGCCAGGCGAACCGGATGGCCGTCGCCGGTGACGGTTACTGGTTCGGCGGTGCGATCGGCGGCGACCCCATGGTCTCCGCGGTGTCCCGGTTCGCCCCTCCCCGCGCCCCAGTTCGGCGGCACCCGGGTCAGCACCAGCTTCAGTGCCACCGGCTACTGGATCCCCAAGGGCGCCAGGAACAAGGACGCCGCCTGGAAGGTCTTCGTGTGCTACTTCGGCGGCCAGTCGGCCAAGGACCGCGCGACCAGCGGCTGGGGCATCCCCTCCCTGAAGTCACTGCGTTCGCAGATGCCCCAGTCCACCGCGTTCCAGAAGCAGGCGTTCCAGGTGCAGCAGCGGGAACCGGAGTACTTCAAGGTGCTCACCTTCACCCCGTACGTGCAGCTGGCCGGTCTGGACGCGGTGTTCAGCCAGACGCTGCCGCAGATGGTCAATTCGGGTACCCCGGCCGGCAAGGTGGCGGACAAGCTGAACTCGCTCATGAACGACCAGATCGCCAAGGGCAAGCAGGCCCTGGGATGAGCGGCACCGGTCATCTCACCGCCCCCACCGCCACGCCGGTCTCCGCACCGGCGGCCCCCGGGCGGCGGCCCGGGGGGGTTCGGCTCGCTACCGGCGCGTCGCCCATGGCGGCAAGGAGCCGTACGGCATCCGGATGTGGTGTCTGGGCAACGAGATGGACGGCCCCGGGCAGACCGGCCACATGACGGCTGCCGAGTACTGCCGGCTCGCTGCCGAGACCGCCCGCGCCATGCGCCAGGTCGCCCCCGGCCCGGAGCTGGTGGCGTGCGGCACTCCAGTTCCTCCATGCCGACGCTCGCCTCCTGGGAGTCGACCGTCCTGAAGGAGACCACGCGCATCAACCTGTCCTTCGACGAGCGGAACGTCTGGTACCAGCAGAGGCCCAACCCGCGCCCGGTCGAGGAGTGGCAGCAGGCGCCATGCCTGCTGGAGGACATCTACACCGTCACCGACGTCGTGGTCTTCGGCTCGCTGCTCATCGCCCTGCTGCGGCACGCCGACCGGGTCACCGCGGCCTCGCTCGCCCAACTCGTCAACGTCATCGCGCCGATCATGACCGAACCGGGCGGATCCGCCTGGCGGCAGACCACGTTCCACCCCTTCGCGCAGGCGTCGGCGTACGGCCGCCTTCGCGCAGGCGTCGGCGTACGGCCGCGGCCGGGTCCTCCAGGTCGAGGTGGACAGCCCCGTCTGTCCCACCGCCCGCTTCGGCCAGGTTCCGCTGCTGAACGCCAGCGCCGTCACCGACGACGGGACCGGCGACGTCACCGTCTTCGCCGTCAACCGCGGTCAGGCCACGGCTCTGCCGCTTGAGATCGACCTTCGGGGCGTCGAGGCCCAGACCGTCGTCGAGCACCTGGTCCTGGCTGACGCCGACCCCGAGGCCCACAACACCGCGGACCAGCCGGACCGTGTCACCCCGCGCGTCGCCACCGGCACCACCGTCGAGGACGGGGTACTGCGCGCCGAACTGGAGCCGCTGTCCTGGAACATGATCAGGCCGGTGCGTCCCCAGTTCTGACGCGCCGGATTCGTGCCCGCCGGCCCTGAGAACCGGGGCCACCGATCTGCCGCGTTCCAGGGGGACGTCCGGCGGTCGCTGCTTCATGAAGAAACCTTTATGCAACGGCCACTTTCTTCTTACCGGTGGCGATCACACTTGTGGAAGCAGAGTGAAGACGACGCGCTCATTCGTCGGCAACCACAAGGAACCACGGAGTGCCACCGTTGAGCACACATCAGAGACGACACCTCACTCGCCGCTGTGTGCTCGGGGTCTCCGCGAGCGGCGCCGGTCTCCCGGCGTCCGCCTCCGCCGCCGTGCTCGGCGCCGGGGCGACGGCGGCAGGCGCTCGCGCGTCGAGTCCGGCCTCGGCGCTGCCACGATCCCGGCCGGGCTCGTGCACGGTGTGATCCCCCAGTGGTACGCGGCCCGGCAGGTGAAGGCGGCGGCGAGTGCCACGACGAGGGCGGACTCGCTCGCGATCACCGGCGGCTTCCCGGCCGCGAAGACCTCGGGTGCAGGGCTGCGCGGGACGGCGCATCAGGCGTGTTCAAGAACGCGTGGCTCATGACATATATCCACCTGTCGGACAGGCGAGCGGTCAACTCCTTACTCGGGTATACATTTCGGGACACCGTCCCCAAGCCCACCCTGCCGTGAGTGGTTCGAGCGGGACGGTGTTTCCGAGCCGGGGGCCTCGTTCGACCACATTGACCCGTAGACCTGAGTCGCGCCCCGGTGCGGGGTCTCACAACTCGATGTGACCGAACAACGGTCGCCTGGTCGAACAGGGTTCCGTCCCAGGCCGCAGGTGCCTGTCAGATCCGACAAATCCCCTGACCAAAGGTGCGTCAGACTTGACCCAGGAGAGCTGCTTCGACGCCCAGGCGGCGATCGGACCACTCGAGAATCCCTTCGTCCTCGTCGTGGAGGACGACATCAGCGTGTCCGGCATGCTCGTCATGGCCCTGCGCTTCCTCGGCTTCGAGGTGTACAGCGTGGCCACCGGGAACGAGGCGATCGAGGCCGTCCGGGAGCGCAGGCCCGACGTGGTCCTGCTGGACGGCATGCTTCCCGATCTGGACGGCACCGAGGTCTGCCGGCGGCTCCGGGTGGCGCGGGACTACACCCCGGTGCTCTTCCTGAGTGCCCGCACCACGGTGGAGGACAAGTGCCACGCGCTGGCCATGGGCGGCGACGACTATGTCACCAAGCCCTTCGACATCTTCGAGGTCGGCGCGCGGATCCGTGCGCTCGTCCGCCGTGCCCAGGGCCCCGGCATGGTCCGAGGCGCCGACCGCGGTGCGGCCGCCGTCTCCTCGTCTTCGCGGCTGCGTGTGGCCGGGATCGAGCTGAACCACGACACCCGGGAGGCATGGCTGCACGGCGAGCCGGTGCCGCTGTCGGCCACCGAGTTCGATCTGTTGAGCGTGCTGATGCGGAACGCGGGCCAGGTGATCACCAAGGCGCAGATCCTGGACACCGTCTGGAAGCACGACTTCCAGGGTGAGTCGGGGGTCGTGGAGACATACGTCTACTACCTGCGGCGCAAGCTGGGCGACTCCGGCCGCTCGCTGATCCGTACCGTGCGCGGTGTGGGCTACATGGTCCACGCCGACACGGCCGAGGCCGAGAACTGAGGAACGGGTCCGCAGGCCGCGCAGGGCGGTCTGCGGACCCGCGTCCGGGTCAGGGGCGGAGGAAGCCCTAGCCGATCCAGAGGTCGTACACGGCACCGTCGCTCGTGTCGTTGTACGAGATGAGCCTGGGCTCCCAGCGCCAGCCGGTGCTGTTCTTGTGGTGGTGGAACTCGACCGACTGCCCGGCCTTCCACCAGTAATCGCTCGCCGTGGTGCAGCCCTTGGGGGCGATCTCCCAGAACCGTGAGGGGACCCAGTCGCCGAACTGGTTCTCGCCGACGAAGTAGAACTTCACCGTCTCGGTGGATCCGCTGCAGACCCTGAGGGTCACGAACTTGTCGCCGCCGGCGTAGGCGGTTCCGGGAACCGCCACACCGCCGAGGACGGTGGCGGCGAAGAGCGCCACCACGGTGAACCTGCGTCTGAGAGTGCGCATGGAACTGTCACCATTCTTGTTGTTCTTGTGCGTGTCTGATCGGATACGGACGGGCTCAGCGCAGCAGACCCTTGGCGCGCAGCCAGGTCCTGGCGGCTTCGCCGGGGGCCTGGCCCGCGTTGACGGATGAGGTGAGCGCCGCCAGCTGGGCGGTCGTGAGCAGGGTGTCGACCCGAGCCAGGGCCGTTCTGCCGGGCGGATCCACGGCAGGAGCGCTGATCAGTGGGAAGACGTGCTCGGGTGGGACGACGGACTTGGGGTCGGTGAGCACGACCAGGCCGTCCCGGGCGATCGCCGGGTCGGTGCTGCGCAGCACCCGTACGTCTGACGTCCCCGACGTGCCGACGGGGCGCAGCGTGACGCCGTACGCCTTCTTCAGCGCGGCGGGCGACGGGGCGTCGGGATCGCCGACGGCCGGGCCGCCGAGGGTCAGGCCGGGGCCGGCCGTCCGGAGGCCGGCGAGGCCGCGCAGCTTGTGACGCTCGGCGGTGGCCTTGGTGACCGCGAGGACGATCCCGCCCTGCGCGGCGGCCGACGGCAGTGCGACGGTCCCCGGAGGCAGCGCCATACTCAGCGTCGCCTCCATGTCGCCGGGCAGGGTCTGACCGCCCGGCATCGCCCGCAGCAGGGTGGTCTCGTAGGCGGGCGCGATGTCGATCCTGCCGTCCACCACGGCCTGTGCGGTGTCGACGGGTGACGCGTAGGTACCGTCCGCCGCCACCGCCTTCCGCCCTGCGGCAGTGAGGAGTTCGCCGTAGAGCGCCGCCACCACCCGGCTCTGAGTGGAGCCGTCGGTGCCGATCACGATCGGTCCCTCATGGTCCGCGAAGCGGGGCTGGGTGCCCTCGGCGTTTCCGTCCGCGCAACCGGAGAGGGCGAGGAACGAACAGAGGACCAGAGCGGCGATGCGGATTCCCGGCATCATGCGTCACCTGTTTCCTGTGCGGCTGTTCAGCAGTGGGCGCCGCGTTCGGCCGAGGTCATCGCCCGGTCCTTGAAGTTGATGTAGCCGTAGCTGGGGTTGTCCTTGTTGAAGCCGGACTCCTTGTAGTTGTAGACGTACCAGTCGTAGTGGCCGTAGTACTTGTTCTTGAACTGGATCTCCCACCAGCCCTGGGCGGCCTGCTTGGACGTGCCGCGCTCGATCCAGCCGACATGCCCCGACGGGATGTTGACCTGGTTCGACTCGGTGTCGGTGTGGGAGTTCTGCCAGGTGTGGCTGTAGGTGGTGGTGACCGAGAGTTCGAAGACTTCGCCGAATTTGTATTCCGCCGAGACTGCGACGCCCACCGAGTTGCTGGCGGTGGTCGTGTCCGACCAGTCGATGCGGTGCTGGTTGGTCTGGCTCCCGCAGTTGTAGGCGGTGCTGCCGACCTGGTGCTTGGGGCCGCTGTAGCCCCAGTAGCTCTGCGGACGGAACGCGCAGAAGCTGGAGGTGTCGCCGCAGGCTTTCAGGAGCTGGGCGTCGGTGGGGCTGTCGGCGGCGAGGGCCTGGGGGGCCGTGAGCAGAGAGGCGCCTACGGTGAGGGCGGCGATCATGCCGGCGGTGCGGGAGGAAATGTGCTTGGCGGATCTCTTTCCGCGCAGGGTGAATTCCATTGGTTGCTCCATCGGGGGACGTCGGTGGAAATGTCGGATGTCGCGCATCACTATCGGTCTGGAATCCCGCACCGGTCAATGGAGGATAAAGCAAGCGCAAGGTTAATATTGCGTGAATCGGAATCCGATGATTTCGGGTACGGCAAAACAGTGCTGCCCGAATTCAAATGTCTTTGAATTCGGGCAGCACTGTCGTTGCTGCGTTACATCAATTAAACCGCATCCGTGGCGCCTGATGATCAGTTTTTCATCAGGGATCGACTCGGAATCCGCTCAGAGTTTCATCAGAACCACATCAGAGCCTTGCCGTGGAACCGTCCGGGGCGGCACCCGCCGTTTCGGGCACGCCTCACACATGGGTCAGCCGCGCACCGAGGTGATCTCGCTGGAGACCACCGACGGCCAGCGGGTCAGGATCCTCAGGACGCGCGTGTGCAGGTCGCTGATGTATTCGCGGGTGCGCGCGGCGGCGGCATCGCCGTCGCGCTGCTCGACGAGCTCGATCCATTCCGTGTCGACCGCCGGATCGGGCATCGAGGTGTCGGCCTCGGCCATGATGAGCGCCAGGATCCGGGCGATGTCGTTCTGCAGTCGGTCGTGGACCCTGATGAGGTAGTCGTTGTCGGTCGCCGCGGCCAGACTCGCGAAGGCCGCGGTGGCCGCCTCGACCCGCCGCAGCGGCTGCTCGTCGTCCTCCCCGTCCGCCGGGTCACCGCCCGGCAGCGCCGCGGTGAACGCGGCCACGATCTGCCTGCGCTGCTCGCCGGTGGCGTCCTGCACGCCGAGGCGGACGGTCTCCGGCCCCACGATCCGCCAGAGCGTGAACAGATCGTCGACGGACTTCAGAGTCAGCGGGGTGACCTGGTAACCCTTGCGGGGCAGGGTTCGGACGAGCCCCTCGTGGCTGAGGCGGGTCAGCGCGTCCCGAACGGGGGAGATACCGAAGCCGGTCGTCTCGGCGAGTGATCGTTCGGTGAGGCGCTGCCCCGGAACGAGTCGGCAGGACACGATGTCGGCCCGTAGTTTCCGGTACGCGGCATCGCCGAGTGACACGGGTTCGGACGAGGTGACTGACACGTGACTCGCTCCCGGACGGTCGAGTAGCTCGGTGATATCTCAGCGGGCCCGATCATACCGTTCACCGGAGTACTTCGGTCGGGTCTCGTTGTATACGCCGTCCGGTGACGGCGTATGCAACCGCGCTCAGCGCCGCAGCGGGAGCACGACACCGTCACCGCTGCTCTCCGGCCGGTCGCTCAGCACACGTATCGCCGACATGTGGGTTGCCACGGTGACATCGCGGACGATCCGCGTGGCCGTGACCCCGTCGCGGGGTTCGATCGTCGAGCCCCATGTCACGCCCGCGGCCAGGAGCGTGTCGACGCACTCGGCCGCCAGGAGGATCATGGCCAGGACGCGCCAGGTCTCGCCGGCCAGCGACCGGTAGACCTCGATGAGCCGTTCGTTGCGCGAGGCCACGGCGACCAGACCGAAGACCTGTTCGGCGATGTCGACGAACCGGACGACGCGGTCGCGATCGGGTGGGCCGGAGAGTACCGCGTTCCCCTCCGCCATCAGCTGCCGCAGTTTAGCGGCCTCTTGGGGGTCGGCCCGGCTGGTGCCCAGTGCGGCCATCTCCGGGCCGAGCAGGGTCCAGACGGTGAGCAGATCGTTCACGGACTTCAGGGTGAGCGGGGTGATCCGGTACACGCTGGGGGACACTGTCTGGACCAGACCGTCCTGCACGAGGCGCGTCAGAACGTCGTGCACCGGGGCCAGGGCGAGTCCGAGTTCGACGGCGCTCTCGCGCTCGGTGAGCACCTGGCCGGGGCTCAGCTCGCAGGTCATGATCCGGTTCCGCAACATGCGGTAGACGGCCTCGGACGATGGGGTTTCCAGCGCCAACGCACTTGTGTCTGCCATAAGGTCCCGTCCTTCGGCCGACCGTTGCACGACCGATGCGGCGGGCCACACCGGCGTAGCCTAACGAGCGTCATGCTACGACAGGGTCTGTGAAGTGTCACGACCCGAGGCGTGGGCTATTTCGGTGCGAACCGGCGTAGCTCGCGGCGGGCCAGGGACATCTTGTGGACCTCGTCCGGTCCGTCGGCGATACGCAGCATGCGGGCCTGGGCGTACAGCTCGGCCAGGGGGAAGTCCTGGCTCACGCCACCGCCGCCGTGGGCCTGGATCGCGTGGTCGATGACCCAGGTGGCCATCCGCGGCGCGGCCACCTTGATTCCGGCGATCTCGACAGCCGCGCCGCGGTTGCCCACGGTGTCCATCAGCCATGCCGTCTTCAGGACCAGCAGGCGGGTTGTCTCGATCCGTATCCGTGCTTCCGCCACCCAGTCGTGCAGGACGCCCTGCTCGGCGAGCGGCTTGCCGAAGGGGGTGCGCTGGTGGGCCCGGGCGCACATCAGGTCGAAGGCGCGTTCGGCCATGCCGATCAGGCGCATGGCGTGGTGGATCCGGCCGGGGCCGAGGCGGGCCTGGGCGATCGCGAAACCGCCGTGCAGCTCGCCCAGGAGGTTCTCCCGAGGGACCCGGACATCGTCGTAGACGATCTCGGCGTGACCGCCGTGACCGCTGTCGGAGTAGCCGAACACGCTGGTCGACCGCAGGACATTCACGCCGGGAGAGCCGAGCGGGACCACGACCATGCTGTGGGTGCGGTGGCGTTCCCCACCCGGATCCGATCGGCCCATCACGATGGCGACCTCGCACGCGGGGCTCATCGCGCCGCTGGACCACCACTTGCGGCCGTCGATCCGGAACCCGTCGGCGTCCTCGGTGATCCTGGTGTCGATGTTGCTCGCGTCGGAGCTGGCGACCAGGGGCTCGGTCATGGAGTAGACGGAGCGGATCTCGCCTTCGAGCAAGGGGCCGAGCCACCGCTTCTGAACGGCCGGCGTGGCGAACTGGGCGAGCGTCTCCATGTTGCCGGTGTCGGGCGCGGAGCAGTTCAGCGCTTCCGGCATGATCCACGGGCTTCTTCCGGTGATCTCGGCGACCTGGGCGTATTCCAGGTTCGTCAGTCCGGCGCCCCGCTCTCCGGGGAGGAAGAGGTTCCACAGGCCACGGTCACGGGCGGCCTTCTTCAGCTCCGCCATGACCGGTGGGGTCTCCCACGGCCCGATCCGGGTCTTCTGCTCCGCGTAGACGGGTTCCGCGGGGATGACGAACTCGTCCAGGAACCGGGTGGCCCGTAGCTTGAGATCCCGAACCTTGTCGGTCTCCGTGAAATCCATCGCTGCTCCGTAACGTCGTCCTGCCGGATGGTGTGTTCAGCTGTCGGCACCCGGCTGTGGCGGGTTGTCCCGGAGTTGCCGCCGCAGGATCTTGCCCGTCGCGGTCTTGGGTAACTCGTCGACGATCTCGACGAGGCGGGGGTACTTGTAGGCCGCCATGCTGTCCTTGGCGTACCGGATGAGGTCTTCCGGACTCGCCGTCGCGCCGGGGTGCAGCGAGACGAAGGCCTTGACGGTCTCACCGCGGTAGGCGTCGGGGACTCCCACCACGGCGACCTCCCTGATCGCCGGGTGGGTGTACAGCAGGTCCTCCACCTCTCGGGGCCATACCTTGTACCCGGAGGCGTTGATCATGTCCTTCTTGCGGTCCACGAGATAGAACCAGCCGTCGGTGTCCATGAACCCCACGTCACCGGTGCGCAGTTCCCCACCGGGAAAGGCTGCCGCGGACTCCTCGGGCCGGTTCCAGTAGCCCGGGACCACCTGCGGGCCGCTGATCGCGATCTCGCCGATCTCGCCGACCGCTCGTTCGCCGCCGTCGTCGTCCAGGATGCGGGCGACGGTGCCGAAGACCGGCACCCCGACGGACAGGGCACCCGATACCGGGTCGACCGGTGCCTTGGCACCGAGCGGTGTCCCGTGCGTCGGGGAATTGGTCTCGGTCAGCCCGTAGATGTTGTGGATGTAGACCCCGGTCCTGGCCTGGAACGCGTCGTTGACGGCGGGCGCGATCGGCGCGCCGCCCGAGTACACGATCCGTAGCGACGAGAAGTCCTCCGCCGACCGGTCGGACTCCTCGGCGAGCCGGGTGAGCGCCGTGATCGCGGCGACGGTGAACGTCGGGCGGTGCTCGCGCAGCGCGTCCAGCATGACCGCGGGATGGAAGCGATGGGTGAGCACGAGCGGGCAGGGCAGCAGCAGTGACAGGCCGACGTGGCCGACCAGACCGGTGATGTGGAACAGCGGGGCGATGCCGAGCACGCTGTCGGCCGGGGTGAGGTCGAGCCAGTCGCGGAAGTTGTAGCAGCCGTACACCATCGTGCGGTGGGTGTTCATCGCGCCCTTGGACCGGCCGGTGGTCCCCGACGTGTAGGTGAGTACCGCGACGTCGTCCGGTTCCGGGGGCGCCACGTCGGGGCGTCGCCCACCGTGCACGTCGATGAGTGCCAGCAGGTCGGACGTGCCGTCGGGGACGGGCAGGCGTGGCGCCCGCAGCACTCGTTCGTCGTCTCGGGCCTGCCAGTCCAGTTCGGAGGTGGTGATCACCGTGTCGACGCTCGTCCGGCCGGTCGCGATGACGTCTCGCGCGACCTGCTCGTACAGGCTGTCCAGACAGAGCAGTGCCCTCGCGCCGGAGTCGGCGAGCAGGTACTCCAGTTCCTGGGCCTTGTTCATCGGGTTGATCGCGACCGCGGTGCCGCCCGCCTTCCACGTCCCGAGCAGACCGATGACGAAGCCCGGATCGTTCTGCACGTAGGCGGCCAGCCGGTCACCGCGCCGGAAACCGCCCTGCAGAAGGACGGACGCCAGCGCGTCGGAGTACCGGTCGAGCTGGGCGAGCGTGAGCTCGCCGTCGAAGTAGCGGAGCGCGACCTGATCGGGGGCGCGTTCCACGGACGCACGGAACATGTCGAGCATGGTGTGGTACTCGGGCTCGACCGTGGCCGACTGGCCGGCACGGTACTGGGCCAGCCACGGCCGGTCCTGGTAGGTGTTCACCTGGGAGCTCTCCCGGGGCAACTGGGGTCAGTGGTGATGGTGCGCGTAGTGCTGACGCAGGAGGTCCTTGCCGTAGTCACCGCCGTTGGGTGTCCGCACGATCGTGTGGACGTGGAACGGCTCGGGTTCGTCGTTGTCGAGGAAGATGCCGGGGTGGTTGTCGTATTCGATGAGTACGACCGGACTGTGCACGCGGTAGTAGAAGGGCGCGCCCTCGTCCCAGGTCCCGATCCAGGCGAGGTGGGTGGTGTCGAGGTGCCGTGCGATCTGCGCCCGGTGGTGGGTGCGCGGCGTTTCGGGCAGGGCCTGCAGATAGGGTTCGGTGAGCGCGAGAAGCAGTTCGCGCTGGCCGGCCGTGAGTTCGTCGCCCGCGAGGCCGGCGTAAGGCAGGACCAGGTTGTCACGCCCGGCTCCGGCACGGTGCCGGCCGTCCACGACTCCTGCCAGTTCTGGTGGCAGCTCGGCGGAGAGCATCGACCCGTACTGCAACGCCCGTCCGCGCTGCACGGCGGACAAGGACGCCATCAAGTCCCGGGCCCGCTCCTGGTGTTGGGCGAAGACCACGTCGCCGTCGAACTCGACACCGAGGAACGCCGGCGTGAGCACGATCTGCCCGCCGACGAACAGGCAGTGCAGATCGACGTGATGTCCTTGCAGCTGCCAGCCCCATGGCTGGTCGGACGAGGGCTCGCCGAAGATCGTGAACCTGTAGCAGAACTCGGTCAGGGTGTCGTCGTAGGCACCGACGAGCTCCCCGAGCCTGCCGTTGAGGCGCATGGCCTGGCGTGCCTGGTCGAATCCGGCGGCGCTGAGCGAGGCCTCGATGACGGCGAGTGCGGCCTTGCGTTCGGCGTCGGTGAGCTCCTGCAGCAGCAGACCGTGCTCGTCGAAGGTCAGGAAGGCGTTGCTCCACAGCCGCCACTCGACCGCGTCCAGCGGCAAGGTGGCCTTCGTGCGCTGCTGTGCGCCCAGGCCGGCGAGGTGGTCGCGTGCCGCCTGTGCCGCAAGGGCGACCGGTGCGCCCTCGTCGCGCAAATCGAACAGGCCGGGCAGCGGGTTGCCGTCCGTGGTGACGCCGACGAACGGCAGGCCCGCGGTCTCCGCGACGGGCGGCAACTCGGCGTCGCCCACGAGCGCGAGGATCGCCGCGACCCCGGCTTCGTCGGAGAAGTCGACCACCCCGCGCCGTAGCGGCAGGTTCGCCGGGCGCGGGCCGTAGCCACCGAGCCCGGTCATCGCGTCGCTCCGCTCGGCGCCGCGGCCGGCGCGTTCGTCGCGCCACCGTGGTCGTCCCCGTTGGCGGCGAAGTCGACTCCGCGGTCCCAGGGCCTGCCCGGCTCGGGAGCGGGTGCCAGAATCCCCAGGTGCTTCTCGGCCACGTCGCCCTCGTTGTACTGCCGATGAGGTACGCCCGCGGGAAGGATGACCAGTGTGCCGGGCTCGGCGATGTGCCTTTCGAGCGCGACCTCGATGGTGAGCCGCCCTTCCAGGACGAGGTAGTACTGGTCGAACTCGTGCACGTGGGTGCCGGGCCCGGCACGGCCGGGGTCGACTTCCAGGTAGTTGACGACGGCTCCGTGGGAGCCCGACTCGGGGTCGGCCAGTGGCTGCATGCGGAAACCCGGCAGCGCCTCGGGCAGGGCGGCGGGATCGAGTGTGCGCACGTAACCCGCGCGATCGGTGCGGTCCTCGTCCGGTACGTCGGTCGGCGAGTCGACCATGATCGCGATCTGCGACATGGGTGCCGGCGCGGGAATGATCATCTCGAAGTGGGTCTCGGAGCCGGGCCCCTCGTTCCAGTTGCAGTGCGCCAGCCCGGCCGGGATGAACACCAGGCTGCCCGCCCGGACCTGATGGATCTCGTCGCCCAGGCGCACGTTCATCGAGCCGCGCATCAGGTAGTACAGCTGATCGCTGCGGTGGTAGTGCAGGCCCGGGCCGCAGCCACCCTCCTCGATGGTGCTCGCGATCATCAGAGCGCTCTCCAGATGCGAAAGGAACTGCGCCCGATAACCCTTGAAACCGGTGTCAAAGGCCTGATCGATATCGAGCGGTCGAACAAAGGTCATGCGTGCCATCAAGGTCTCCCAGGAACAGATCAAGGACGAAGTCGTGATGTGTCAGGTGTGGTCGGAGCTCTGCCCGGCCTCAGCGCCCGGTGGTGGCATCGAGGCGAGGAGGTTGCCCTCCAGGACCTCCTTCGTGACCTGGTCCGGTTCGATGACGTGCGCGCGGAGGAAGTCGACGACGAGGCGGGCGCTGCTCCGGGTGTAGCGCGGTGTGGTGTCGAACTCGTGGTCCTGCCCGGAGACCAGGTGGAGTTCGCGGCTCACGCCGGCCGCGGTCAGGGCGTCGAAGAGACACAGGCTCGTGACGGGCGGAATGAACCGGTCGGCGGTGCCGTGGACCAGGACGGTCGGTGGGTAGCGCTCGTCGATGTGGTTGATCGGGCTGGCCATTGCGGCCTCCTCGGCCGTGACGTCCGGCCCGAGCATGTGCTGGGCCGGCAGCTCACCGTGACCGGGCGTCAGGGACAGCGCGGCGGGAGCGTAGTACGCGATCACGGCGGCGGGGGCCGGTACCGGGACTGCGGTGCCGCGCGCCTCGGGCTGGTGGCGGCCCGCGGTGCCGGCCAGGAGCAGCGCGAGCTGTGCTCCGGCGCTGTGTCCCTGCAGCACGATGTGCCCGGCGTCGACGCCGAGTTCGCCGGCGTGCTCGTGTGTCCACCGCAGAGCCGCCCGGGCGTCGTCGAGCTGTGCGGGCCAGGCCGCGGAGTCGAGCAGCCGGTAGCCGACGGCGATCGCCGTGAAGCCGTGTGCGGACAGGGCCCGGCACCGGGCGTGCACGGCCGCGCGGTCGCCGAGCCGGAAGGCGCCGCCGTGCAGCACCAGAACCGCGGTGTGCAGATCGGCGACCGGGTGAGGAGTGAAGACGTCCAGCCGTTGCCGAGGGTCGTCGCCGGGAACGTACGCGAAGGTGGAGAAGTCGCTCATCGCCGGTCAGCCGATCTCGGCAGCGCGCAGCCGGGGGATGACCTCGCGGCCGAACAACTCGTGGGTCCGGCGAAGCTGCGCCGGGGCGAAGTTGAAGGTGGCCGCGAAGTTGCCGGCGCCGAGGGCGCGGCACTGCCGGATGATCTCGTCGGCGACCTGCGCGGGAGTGCCCAGGATGAGATCGTCGCGGGACAGCTCCTTCTTCGGGGCGTCCGGGATCTTCAGGCTTTCGAGCTGCACCCGGAAGAACTCCTCGTGCCCTTCCTCGGCCGTCCGCGCGCCTTGGTCGAGCTCCGTCTCGTCCTCGACGATCACGACCTCACGGCGGATGCCGACCTGGTCGGGGCCGGTGGGCATGCCCGCTTCGTGGGCGGCGTCCTGGTAGGCCTGGTAGACGGGGACGAGTTTTTCGACGTCGGCGAAGCCGCCGCACATCTTGAGTCCGAGGGAGCCGGCGCGGCGGGCCGACGCCTCGTTGGTGGAGGCGGTCCAGACGGGCGGGGAGGTGCGCAGGAAGCCGGGTGTGATGCGGATGTCGTCGAAGGAGAAGTGGGTGCCGTGGTGGGTGACGGCGGGTTTGGCGATGGCGGCGAGGAGGACGTCGAGGGTTTCGGCGTGTACCTCGGCGGCTTTTTCGCGGGGGATGCCGACGACGGCGAGCTC
>NZ_JBHXLU010000077.1:0-59342 GCF_042720695.1 Streptomyces sp. NPDC058457 | reverse complement strand
CCCGTGACCTGCGCCACGGGCGGCCCGCCGGGACCGGGAGGGGCGGTCAGACGCGTGCCTCGACGGGCTCGTCCGGGGTCGGGTCCGGGTCGGTGACCGTGGCGGTGGCCGCGTTCCGTGTGAGGGCCTCGCCCTCGATGTCCACCCGGGGCAGCAGCCGGTCCAGCCACTTCGGCAGCCGCCAGGCCCGGTCCCCCAGCAGGGCGAGGACCGCGGGCACGATCGCCATCCGGACGACGAAGGCGTCGAGGAGGACGGCGGTGGCCATGCCGAACCCGATCATCTTGATCATGGACTCGCTCTCGCCGATGAACCCGGCGAATACCGCGATCATGATGAGGGCGGCGGCCACGACGACCCGGGCGCTGTGCCGGAACCCGGCGACCACCGCCTCATTCGCGGGTTCGCCGTGGACGTAGGCCTCCCGCATCCGGGAGACGAGGAAGACCTCGTAGTCCATGGCGAGGCCGAAGATGATGCCCACCAGGAAGATCGGCATCAGGCTCATGATCGGCCCGGTCTGCGCCACCCCGAACAGCCCGGCCGCATGGCCCTGCTGGAAGACCAGGACGACCGCGCCCAGCGCCGCGAGGACCGAGAGCAGGAAGCCGAGCGCCGCCTTGAGGGGGACGAGCAGGGACCGGAAGACCACCAGCAGCAGGATGACGGCGAGACCGACGACGGTGACGAGGTAGGGCACCAGGGCCGACTGCACCTTCGCGGCGACGTCGATGTTCAGCGCGGTGGTGCCGGTGACCTCGAAGGAGGCTCCGGCCGCCGACTCGACGGCCGGGCGCTCGTCGCGGATCGTCTTGACGAGGGTCTTGGTCCGGTCGTCGGTCGGGCTGGTGGCGGGCGTGGCGGTGAACACGGCGGTGTCGGCCGCCTTGTTGAAGTGCGCCTCGGAGACCGAGACGACTCCCGTCGTGCCGGCGATCCGCTCGCTGATCGTGCCCACCGAGGCCTTGGCGTCGGCGGCGCCCCTGGCGTCCACGACGATGGTCAGCGGGCCGTTGAAGCCGGGGCCGAAGCCCTCGGCGAGGTCGTCGTAGGCGCGTCGCTCGGTGGTGGACGTGGACTTGGCCTCGTCTCCCGGCATGCCGAGCTGCAACTGGGTCATCGGGACGGCGAGGGCGCCGAGGCCCAGGACGGCCAGGAGCAGCACGGGGACCGGGCGGCGCAGCACGAGGCGGGCCCAGCGGGTGCCGTGGTTGTCACGGTTGCCGTCCTGGGACGTCGCCCTCCTGAACCGGAAGCGGCGGCCGCCTTCCCGGCGGCGCGCGGCGCCCGCCAGCACGGCGTTCGGCCAGAACCCCAGCAGCGCCGGTACGACCGTCAGCGCGATGACCACGGCGACGACCACCGCACCCGCGGCGGTCAGGCCCATCTTGGTCAGCATCGGGATGCCGACGACGGACAGGCCGGCCAGGGCGATGACCACGGTCAGGCCGGCGAAGACCACCGCCGAGCCCGCCGTGCCGACCGCGAGGCCGGCCGCCTCCTCGGGAGCCCGGCCCTTGGCGCGCTCCTCCCGGTAGCGGGATACGACGAACAGGGCGTAGTCGATGCCGACGGCGAGGCCCAGCATCATCGCCAGGGTGCCGGTGCTGCTGGACAGGCCCAGGGCGTCGGACAGCAGGGTGACGGTGAACATGCTGATGCCGACGCCGAGGATCGCGGTCAGCAGCGGCAGTCCGGCGGCCGCGAGCGAACCGAAGGTGGCCAGCAGGACGACGGCCGCGACCGCGATGCCGATGACCTCGGCGACGCCCCCGGGTCCGGCGCCGCTGTCCATGGCGGAGCCGCCGGTCTCGACGGTGAGGCCCGTGTCGCGCGCCTGGTCGACGGCGTCGTCCAGTGCCGTGCGGGCGGCGTCGGTGATCTGGGACGACTTGACCTTGTAGGTGACGGTCGCGTACGCCGTCGTACCGTCCTTGCTGACCGCGTTCGCCTTGAACGGGTCGGAGACGACGGCCACCTGGGCGCCGTCGCCCAGGGCGGTCACCGTCTCCTCGATCGCCTTCCGGTGACCGGTGGCGGTGACCCGCTGCCCGTGCGGGGCGACGAAGACGACCCGCGCGGTGGCGCCGTCGGCGGCGGCACCCGGGAAGCGCTCCTGCATCAGGTCGAACGCCTTCTGGGACTCGATGCCCGGCGCCGAGAACTCCTCGTCGGCGGCGCCCGGCGCCTGCAGCGCGCCCAGTCCTACGGCGGCCAGGACGGCCAACCACAGCAAGGCGACGTACCCGCGCCGCCGGAAGGCCAGTCGGCCCAGTCGATAGAGAAAAGTAGCCACGTCAGGGAACTCCGCATCCGATCTCGCTTGGTCACCCAGGCTGTCCCGGCGAGGGCCCCCGCGTCGTCGTACGGCTACTGGCACTGCCGGCTACTGAATCCGCAGGACGGACTACTGAAACCGCAGTACGCGTCCGGGCCGCCGGATCATGCCCCGGTACGACGCCCGGACCGTCAGCGCGTCGCACCGAGCGCGCGGAGCACGGCCTCGGCCATGCCGCGCTCGCCGCGCTCGTTGGGGTGCACGGGGGCGGCCGGGGCCGCCGGGACCAGTGGTTCGATCCAGCGCACGCCGGGGTCCGCGCAGGCGCCACGGCCCGTGGAGGGCGTGTAGGTGTCGACGTACACGGCCCCGGCGGCCTGCGCCCGCTCGCGCAGCACGGCGTTGAGCCGGCGCTCTTTCGCGCGCAGGTAGCTCACGTCGCCGGGGGCCAGTCCGAGCGCGGCGCAGTCGGTTCCGGCGGCGGGCAGGATCGCCGGGTAGCCGACCACGTAGACCCGGGCCTCCGGGGCCCCGTGCCTGACGTCGTCGAGCACGCCGGACAGCCGGGCGCCCGCCGTCCTGATCCTGCCGTCGACCTCGTCGGTGCCGTCCGCCGCGTACCGGTCGCGGCACGGCGCCCCGTCGGCCGCACCGCCCGTGATCCGCTGCTCCAGCCGGTAGGCCACGCCGGTCTTGACGCAGGTCGTGATCAGCGAGCCGAAGCCGATGTCGTTCCCGCCGATGCCGAGGGTGACCAGCCGCGTGGCCCTGGTCACGGCCGACAGTTGCGCGGGGTTGACGCCGTCGTCCGTCGACTGCGGCCCGGACAGGTCGTCCATGACGGCCCCGCTGCAGCTGACGTCCCGGAACTCGGCGGCGCGCAGCCCGAGCCGGGCGGCGACCAGGGCGGGGTAGTTGTGGTCGGAGCGCTCGCAGCCGGCGGGCCGCCCGTGCCGGCCGGGGATGCGGGGGCCTGCCGTGTAGGAGTCGCCGAGCGCGGCGTACGGCCCCTTCGGCGGTGCAAGGGGCGGCGCGGCGCCACCCCCGCTGCCGCTGCCGACGGTCACGGCGGTGGCGAGCGCGAGGCACGAGGCGACCGCTGCGAGCCCGAACCCGGTACGAGTCCTCATCCGATGGTCCTGTCTCCTGCTGGGGATCCGACCGGCGCAGGGCTGGGCCGCGGTGGGCGGCGCCGCGCCGGTCTCCGACACCGCTTCAGGCTCTCCGGGCGCCGCGTGTCCCGTCGTCGTACCGATGTGGGCAATCGACGGTCTCATCGCGCAGTACGCGTGGCCGTACCGGCGTACTGCGGTTTCAGCAGCGACTACTGCGGTTCCGGTAGGCCGGGCCCCGGTGAAGGCACTGGTCGTCGACGCAGGCGGCTGAGGCGCGGGCCAGGCCCCGTTCGAACCGGGTTGTGCACCGACCCGGACGGCATCTGCGCAGAAGCGACACACAGGCTGCACACTGCCTGGCCAAAGGCTCGCTACCGTTCAGGCCGTTCGATCCCACGTGCGATCGAGATCAGGCCATGGCGGTGGACGCCGTCGGCGCAGTCGAGTCAGGAAGACGCGGATGGACTACTGCTCCTCGTGCCGTCGGCACCTCAACGGCGCCTTGGCGTGCCCCGGCTGCGGCGCCTACGCCCGGGACGCCGCCCCGCGTGCCACCGTGGCCCCGGCGAGGACCGGCGCGGCGGTCTGGCAGGTTCCGGCCGGCACCGCGTGGTCCGACCCGGACACGTACGCCGAAGAGGCCGCCGAGGACCCGTACGACGGCCAGGGCGCCGCCCCGTCCGCGCCGCTGGGCCGGGCGGCCCGGCGCCGTCAGCGGGCCCGCTGGAAGAAGAACCAGCGGCGGGCCGTGGTGGCCACCGCGGTCGCCCTGGTCGGCGGCGGCCTGACCGTCGCTTCGCTGGACCGGCAGGGCACCGACCGGGCCCAGGCGGCCACGGCTCCGGACAACAGGACCATGGGTCTCGCCGACGAGCAGGCCACCGACATCACCGACGCCACCCGGACGACGGTGTCGGCCGGCCGGCACCGGGCCCCGGACGCCACGCCCGCCACCGGTTCGGCGGCGAACACCCAACGGGCGCAGACCACCGGCGGGCGCCACGCCGCACCGACGACCCGTCAGGACACCGCCGCGTCACCGCAACCCGCGGCGACCTCAGCGGCCCAGCAGCAGTCCGCCGCCACGGTGTCCGGGGACACGGCCGCCGCGACGGTGGCGCCGACGACGGCCACGCCCACCGCGAGCGCCACCACCGGCACCTCGACGTCGTCGGCGAGCCCCGCACCGACCGCCACCGCGACCTCGCCCTCGCAGCTCTGCCTGCTGGTCATCTGCCTCGGCTGATCCCCGGGCCGCCGCGTGCACGGGTCGCGGCGGCCCGGCTGGTCAAGCCGTGGCTCACCAGGGCAGTCGGCCGTTCACGTCGAAGAAGCCGCCGGTCGGTCCGTCCGGGCCGATCTGCGCCATCCGTACGATGATCTCGGCACCCTGCTCCACGGTCTGCGTGCCCGTGTTGCCGTTCAGGTCCGTCTTGGTGAAGCCGGGCTCGACGGAATTGATCCGCATGGCCGGGAAGGCCTTCGCGAACTGCACGGTGAGCATGTTGACCGCGGTCTTGGAGGCCGGGTACGCGATGCCCGGGTAGAAGTGCGCGAAGTGGTCCGGGTCGGAGAGGGCCGTCAGCGAGGCAAGACCGCTGCTGACGTTGACCACGACCGGTGCCGCCGAGCGCTCCAGCAGGGGCCGGAAGGCGTGCAGGACGCGGACGACGCCGAAGACGTTCGTCTCGAAGGTGTTGCGCATCAGGTCCGCGGTGACGGTCTCGGCAGTGGGGACGCCGTTGTCCGCGGTCCTGCTCTCGATCCCGGCGTTGTTGATCAGGACGTCGAGCCCGCCGTCGGCCTCGATCCTCTTGGCCGCGGCCTCGACCGAGGCGTCGTCGGTGACGTCGAGGAGGACGAACCGGGCGCCCAGTTCCCCGGCGGCCCGGCGGCCGCGCTCGGCGTCCCGGGCTCCGATGTACACGGTGTGACCTGCGGCGATGAGCTGGCGGGCGGTTTCGTAACCGATGCCCTTGTTGGCTCCGGTGATCAGTGTTGTCGTCATGCCTCCACCCTGCGCCCCGGTCACGGGGGCAGCCAGAAGACCCTTCTTCCTGGGACTGCGGGTACCAGGCACCGCCGCGGCCGACCGTGTTGACTGGGGGTATGACGGCCACGGAACTCGGACAGGCACTGCGACGCTGGCGCGACCGGGTCGCGCCGGACGCGGCGGGGCTGCCGGCCGGCGGCCGGCGGCGCGCGGCGGGGCTGCGGCGCGAGGAACTGGCGCTGCTGGCCGGGATCTCGGTCGACTACGTCACGCGCCTCGAACAGGGCCGCGCGGCCAACCCGTCCGTGCAGGTCGCGGAGGCGCTGGCACGGGGGCTGCGGCTGTCCGCGGACGAGCGGACGTATCTGTTCGGGCTGGCGGGGCTGGTGCCGCCGGGCCCCGACATGGTGCCCGCCTACATCACGCCCAGTGTCCAGCGGCTCCTCGACCGGCTGGCCGGCACCCCCGTCGCGGTGTCCGACGCGGCCATGACCCTGCTGGTGACCAACCCGATGTACGGGGCGCTGATGGGCGACCCGTCCGGGCTGCGCGGCTTCGAACGCAACGGCGCCTGGCGCAACTTCCTCGCCCGGCCGACCCGGGTGCGGCACACCCCCGAGGAGCGGCGTGTCTTCGAGGCCGGCATGGTCGCCGAGCTGCGCTCGACGGCCGCCCGCTATCCGGCCGACGGCCAACTGCGGCGGATGATCGCCGAGTTGCGGGCGCAGAGCAGGCGGTTCGCCGAGCTGTGGGACGCGGGGGTCGTCGGCCGGCTGGAGGCGTCGCGCAAGACGGTCGAGCATCCGCAGGTGGGCTCGCTCACGCTGGACTGCGACCACCTCCGGGTCGAGGAGCACGACCTGCGCATCCTCGTGTACTCGGCCGAGCCGGGCACCGAGGCCGCCGAGAAACTGGACCTGATCTCGGTGCTCGGCACCCAGAGTCTCGCCGGGAAGCACTGACCCGGCCGGTACGGGCTCACCGGCACGGGCCCACCGGCACGGGCTCACCGGCAGGTGAAGCTTGCGTGACTCAAGCAAAACCCCTAGCTTCCTATCATGCGGAAATCGGTGCGGCGCGCCGCGGAGGCCACGGTCCACCTCGTCCTGACCGCCGCGATGGCCTTCGGAACGTGGATCTTCATCACCGTCCTGCTGATCACCGCGATCGGCACACTGGTGGTCGTCGGTGTCTGGCTGCTGCCCGAGACGGTGCTGCTCGTCCGGCGGATCGCGGGGGCCAAGCGGAGTCTGACCGCCGCCTGGACCGGGGTGCGGATCCCCGAGGCGTACCGGCCCCTGACCGGGGCGGTCCGCGAACGGGTGGTCACGGCCGTGCGGGACCCCGGTACCCGCACCGACGCGCGCTGGATGGCCGCCCACTGGTTCTACGGCGCACTGCTCGGCCTCGCCCTGCCGCTGTGGCCGGTGGGGCTGGTCGTCGACGGTCTGTGGTGCGGGCTGCTGCGCCGCGAGGCGGTCGTACTGCCGCTGATCGTGCGGCTCGCGGACCTGGAGGCGGACTGGTCGACGGCGCTGCTCAAGCCGTCCCCGCAGGCACGGCTCACGGCCCGGGTCGAGGAACTGGCCGCGACCCGCGCCGACGCCATCGCCGCGCACGAGGCCGAACTGCGCCGGATCGAGCGGGACCTGCATGACGGGGCGCAGGCACGGCTGGTGGCGCTGTCCCTGCGTATCGGGCTGGCCAGGCGTGCCTACGGCGGTGATCCCGTGACCGGGCTCCGACTCCTGGACGAGGCCCAGGAGCAGGCCGAGAGGGCGCTGACGGAGCTGCGGCAGGTGGTGCGCGGCATCCATCCGCCGATCCTGAGCGACCGGGGCCTGGCCGGTGCCGTGCGTGCGCTGGCGGCGAGCAGCGGTCTGGAGGTGGCCGTGGACGACGGCGGCCTGGACCAGGGGGTGCGGGCGCCCGCGGCGGTGGAGGCGGCCGCCTATTTCGCGGTGGCCGAGTCGCTGACCAACGTCGCCAAGTACAGCGGGGTGTCCCGCGCCGAGGTCCGGCTGGTCCGGTGCCGGCGCGGTCTGCGTGTGCGGGTCCGGGACGAGGGCCGCGGCGGCGCCGGGGGCAGCTCCCGGACGTTCGGCTCCGACGGAGAGGGCGGCGGCTCGGGGCTGCTCGGCATGCGGCGGCGGGTCGCCGCTCTCGACGGAACCATGAATGTGTCCAGCCCCGTCGGGGGGCCGACCGTGATCGAGGTGGAGCTGCCGTGCGTGTGGTGATCGCCGAGGACAACGCCCTCCTGCGGGAGGGGCTGGTCCTGTTGCTGACCTCGGCCGGGCACGACGTCGTGGCCGTCGCCGGGAGCGGCCCCGAGGTCGTGCCCGCGCTCGTGGAGCACCGGCCGGACGTGGCCGTGCTCGACGTGCGGATGCCCCCGGCCTTCCGCGACGAGGGGCTGCGGGCGGCGCTGGAGGCCCGCGAGCGGCTGCCCGGGCTGCCGGTGCTGGTGCTCTCGCAGTACGTCGAGGAGACGTACGCCGGTGAGCTGCTGGCCGGCGGGACCAGCGGGATCGGGTACCTGCTCAAGGACCGGGTGGGCCGGGTCGACGAGTTCCTCGACGCACTGGAGCGGGTGGCCGCCGGCGGCACCGCGCTGGACCCCGAGGTGGTCGCCGAACTCCTCACCCGCCGCAAGGACTCACCGATCGACTCGCTCACGCCCCGCGAGCGCGAGGTGCTGGGACTGATGGCCGAGGGCCACGACAACACGACCATCGCCAGGACCCTCGTGGTCACCGAACGCGCGGTGCACAAGCACATCGGCAACGTCTTCCTCAAGCTCCGCCTCCCCCCGAGCGACAGCGGCCACCGCCGGGTACTGGCGGTCCTCGCCCATCTGGCCCACGCACCGCGGGTGTGAGCCCCGCCTGTTCGCCAGGCGGCACGGGTCGTCCTGGGCGCGGCCGCCACCGGAAGAGCCCGCTCAAATAGGTCAACTCCCGCAGCAAAGTCAAGTGTTGACATGTCCTGAGCGCGTGACTGATGATCACAACTACATCACGGAGCCCCCTGAGAAACTCTGCACAACTGACGCCTCAGTGTGCGCATCCGCACCACGCGTATCCCCCGTCGGTCCTCCCCCACTCGCCGATATCTACGCATCCCCCCACCTCGCATCCCCCCACTTCTCACCCCCGCTTCCGGCACTTCGCGCGATGCCGTCATTCGCCGCGCCTCCGTTCCGTCCCCGGTCCCGTCCCCCGACAGGAAGGCTAGGCCTTGCCGGTGCTGAACACTCCCCGTCTCGCCCCCGCGGACCCGGCCCGCCGTGTCCGGCCCGCGTCCTTCGCCCAGCAGCGGCTGTGGTTCCTGGCCCAGCTGCCGGGCGGGAACACCGCCTACAACGAGACCATCGCCTTCCTCCTCACCGGCCCGCTCGACCCCGGCATCCTCACCGCCGCCTTCGACGCCCTGACCGACCGGCACGAGACCCTGCGGACCCGGCTGGTGGCCGAGGCGGGCGGAGTGAGTCAGCACATCGACCCGGCGGGCTCGGGTACCACCCTGGAATTCGAGGACCTCAGCGCCTCGGCCGACCCCGACGGGCAGGTGGCCGTGTACCAACGGGAGGAGGCGGAGCGGGAGTTCGACCTGGCGACCGGTCCGCTCTGGCACGGCCGGCTGCTCGTCCTCGACACCGCGCGTCACGTGCTGTTGCTGACGTTCCATCACAGTGTCTACGACGGCGCGTCGATGAACGTGATGATGAGGGAAGTCGGGCTCCTCTACGAGGCGTTGGCGGCCGGGGTCCCCCACGGGCTGCCCGAGCTGCGGCTGCAGTACGCGGACCACGCGGAAGCCCAGCGGGACTCCGTGCTCGGTGGCGCCCTCGCCACTCAGGAGGCCTACTGGAAGGACGTGCTGGCCGACGCCCCGCCCGTGCTCGAACTACCGCTGCCGGGGCCGCGGCCGGCGGAGCAGGGCTACGACGGCGGTCGCGTCGGGTTCGAGCTGGACGCCGACGTCACGGCCGCCCTGCGCGGGCTGGCCCGGGAACACGGGGCCACCTTGTTCGTCGCGGTGCTGACAGGCTGGGCCGTGCTGCTGTCCCGGCTCTCCGGACAACAGGACATCGTTGTCGGAAGCCCGGTCGCGGGCCGCCGCGGCCCGGCAACCTCCGGGCTCATCGGTTTCCTCGTCAACTCGCTCCCGCTGCGGGTCGACCTGTCCGGTTCCCCGACCGCGGCGGAGGCCCTGGATCGCACCCGGGCGGTGGTCCGCGGCGCCCTGGCCCACCAGGACCTGCCTTTCGAGCGGATCGTCGAGGTGGTGAACCCGCCGCGCAGCGCGGCCCACACCCCGTTGTTCCAGACGATGCTGGCCTGGGTCCCGGACCGGCACGACCTGCTGAAGCTGCCCGGGGTCGAGGCCGAGCCGCTGCCGATCGCCCACGCCCCGGCCAAGTTCGACCTCGCCCTGTCGGCGACCGAGTCGGAGGGCCGGCTCACCGGGCACCTGGACCACGCGACCGCACTGCTGGACACCGCCACCGCCGAACGCTGGGCCGGACACCTCCGCCACCTGCTCACCGACATGGCCCGGCACCCGCACCGCACCGTCGACACCCTGGAGCTGATGGATCCGCGCGAGCGCCTGGCACTGATCGGCGCCGGCGACGCCACGCGGCAGCGGGACGAGAGCGGCGACTCCCCCGACACCGGCGGCTCCTCCGACGCGGCCAACTCCCCCGACACCACTGGCTCCTCCGACACCGGCGGCTCCCCCGGCGCCATGGCGACCGCGCTGCGTACGGCCTCCGGCATCACGGAACTCTTCGAGGCCCGGGCCCGCGCGCACCCCGCCGCCACCGCCGTCATCGACCGCGACCACGCACTGGACTACGCGACGCTCGACCGGCGCGCCAACCGGCTCGCACACGCCCTCGTCGGCCGTGCCGTCCGCCCGGGTGACGTCGTCGGACTGCACGCACGCCGTACCGGTGACCTGGCCGTCGGCATCCTCGGCATCCTCAAGGCGGGTGCCGCCTATCTCCCGCTCGACCCCGGGCAGCCCTGGGAACGCCTCGCCGCCATGGTCGAGGACGCCGTGTGCCCCGTGGTCCTCAGCGACCACGACGGTGCGGACCGGCCGGGGGACTGGCTCGACATCGGCGCGGTCGAGGCAGAGGCCGAGTCAGAGGCCGAAGGGACGGCCGGGGACCGGCCGCCGGCCGGGCTCACCCGGACCCCGGACCAACTCGCCTACGTCATCTTCACCTCCGGGTCCACCGGCCGGCCCAAGGGCGTCGCCGTAGAGCACCGCAGCGTCCTCAACCTCTTCTCGGCCTGGCACGACCGGATGGGCAGCGCCCCCGGTGAGGCAGGCTCGGCCTGGTCCAGCATCGGCTTCGACGCCTCGGTCCACGAACTCCTGCTGCCCCTCACCACCGGCGGCGTGCTGCACATCGTCCCCGAGGAGGTGCGGGGCGACCCGGAGGCACTGTTCGCCTGGCTGCGCGAGCACGAGATCGTGCAGGCGTTCCTGCCGCCCGCCTACGTCAAGTGGGTCGACGAGGACCCGGCCGGACGGCTGCGCGGCCTGCGCCTGCGCAAGCTGCTGACCGGGGTCGAGTCGCTCACCGAGGCGGCGCTGCACCGCATGACGGAGCTGCTGCCCGGCCTGCGGGTCTGCTTCGGCTACGGCCCCACCGAGGCGACCCTCTACAGCACCGCCCACTACGCCCCCCGCCCGCTGGACCGCCCCTGCCCCATCGGCCGCCCGCTCCCGGGCACCCGCTGCTACGTCCTGGACGCCCGGATGCAGCCGGTCCCGCCCGGCGTCGTCGGGGAGATCCACCTCGGCGGGGCGGCCCTCGCCCGCGGCTACCTCAACCGCCCCGACCTCACCGAGGAACGCTTCCTGCCGGACCCGTTCGTGCCCGGCGCCCGCGTCTACCGCACCGGCGACCTCGCCCGCTGGGGCGACGACGGCCTGCTCCACTACGCAGGCCGCGCCGACGACCAGGTGAAGCTGCGCGGCTTCCGTATCGAACCCGGGGAGACAGCCGCGGCGTTGACGCGGCTGCCCGGCGTCCGCGAGGCCGTCGTCCTCGCCGACCAGGACCCGGCGGGCCGGCCCCGGCTGGTGGCCGCCGTCGGCCGGGGCGCCGCCGCGGCGCGCACCAGCGCCGACTGGCGCGCGGCACTCGCCCACAGCCTGCCGGACTACATGGTCCCCGCCGTCGTCCTCGACCTCGAGACCCTGCCGCTGGGCCGCAGCGGCAAACTCGACCGCGCCGCTCTGCTCCGCCTGGTCCACGAGCAGACGTCGGACCAGGTCAACACCGCCAGCCCGCGCGACCATGTCGAGCACGCCCTGTACCGCATCTGGCAGCGCATCCTGCTGCACCCCGCGATAGGCGTCGGCGACAACTTCTTCGATCTCGGCGGCACGTCCCTGTCGGCCATCAAGATGGCCCACGAGGTCACCGAGGCCTTCGGCCGCCGGCTGCCGGTCGCCGAGGTCATGGTGCGGCCGACGATCGAGGCGCTGGCCGCGCTGCTGCGCGAGGACGGCGCAGACCGCGCCCCGGGCAGCCTGATCGAGTTCCGCCGGGGCACCGGCCCCCGGGTGGTCTGCGTCCACCCGGCCGGCGGCACCGCCTTCTGCTACCTGCCCCTCGCCACCCACCTCCCCGGACACACCGGCCTCTACGGCATCCAGTCGCCCGGCGTGAACCCGGGAGAGGACGTGCTGCCCAGCGTGGAGACCATGGCGGAGGCGTATCTGCGCCTCCTCGAACCCCTCGGCGAAGGTCCGCTCGTCCTGACCGGGCTCTCCTACGGCGGACTCGTCGCCCACGAGATGGGACGCCTGCTCGGCGCCGCCGGACGGACCGACGTGAGCGTGGTCCTCCTCGACACCCAGGCGACCGACGACGCCGAGGCCCGTGCGGCGATCACCGCCGTCGACGCGGCCGAGTTCCGCGACAAACTCGTGCGGTTCAACGGGATGTACCCCGGCATCGACGACGCCCAGGTGGACCGCTACTTCCGGATCTACAACCACAACCGGCTCACCGCCCGCGAGCACGTGCCGGCCGCCTCACCGGCCCGGCTGGTCCTCGCGGAGGCCGTGCCGGACGGCGCCGACACCCCCTTCCACGCCGAGGTCCGCGCCTTCTGGCGGCAGCGCGCACAGGGCGAGTTCCGCGTCGAGACGATGGCGTGCGACCACTGGGAGATCCTGGAAGGCGCCGAGACCGCCCGGGTCGCCGCACTGCTCGCCGCCGAACTCGCCCATCACGAAGGGCAGTCGACGCACGCGACGCACTCCGTCGCCGTACCGGCGGGAGAAGCCCGATGACCGACCGCACCGCACCGTCCGGAACGACCGAGGCCGGACCGGCCGCAACAGACCCGGCCGAGGCCGGACCGGCCCAAGCAGGAACGGCCGAGGCAGAAACGGCCGAAACCGACCTGGCCGACGACGTATTGACTGACCGTGTCCTGGCTGACGGCGGACTCGTACAGGCCGTGCTCGCCCAGGCTCGCCGCGTGCCCTCCGCCGTCGCCGTCGAGGACGGTGGCCGCCTGCTCGACTACGCGGAACTCGACCTGCTCAGCGGCCGGGTCGCCGCGAGGCTGCGGGAACGGGGCGTGGGCGCCGGGCAGTCCGTCGCGGTCTGCCTGCCCCGCTCCTGGCAGCTGGTGTGCGTCATGCTCGGCATCCGCCGCGCAGGCGCCGCCGTCGTCCCCCTGGACCGGCTCAGCCCGCCCGACCGGCAGCGCCACATCCTCGACGACTCCGGCGCCGTCGCGGTCGTCCACGACGGTACGACCGAGCACGTGGACGGGATCGACGCCGACCTGCTCCTCGGCCCGGCCGCGACACCCGCTGCCGTGAAAGCATCCGAACCCATCGGCGACGCCGACCCGACCGCCTTCGTCTTCTACACCTCCGGCAGCACCGGCCGCCCCAAGGGCGTCGAGGTCACCGACGCGGGTGTGCTGCGGCTGGCCCGGCCCGGCTGGCTCGACCCGCGGCCCGGCGCCCGCTTCGCCTGCCTGTCCAACCCGGCCTTCGACGCGCTCAGTTTCGAGGTCTGGGCCCCGCTGCTCACCGGCGGCGTCTGCGTCGTACTGGACGACTCCGACGTGCACAGCCCGCACCGGTTCGCCGCCGCGTTACGCGAACGCCGCGTCGACACCGCGTTCATCACCGTGGCGCTCTTCAACACGGTCGTCGACAAGGTTCCCGGCTGCTTCGCCGACACCGGCCAGGTCCTCGTCGGCGGCGAACGGCTCGACCCGCGCGCGATCCGCACCTGGTACGCCGCCAACCCGGGCTCCGCCACCGTCCTTCACAACGTGTACGGGCCGACGGAGGCCACCACGTTCGCCCTCTGTCACCCGATCCCCCGCGACTTCGACGGCGACTCGGTCCCGATCGGCACCCCGCTGCCGGGGACCGGGCTGCTGCTGCGCACCGCGGACGGGCGCACCGCGGAGGACGGCGAGGTGGCCGAACTCCTGCTCTCGGGAACGGCGTTGGCGCGCGGCTACCGCAATCTGCCGGACCTGACCGAGCGTTGTTTCGTCCGTTTGGAGGACGAGGACGGCATCCCGCGCCGCTGGTATCGGACCGGTGACCTGGTACGCCAGGACGCCGACGGGCGCGTGCACCACGTCGGACGCGCCGACCGGCAGGTCAAGGTGCGCGGCTTCCGCATCGAACCCGGCGAGGTGGAGCAGCGGATCATGACCCTGCCCGCCGTCCGGCACGCGCACGTCTGCACCCGGCGCGACACGGCGGACCGCCATGAGCTGCTGGCCTTCCTCGTCCTCGGCGACGGCCTCTCCTTCGCCGACTACGAACGTCACCTCGGTACCGCCCTGCCGCCGTACATGCGCCCCCACCACACCCACCTCGTCACGGAACTCCCGCTGACAACCAACGGCAAGGTCGACCAGGCCGCGCTGCTGCGCGCGGCGGGCACGCCGTGGCGCGGGAGACGTGCGGACGCCGCGCCGGTCAGTGCCGAGCAGCGTCCCGTCCTGGAGATCGCCGAGGAGATCCTCGCCGTCGGCGGCCTGCGGCCCGACGACCGCTGGATCCCGAGCGGCGGCGACTCCCTCAAGGCGTTGCGCTTCCGCTTCGAGATCCTGGAGCGGTACGGCGTCGACATCCCCCAGGGCCTTGTGCTGCGCGCCGACTTCGCCGCTCTCGCGGACGCCGTACGCACCGCCGAGGCGGACTCCCGTCCGCCGGTGCCGCCCGCCCCGGACGCCACGGCCGCGCCTGCCACCAGCGAACAGGAACGCCTCTGGCTCCTGCACCGGCGCGACCCCGACGACCGCTCCTACGACGTGCCGCTCGCCTTCCGCGTCCGGGGCACCGTCGACCCGCAGGCACTGCGCCACACGCTGCGCACACTGGTGGCGCGGCACCCGGCCCTGCGCACCCGGCTGGTCCCCGCCCCGGACGGCCTGCTCCAGCGGACCGAGGCGCCGTACGACCCCTGGCAGCCGCTCGACGCCCCCGCCGGGGAGCCCTGGCAGGAGACCGCCGACCGCTTCTTCGCGCACCGCTTCGACCTCACCGAGCACCGTATGCTGCGGGCCGCCTGGGCGGAGCGCGCGGACGGCGGTCTGCTGCTTCTGCATCTGCACCACGCGGCCGTGGACGGCTGGTCGCTCAACCTCCTCTTCCGCGACCTCAGCGACGCCTACGCGGGCGACGCCGGGCGTCCGGCGCCGACCGCCGGCCCTCTGGACCTCGCCCGCTGGCAGCACGACTGGCGCGCCACGCCCGCCTACGAACGCCACCACGCCCGGCTGCGCGACCACTACGCCGACGCGGTGGAGCCGTCACCCGCCCTGCCCGCTCCCGAGCCCGCGGCATCCGCCCGGCCGCGGGCCGGGCTGCTGCGCACCTCCCTCGACCTGGTCCGCCGTTCCGCACTGGACCGGCGCGCCGCGGAACTCGGCCTGACCAGGTTCCAGTTGCTGGTGTCGGCGTTCGCCGCGTGCCTGTACGGCGTGACCGGGCAGGCCCGGCCCCTGGTCGCCGCTCCGGTGGCGAACCGGCCGCGCCCCGAGTTCGCCGAGAGCGTCGGCATGTTCGCGAACACCGTGCTCCTCGACCTCGCCGTACGGCCCGACGACTCCCTGCACGCCCACCTCACCGCACACGCGGACACGGTGACCCGGGTGCTGGAGGGACAGGAGGTCCTCCTCGCCGATCTGCTCGCCGATCCGGCGTTCCGCGACCGCACGCCCCTGTTCGACTACCTGTTCGTCCTGGAGAACACGGAGTTCTCCACGCTGCGCCTGGCCGACTGTGCGATCGAGCCCCTGTGGCCGGAGCCCGCGGGCGCCAAGTGCGCGCTGACCCTGTCGGTGGTGGAGGACGAGTCGGGGTTCGGCTGCCTCTGGGAGTACCGCGACGACTTCGGCTCCGACCGCGCGGCAGCGGCGGCCCGGTTGTTCCGGCGGGCCCTGGACCGGCTGACCGGCGACGGCGACCTCACCGTGCGCGAACTCGTCGCTCCCCACCGCACCTCGGCGACCGCTCACGGCACTCCGGTGGCAGCGGACTTCACGACGGTCGCCGAGGGCTTCGCCCGCCAGGTCGCCCGCACCCCGGACGCGCCCGCCGTCACTTTCGGCGGGACCACCCTCACCTACGCCGAACTCGACGCCCAGGCCGACGAGTTGGCGTCGCTCCTGAGGGCGCCCGAGGATCCCGCCGCGCCGGCGTCCGTGGCCCTGTACCTCCAGCCGTCCGTCGAGCACGTCGTCGCCCTCCTCGCGGCGGCCCGCCGCAACCTGACCGTCGTGCCCCTCGACCCCGCCTACCCGCCGGCCCTGCTGCGTCATGTGCTGGACCGTGCCGCCCCGCTGTGCGTGCTGACCGGCGCCCAGGACCTCGACGTCCTGGCCGCGATCGCCCCGCCGGACCTGCCGCGGCACGTCGTCACCCTCTCCCGTACGCCCACCGCGCCGCCCGTGCCGTACCGGCATCGCGGACTGAGGCCGCTGTACACCCTGTTCACCTCGGGCTCCACCGGCACCCCCAAGGGCGTCCAGGTCCCCGACCGGACCCTGTGCTCCCTGCTCACCTGGCAGCGGACGGCGGGCGGACTCGAACGGCCCGCCGTCACCCAGCAGTTCTCCATGCTCTCCTTCGACGTCTCCTTCCAGGAGATCCTCACCACGCTGTGCTCCGGCGGTGAGCTGCGCCTGGTGCGTCCGGCCTGGCGGCAGGACGTGCCCACACTGCTGCGGCAGTTGGAGACGGGCGGTGCGGAGCGGATCTTCCTGCCGTACGTGGCGCTGCAGATGCTCGCCGAACACGGCGTGCGCCTGGGGGTGTTCCCGTCCCGACTGCGTGATGTCGTCACCGCCGGGGAGCAGTTGGTGTGCACGGACGCGATCCGCCGCTGGTTCGCCGGGCTGCCGGGCGGGGCTCGCCTGTTCAACCACTACGGCCCGACCGAGACCCATGTCGTCAGCGCCCTGTGCCTGGAGGGCGACCCCGCCGCCTGGCCGGCCCGTCCCGCCATCGGGCGCCCGGTGGCGGGGGCCGTGCTGCGGGTGGTCGACGAGGGCGGCCTGCCCGTCCCGCCGGGTGTGACGGGCGACCTGCTCATCGGCGGTCCCATGGCGGGCCGTTGCTATCTCGGCGACCCCGCCGCACACCGCGACCGGTTCCTCGACGACCCCGAGCTGGGCACCCTCTACCGGAGCGGGGACCGCGCCCGCTTCGACGAGCGCGGTCTGCTGCACTACGCGGGGCGCGACGACGGCCAGGTCAAGCTGGGCGGACACCGCCTCGAACTGGGCCAGGTCGAGGCCGCGTTGCTGGAGCTGCCCGGGGTGGTCAACGCGGTCGCGGGGGTACTGGACGGCCTGCTGGTCGCCGCCCTCCAGTGCCGGGGTGAGGATCCCGATCCTGCGGACCTGACCCGACGGCTGGCGCTGCTGCTGCCCGCCTACGTCCGGGTCGCCGCCTTCCGCCGCGTGGCGGACCTGCCGCGCACGCCCAGCGGCAAGCTGGACCGCCGGGCGGCGCTCACCGCGCCGGGACGGGAACTCGGGCCCGCGCCCGCATCGCGGGCGGGGCACGAGCCACGGCCAGGGCACGAACCGGGAGCGGACGGCCGTACGGGCGCCGGGCCGTCGCAGCTGGAAGGGCGGCTGGCCGAGCTGTTCCGGACGGCGACCGGGCGGACCGTCGCCGTGGACGAGCGGTTCCTCGACGCCGGGGCCACCAGCCTGGACCTGATGCGCTTCCAGCTCAGATGCACGGGAGAGGGTGATCTCCCCTTCTCCGTGCCGGACTTGTTCGAGCACGTCACCCTGCGCGCCCTGGCCCGGCTGCTGACGGACGGCGGCACCGCCCGCGACACCCCGGACCGCCGACCGGAGGCGTCTGGCGACACCCGGCGGACAGCGGACGAGCCGGTCGCCGTCGTCGGCATGGCCGTACGGCTGCCGGGCGCGCCCGACCTGGCCGCCTTCTGGGACCTGGTCGTCTCCGGCCGGCGTGGCATCGAGCACTTCGCCGCGGCCGACGGCCGGGTCGGCGCCCGCAGCCAGTCGGCGGGACTGCTCGACTTCGACCCGGGCCGGTTCACGATCAGCCCGCACGAGGCCCGGCTGATGGACCCCCAGCAGCGCCAGCTGCTGATGAACTGCGCCGAGGCCCTGGCCCACGGCGGAATCGGCGACCCGGCCCGGCTGCGGGTCGGTCTGGTCGCCTCCTGCGGCGAGAACACCTACTTCCAGCGCATGCTCCGCGACGGCGACCCGGACCTGCTGCCCGACTCCTTCCGGCTCGCCCTGCACCACGAGAAGGACTTCCTCGCCACCAAGGCCGCCTACCATCTCGGCCTCACCGGACCGGCGTTCACGCTCCAGTCCGCCTGCTCCAGCTCGCTCGCCGGGGTGCACGTCGCGGCCGGGATGCTGCGGCAGGGCGACGCCGACGTGATGCTCGTCGGCGGGGTCCTCGTCGACACGGAGCTGACGGACGGGTACACCTACCGGCCGCAGCACATCTTCTCCCCCGACGGGCACTGCCGGCCCTTCAGCGCGGACGCCGAGGGCACCGTGGGGGCGAGCGGCACCGGCGTGGTCGTCCTCAAGCCGCTGGCCGCGGCCCGCCGGGACGGCGACACCGTGTACGCGGTCGTCACCGGCTCGGGGCTGAACAACGACGGCTCCGGCAAGCTCGGTTACAGCGCCCCGTCACTGCCCGGGCAGCGGGCCGCGATCCGCACGGCACTGGACCGGAGCGGTCACGGTGGCGGCGACGTCGGGTACGTCGAGGCGCACGGCACCGGTACCCGGCTCGGGGACCCGGTCGAGGCGGCCGCGTTGCGGCAGGCGTACGGGCTGGCGGAGGACGCGAGGGTGGCGCTGTCGTCCGTGAAGAGCCAGATCGGGCACCTGGGCGCGGCGGCGGGCGTCGTCGGCCTGGTACGGGCGGTGCTCGCCGTGCACCACGGGGTCGTCCCGCCCACGGCCGACTTCGACCGGCTCAACCCGGAGATCGCCGACGGCCCGTTCCGGATCCCGGTCGCCGCCGAGCCCTGGCCCGCCGGTCCGCGGCGGGTGGCCGGGGTGAGCAGCTTCGGCATCGGCGGCACCAACGCCCATGTGCTGCTGGAGCAGCCGGACCCGGTGCCGGTGCCGGACCCGGTGCCGGACCCGGCGGAGCCACTGCCGTGCCTGGTGCTGTCCGGCGCCTCGGAAGCCGCGGTCCGCGCGGACGGGCGCCGAATCGCCGACTACCTCACGGCCCGTCCCGACGCCTACCCCCAGGTGCTGCGGCACCTCCAGGCCGGACGCCCCGCCCTCGCCCACCGCGCGGCGGCCGTCTGCCCCGACGCCGCCTCGGCCGTCGCCTGGCTGCGGGCGCTGCCGACGGTCACCGCACCCCCGTCCCAGGACGCACCGGCGGTCGAGGACCGCGACCCGCACACCCTCGCCGAGGCATGGGCGGCCGGCCGCACCGTCGTGTGGCCGACGGGTCCGGCACCCGCGCCCTGGGACTTCCCGCCGCCCGCCTTCGACACCGCCGAGTACGACTTCCCGCGCGCCCCCGTCGAGCGGTCCGTAACCTCCCGGCTGCCCGCCGCGCAGTGGCTGCACCAGCCCCTGTGGACGCGCTCGCGGCGCGCCCGCACCGGCGCCCCGGTGTCCCGTCGTACCGCCGTCGTGGTGACCGGCCCCGGGCAGGACGGCGAGAACTGGCGGTTCCTGGAACGCCACTACGCCCGCGTGGTGACCGTACGCGCCGGACAGGGCCTGACCCGGCTCGGCGACGACCGCTACGAGGCCGACGTCGCCGACGCCGGGCAGCTCGCCGCCCTGCTCGACCGCCTGACCGGCGCGGACGGCTCCGACGCTGACGGCTCCGACGGACCTGATCGGCCGGACGGAGGGTCCGTCGACTGGCTGCACGCGCTTCCGCTCGCCCTCGACGGCAGCGCGACCACGGCCTCGCTGGACACGGCCGAGTGGGCCTGCCTCGACACGGTCGCCGCCCTCGCCCTGGCCCTCGCCGGCCGTCCGGAGGCGGACCGGCCCCGGGCCTGGCTGCTGTCCCAGCGGGCGCAGCCTGTCACCGGGAGCGTGCACACCCCCGAGGCCGGTCTGCTCGCCGCGGCCCTGGAAGTTCCCCGGCAGGAACTGGGCGTCACCCTGCGCTGGGCCGACCTGCCAGGACCGCACCCGGCCGGCTGGGCCGCCCACCTGCCCGACCTGCTCCTCGACGACACCATCGCCGTCACCGACCGGGCGACGGCCCTGCGGGACGGCTTCTGGTGGCATCGCGCCAGCGTGCCGGTGCCCGTGGGCGAGACGCCCCGGCCCGCCGCCGCGCCGGGCACCCATCTGGTCCTCGGTGGCACGGGCGGCCTCGGCACCACCCTGGCCGCGAGCCTCCTGCGGCACCCCGGGAACCGGGTCGTCCTGGTGGCCCGCGGCGCCGAAGTGCCCGCCGAGCTGCGGGCGTTCGGCGAGCGCGTCACCCTCGTCACCGCCGACCTGGCGGCCGAGGAACCCGCGGCCGTCGCGGACCGGCTGGCCCCGCTGCTGGACGGTCTGGCCGGCATCGTGCACGCCGCCGGCACCGCCGCGGGCGGGCTCCTGGCCCGGCGTGAACCGGCCGCCGCGCGCGGCGTCACGGCGGCCAAGCTGCGCGGCGCCCTGCTCGTCGAGCTGCTCGTCGCCGAGCACGCCCCCGACTACGTCCTGTACTGCTCCTCGATGGCGGCCCGGTTCGGCGGGGTGGGCCAGTTCGACTACGCGGCCGCCAACGCCTGCCTCGACGCCTACGCCCACCACAGCGCACCCGGCGGCGACGCCACCGTACGCACGAGTGTCGGCTGGGACGCGTGGCGCGACGTCGGTATGGCCCAGCAGCACGCCGCCCGGGCGGACGCCCGGCATCGCGAACACCTGACCGTGGCGCTCACCCCCGAGGAGGGTACGGCCGTCTTCGAGCGGGCCCTCCACCTCCAACTGCCGTACCTCATGGTGAGCACCACGGACCTGACGGCCTCGCGGGCCTTCTACGAACCGTCTCTCACCGCCGAGCCCGCCACTCCCGCAGCCGCCGCTCCCGAGCGGGGTGACCTCGGCGCGGAGATCACCGGAATCCTCCTCGACCTGCTCGGCGTGGACACCGTCGACCCGCAGGCGGCCCTGTACGACCTGGGCGCCGACTCGCTGACCCTGCTGGAACTCCTCGACGAGATCAAACGCCGGCACGGCGCCGACATCGAGCTGTCCCGGCTCAGCCACCGGGTGAGCCTCGCGGAGCTCCTCGGTCACCTCGCCGGCAGCGGTGCCCGCCCGCACGGCGTGGTGGACGTCGAGGTGTGGCAGCGCGGCCCGGGGCCGGACGTGCTGTGCCTGGTGCATCCGGTGGGCGGGGACATCCAGGCCTACCGGCCGCTGGTGTCCGCCCTGCCCGACGACCTCACCGTCTGCCTGATCGCCGACCCCGGGCTGCGCGCTCCCGGGCTGCCGGACCGCTCCATCGACGAGCGCGCCGCGCACTATCTGGCCGCCGTACGACGGGAGTTTTCGGAACCCGGGCGCCGACTCGCGCTCGCCGGCTGGTCGTTCGGGGCGTGGACCGCGCTGTCGATGGCCACGCTCGCCGAGGCCGACGACCGGCCGGTGACCGCCCTCCATCTCCTCGACCCGCCGCCGCCCGGGGCCGGGCACCGCCTCGCCGGCTACGACGAGGAACGGATACAGGCCGTCTTCGCGCGCGAGTTGAGCGGAAGCGGCGGGGGGCGGCCGGCCGAGCCGGTGCACGACGCCACCGGACCCCTCCCAGGAACCGTCGGTCCCCTCACGGAGGCCGGTCGTGTCTACGCCGAGCGGCTCGCGCGCTGCTGCCGTGCCAACCTTGCGGCGATGGCCGGGCACCGGCTGCCGCGGCTGCGCCGGACGCCCGCCGCCGTATGGCTGGCGGAACGCCCCGTGGCCGAGGCCGCGCTCGCGCCGGAACCCACCGCCCCCGGTGCGTGGGACGCCCATCTTCCGTCGCCGTACCGGCTTCACCACGTCGACGCCGACCACTACGAGATCGTCGCCGAGCCGCATGTCCGGGAGATCGCCGCCGCCCTCGCCGGGACCCCGTCCGCCGCCCGGCCGCAGCCCGCCGGACGGATCTGAGGAGACCAGCCGTGCAGCATCCGTACACCCGCCTGCCCGCGAAATCGTTCTGGCGCACCGCGGTCGCCGAGCCCGACCCCGCGGACATCGACGGCCTGTGGACACCGAAGTTCGCGATCGGCCAGGACGATCCCGTGGTCACCGCCGGATCCTGCTTCGCCGCGCACATCGGCCGGGCCCTCCTGGCGGAGGGCATGCACTGGTACGACGCCGAGCTCCCGCCGCCGGGCCTGACGGCCGCCGAGCAGGCGGCGCGCGGATACCGCCGGTTCTCCTTCCGCACCGGCAACATCTACACGGCCGCCGCGCTGCGCCAGTGGGTCGCCTGGGCGCTGGAGGAGGAGAAGCCGCCGGAGGAGGTGTGGGAGGAGGACGGCGTCTTCCACGACCCCTACCGGCCCACCGTGGAACCGGGCGGCCACGCCTCTCCGGACGACGTGCTGCGCGCCCGCGCGGTCACCCTGGACACGGTCCGCACCGCCCTGGACAGGGCCGACGTCCTGGTGTTCACCCTCGGCCTGACCGAGGCCTGGCACGACGTCCGCACCGGTACCGTCCTGCCGATGTGCCCCGGTACCGTGCGCGGCACCTACGACCCCGGCCGGCACGTCCTGCACAACCACACGGTGGACCGGGTGCTCCGCGACCTCACCGACGTGCTCGCGATGGCGCGCGGCGTCAACTCCCGGCTGCGCACGGTCCTCACGGTCTCCCCGGTCCCGCTGACGGCGACCGCCACCGGCCGCCACGCGCTGGTCGCCACCACCCACTCCAAGTCGGTGCTGCGCGCCGCGGCCGGCCAGCTCGCCGACGCCTGCGACGACGTCGACTACTTCCCGTCGTACGAGATCGTCACGGGCTTCCCGTACCGGGCGGCTTTCTACGAGCCGAACCTGCGCACGGTCACCCCCGCCGGGGTGGCCTTCGTGATGCGGCACTTCTTCCGGGGTGTCCGGCCCGATACCGGCACCGCGCCCCCCGCGCCCGCCCTCGCGCATTCCACCCCCGTCACCGGCGGAGAGGACCACTGGTGTGACGACGCCGTACTCGACTACTACGCCCCCCGTTCCCGCCCGGTTCCTCCTGCTCGGTGACTCCCACGCCGGCTGTGTCGGACGGGCCGCGCAGCAGGCGGGGCTGCCCTTCGTGGGCGGCCCGGTCGGCTCGGGGCGGGACTTCCTCGGCCCGTTCCTCGCCATCGACGACCGTGGCGGTGGCGGTGGCGGTGACCTGGTCTTCCGGGACGCCGAGACGCGGCGGCTGGTCCGGGAGTTCCTCGACGTGCTCGGTGTGACCGGGTTCGCGGGCCTCGGGGTGCCGCTCGTGTGCACGTTCGGGCTGAGCGCGCACACGGTGGCCACCCGGCAGAACTGGGACATCCACCGCGACCGGCACGGCACCGTGCCCGAACGGTTCCTGCGCAGCGGCCTGTTCGGCGACCTGGTCCGGGCGGGTGTCCGCGGCGCGCTCGCCTTCTACGACCGTACGGCCGCCCTCGGGCTGCGGGTGCTGGCCCTCATGCCGCCGCAGCGCGTTCCCGGCATGTCCGACCCGGAGGTCTTCTTCGCCGCCCAGGACGTCGTCGGCGCCGAACTCGCCGCGCGCGGTGTGGAGCTGGTCGACCTGCGGGCCCGCGTCACCGACGGTGCGGGGCGGCAGCGGCCTGCCTTCTGCCAGGCCGACGACACGATCCACGGCAACCTCGCCTTTGGCCGCCTGGTGGTCGCCGAACTCCTCGACCGCGGGCTCTGACCCCGCTCACCCGTCCATGCTTCCGTCCGCCCCGTCCCAAGGAGGTCCCTCATGGAGGACTACGCGCTGCGCGCCGTAGAGCAGCTCACCACCCGCCCCGCCGAGCCCTACGACACCCTCTCCGTCGCCCCGATCACCCCGGTGCTGGGCGCCGAGGTCACCGGCCTCGACCTCTCGCGTGAGCTGACGCCGCAGCAGGAGAAGGAGCTCAAGCACGCCTTCCACACCCACCACGTCCTGGTCTTCCGCGACCAGGACCTGACCCCCGAGGAACACAAGCGGTTCGCGGGTGTCTTCGGCGAGCTGCACCCCGTCGCCCTGGCCGCCGAGGGTTCCGACCCGCACATCCTGGAGATCAAGGCGGACAAGGACTCCAAGGCCGTCGCCGGCAACGGCTGGCACTCCGACGGCACCGCCGACGCCGAGCCCTCCCTCGGTTCCATGCTGTACATCACCACGATCCCCGAGGGCGGCAGCGGCGGCGACACCCTGTTCGCCAACATGCACCTCGCCTACGAGCTGCTCTCCCCCGCCCTGCGCGGCTTCCTGGACGGTCTGACCGCCCGCCACGACGGGGCCAAGCCCTGGACGGACGCCGGACTGACCCCGCCGCCCGAGTACGACGTGCCGCGCACCGAGCAGCCGGTCGTCGTCCGCCATCCGGAGAACGGCCGCAAGCTGCTGTTCGTCAACGCCCCCTACACCTCGCACATCACCCAGCTGTCCCGCGCCGAGAGCGACGCCCTGCTGGGGATGCTGTACGCGCACATCGCCCGTACCCCACTGCTGCACTGCCGGGTCCGCTGGCAGGAGCGCACGCTGGTGTTCTGGGACAACCGCAGCGTGCAGCACCACGCGGTGTGGGACTACTTCCCGCACACCAGGGAAGGCCGCCGCGTGGCGATCGACGGCACCAGCCTGCACGCCTGACCCGGCCGGAAGGACAGCGCACATGGCCACGACCACGGCCGCCCCGGCGGCGTTCCGCGCCGCGCTGCGGACCGGGTCCGCCGAGCCGCCCGCGGCCGGCGTGCCCGACTGGCTGTGGCGGCTCGCCACCGCCGTCCACGGGGAACTGCCGCCGCCCGCCGCGGACACCTGGGCCGACCGGCTGCACGGCCTGCTCGGCCCGGCGGGGGTTCCCGCCGGGCTGGCGGCCGTCCACCTCTGGCAGGCGGACACCGTGCTGCCGCTGCTCGCGGGGACGGCGGACACGGCCGTTCCGGCGGACCTGCACCGCGCGGCGGCCCGGGGTGCGGCGGCCGACCGGGACACCTGGCGGTCGGTTCTCGGGCCGTTGCTGCTGCGGCTGTACGACGCCGCCTACGACCGTGCCTCCGCCTACGCGGAGGGGCACGCGGGTGCCCGCGACTACGCCCTGGCCAACGGGTACGCCGCGGCCGAGGCGGACGCGTACGGCCACGAGTACGCGCGGCTCAGCACCGAGGCGAACGCCCGTGCCTTCGCCGAGGCTCACGCGGAGGCCCTCGGCCCAGCACTCGCGGCGGCGTACGCGGCCGACGACGCCCAGGCCTACGCCGCCACCTTCCCCGAAGCGCACCTGAAGGCCGTCGTACGCGCCACGGCAGCGGTGCACGAAACCCTCCAGGCCCAGCTCCTGGCCGACGGCCTGCTCACGGCGCTCGGGGCCGCCCGGCCGTGAGGCCGGGGCTCAGCTCTGCGGGCCCAGCAGGCGGAGCGCGTCGGCGGCCACCACGCCGTCGGCGTCGTTGGCCAGCTCGACCGACGTGGTGAGACCGGCCTGGAGCCGGAACTCGCCGAGCGAGAACCAGGTACCGCCGCGCGGGTCGGCGGTGCCCGCGGCCCGCTGGTCGACGCGCACGGTGGTGGTGCCGTCCGCGTGGCCGACGGTGTACGGGGCGTTGCTCGCCCGGTTGGCGGCCGGGGGGTAGGACGTCTGGATCTCGTACACACCGTCCTGCGGCACGGCCGGCCGCCAGCGCACCTTCCGCTCGCCCGAACCGGCGGGTGCCGTACGGTAGTTGCCCGACCAGTAACCGGGGTCCGCGGTCGCCGTCGGCCAGCTGCCGCTGACGATCGCGAAGCCGAGCCGGTCGTTGTCCACGACCACCTCCGCGCGTACGTCGGCGGAGCCCGGCGCCTCGATCAGGCTGAGCGAGTCGAGACCGAGCCGCATCCCGCCGCCCCTGCCGGGTCCCGTGACCGCGCAGCGCAGGGTGTGCCGTCCGGCGTGCAGCCGGGTGGCCCCCAGGTGGGCCAGGTCGAAGCCGTCCGCCGTCTGCGCCGTGGTGTCGATCGCGAAGGCGGGCAGCGGGGTGCGGTCCATGGTGACGGTGGCCAGTGCGCCGTCCGTCGTGCGGTAGTAGCGCAGGAGCAGCTCGTAGTCGCCGGTGTGCGGCACCCGGAAGGTGAACTCCGCCGTGTCGCCGGCCTGTTCGGGGGTGAGGACCAGCCGCTCGCCGCGGCGGGCGAGCGGATCGGCGACGGTCTGCACGGCGCCGCCGGTGACCTCACGGTCCGCTTCGGCCAACGCGACGACGTCCTCCCGGTAGTGGGGACCCCGGCGCAGGCTGTCGCGGCCGCCGGTCAGCCAGTCGAGCGAGAAACAGCAGACGTTGACCCGGCGCGGGACACTCGCCATGTCACCGTCGCAGCCGTAGAGGAGCACGATGGTGCCGTCGGACAGCCGGGCGAGATCCGAGTAGAAGGAGCGGTTCTCGTTGACGACCCGCTGGTAGCGGTACGAGAAGCCCTCGTCGTAGCTGACGGCCACCGTCATGTTGTACCTGACGGGTGAGTCGGGGCGGCTGAACAGCACCCGCCCGGGTGCGCGGCTGCCGGGGCCGCCGGTGTAGCGCAGCAGGCCGGCGTCCACCGCGTTGAACGAGCCGGTGCTGCCGTCGAGCGCGGGCTGCGACCAGGTCATGCCGTCGTCCGCGCTGACGGACACGATGCGCTGGTTCTCACCGCCCGACGCGAAGCGGCCGTTGACGAGAACGGTGCCGTCGGAGCGCTGCACCATCCGCGCCTCGTTGATGGGGTACGCCACCTGTACGGGCACCTCGCCGGTCGCCTGCCAGGTGGCGCCGTGGTCGTCGCTGTAGACCGGCGCGACGCCGTAGAACCGCTGGGCCACCGTGTTGCCCACGATCACCCTGCGGTGCAGGCAGTTGAGCAGCAGCCGGCCGGAGCGCAGCTGGAGGCCGTGGCCCGGACCGGGGCCGTGCAGCGCCCAGTTGTAGGGGAAGCCGTCGAACAGGCCCGCCAGGCTCCGTGCTTCGCTCCACGTCTGCCCGCCGTCCCGGCTGGAGATCGCATACAGCTCGCCCGAGTCGCCCGAGCAGGAGGTGTTCTGCGGGAGTCGGAGCGAGAGCATGTAGAAGAGGAAGACCTCCCGCGTCTCCCGGTCCACGACCAGCGCGGGGTTGCCCCAGGACTCGCCGTCGACGGAGGCTACCAGGGTGCGGGTCTCCTCCCAGGTCCGGCCGCCGTCGGTGCTGCGACGCAGCAGCAGATCACGCGGCCCGGCGTCGCACACCTCGTGGCGGCCCTCGGTCACGGCCAGGACGGTGTCGTCGGGCAGTACGGCGAGCCCGTGGACGTGATAGTTCACGAGCGGGCCCTCGACGGAGTCCCAGAGGGTCTGCTCCTCGAAGAAGGCGCCTTGCCGGCCGGGCGCGGAGGTCCGGTCGGCGGCCCGGGCCGTGGCTCCGAGGGCCACCGGCCCCAACGCGGCGGTCGCCGTGGCGCCGACGACACCCAGGGCGAAGGATCTGCGGTTCATGGCGGTGCCGTTCGGTCTGCTGTCGGACATGGTGGGCCACCCCTTTCGGGCGGTACGGAGGAGAGGGACCCGGCGCGGGGCATTACGCGCACCGGATCGGAGGCAGGTGCGGGTGCAGGTGCGGGGGTGCATATGGGCGTGCGTGTGGGATCAGGTACGTATGAGATGTGCGTCGAGGGGGCCGAGCAGGTCGAGCAGGGCCTGCAACTCCTTGTCGGTGCACGGGGTGAAGGGCGCCGCGGCATGCGGCGGGCACAGCCCTCGGGCGGCGAGGACGGCCTTCACCGCCGGGACACCGGGGCGTGCGGTGTGCAGCGCCAGCACCTCGTCGAGCAGCCGTTGCGCGCGCCGCGCGTCCTCGTCCCGGCCGTCGCGGTGGGCCCGGAACAGCTCGGCGGTCACCGTGGGCGCCACATTGGCCACCCCGAGCACCATTCCGTCGGCCCCGAGCCGCAGCGCGTCCAGTGCCTGCCGCTCCGCACCCTGGCTGACCCCGAAGTCGTCGCGCCGGCGGGCGGCCGCGAGGGCGTGTCCGAACAGCGCTAGGTCGCCCGAGCTGTCCTTGATGCCCACCAGGTGCGCGAGGCCCGTCAGTTCGTCGAGCAGGGCGGGGGTCAACGGGTTGCTGTAGCGGGGCGCGTTGTAGGCGACGACGGGAACGCCGAGGCCGGCGAGGGCCGTGTAGTGGGCGACGATCTCGTCGTGCCGGTGGTGGAAGTAGATCGGCGGGCTGAGCACCAGTGCGTCCGGCGCGGCGGGCAGGACGGCCTCCGCCCGGGCCAGCGCCTCGGCGGTGCCGGGAGCCGTGACGTTCACCAACACCGGTCCGTGGGAGGTCAGTTCACGCCAGCGTGCGGCCACCCCGACGGCGAACCCGGCCAGCTCCGCCGTGGGCAGCAGCGGGCCCTCGCCGTTGCTGCCGAAGAGCATGAGACCGCGTGCGCCTGCGGCCGCCAGCGCCGTGAGCAGGGGGTCGGCGGCCGGGGCCGAGGGGTGTCCCGGCCGGTCCATCGGGGTGATCAGCGGGACGATGACACCGGAGAGCAGGGCGCGGCCGTCGATGTGCCGTCGTTCGGCTGTGGCGCCGTCGTGGCTGGTCGCGCAGTTCCCCGCGCCCCTTTGGGGCGCGTCGATGTCCCGACCACCCATCAGTACCCCCTGACCTCGGGCCAGGCCAGTTCCACCCCGGCGCGCGTGAGTTCGTCCTGGAAGCGGTGCAGACGTTCGGTGTCCTCGTACACCTGCTCGGCCTCCAGCCGGTTGTCGAGGCAGTGCGCCGCCAGTGACCCGGCCGCCTCGCCGATGTTCCACTCGACGGGGTGCAGCCGGTAGCAGCCGTTGGTGATGTGGGTGGTGCCGATGTTCTTGCACACCGGCAGCAGGTTCCGCACCCGTACCGGGAGCAGGGCGCCCAGCGGGATCTGGAAGGGGCTGCTGGCCACGTCGATGTAGGTGTCGCCGCCGGTGGACGGATGCAGGTCGATCCGGTACATCCCGATGCCGACGGAGTCCGGGTGGCGTACCGCGCCGTGCTCGCCCCGCACGGCGAGGGACAGGTCCTGTTCGACGATCCGGCGCCGGGCGACGATCCGCCGTGACTCACGGATGTACGGCGCCTTGGCCAGCCCGTCGGCCGTGCCCAGCACGTCGCCGCGGAGTCGCAGCCCCGGCCAGCCGGTGCCGCCGTCGGGGCGGGGGGCCTCGGTCTGCAGCCAGTAGAGCATGCTCATGCTCAGCTCGCGGGCTCCCGCCAGATGCCGGTCGCGCTCCTTGTCGTCCACCCCGATCAGCGGTCCTGGCAGGTAGTCGATCATGGGCCAGTTGACGATGGTGACATCGCTCGCGGCGAACCCCGGCCGGTACAGCCTCCGGGAGAACACCCGGCGGAACTCCCACAGTTCCTTGTCGCCCGCGTCCTTGCTCTGGTCGGCGACGACCGGCCCCGAGTCGGCGTTCGGGGTAAACCCGCGCGGTACGGTCTCCAGCGTCCTCGGGTCCGGGGCGCTGAGGCTCAGCAGCCGGTTCGGCCACTGCGGGGGGTGGTAGGCGGCCCAGCGGTCGTATCCGGCCGGCCGGTCGACGGTGTGGTCCTCCCCGGCCCGGTGGTCGACGGCGAACACCCAGGAGAACGCCTGCATGTTGGCCGGCCGCGCCTCGTCGGGTGCGCTCGGCTCGCCGGTGTCCCGCCGCGACTCGAAGCCCGTCACGTGCTCGGTGCCGGTCAGCGGCAGCAGGTCGCCGAGTTCCGTCGCGTCCAGGACGTATCGAGCGGACACCTCGACCCGGGTGCCGTCCGGGCCCTCGACGGCCACGGACCGTACCCGGTCGCCGTCCACGGAGGCCGCCACCGGACGGTGCCGGTACAGGATCCGCAGCCGCCCGGCGGCCACGTACGGCGCGACCATGGCCGCCAGCACGGCGGCGCCGACCCGCGGTTCGTGGCACAGCGGGCTCACGCGCCCCTCGCCCGGGTTGAGATACCGGCGCCGCCTGGCCTCCTCGGTGAGCGGATACCAGGTCCGGTAGTGGTCGCGGATCGCCTCGCGCAGCGCGCGGTAGGTACGGGTGGCGCCGAACTGCTCGATCCAGGCGTGCTCGTCGGGCGGTACGCCCTGGCTGGTGAGCTGACCGCCGATCCAGTCGGTCTCCTCGGTGAGCAGGACCGACCGGCCGCGGTCGAGGGCGGCCAGTGCCGCGGCCACCCCGCCGAGGCCCCCGCCGACGACGAGGATGTCCGTGGCCGCCGACGTCGGCGCGCTCATGTGTCGCTCCCTTCCCGTACGTCACCCGTGCCGTCCGGACCGAGCGTGAATGCGCGGGGTCCGCCCCGTACGTCCACCTCCACGGGCGAGCCGCCGTCCGGCGGGGTGACGAGCAGGTCGCCGGTACCCTCGGCGGTCCCGGTGACGCGGTCGCCGGTCCGCCGGTACCCCCGTACGACGACGCCCGGAGCCATGTCCAGCAGGACCCGCCCTTCGAGGCGGACGGTGAGCCGGTCTGCCGCCCGCACATCGAGGCGGCCCTCGCCGAGCGGCAGGTTGCGCAGTTCCGCCGGCTCGCCCGGGTGGGCGAACCGCCAGCCGTCGGGGCGCGCGTCGGCCAGTTCGCCGAAGGCGAGGCAGGCCAGCAGGCCTCCCCAGGCCATCAGTCCGTCCGAACGCTTCTCGAAACCCGTCAGGTTCTCGCCGTCGACGGCCGGATAGTTCTCCCTGACGTGGCCGTACGCGCGCCACTCGTCGAGGAACAGCCGCAGCAGGTCGCCCACCACCGGACGGCTCAGCTCCGTCAGCCCGTACCGGCGCAGTCCGCGGACGGCGAGGTAGGCCATCGGCGCCCAGATCCGGCCGCGCCAGTACGTCGCCGCGAAACCGGGGTCGTCGCGGGCGACGCTGGGCAAGGGCCGTACGCCGCCCAGCACTTCGGGCCGCAGCAGATCGGCTGCCATGGCCGCCCCACGGTCGGCGTCCGGCAACCCGCCAAGCAGCGCGTACAGCATCGTCGGCGAGACGTGCGGATCGTGCGTGCCCGCCGCCGTGAGGTTGCGGTAGCCGCCCCGCTCGGCGTCCCACAGCAGCCGGTCGGCGGCCGCCCTCGCCGTGGCGGCCTCGGCGCGCAGCCGGTCGGCCGTCGCCTGCTCCCCCAGGATGCCGGCGATGTCCGCCAGTGCCTCGGCGTCGGCGATGTGCAGCGCGTTCAGGCCGACGTCGGCGAGGTCCATGGTGTGGGTCGCCGGGTCGTACCGGGTCTCGTCGTACATCGGTGAATCGTCCAGGCCCGACTCGCGCTTGGCCCGGTCCAGGGTCGCCGACGCGGGGTCGCCCGCGACCGGGTCGGAACCCCAGGCGAGCAGCCCGTGCGGCCCGCGGCGGGCCCGCGGCCACCAGTCGTGCCAGGCCAGCAGCGCCGGGAAGGTGCTGTGCAGCAGGATCGTGTCGCGGGTCTCGGGCGACAGGCCGCCCGCCAGATGGGCCTGGTACACCGTCAGCGCGCCGACCGGCGGCTGCGAACGGTCGTCGGTGCGGCCCCTGTCGTCCGAGATCCGGTTCGGGATCATGCCGGACTCGTCCGCGTACGGAAGGATCTGTTCGAAGATGCCGCGCGCGTAGTCCCGGTCGACGGCCGAGGCGACGAGGCCGGTGAAGAACGTGTCCCAGGCGTGCAGGGCCCAGGTGCCGTAGAAGCCCTTGCGCTCCGCGCAGACGAAGTCCCTGGAGGTCGGGGTGAGGACGCGGCCGATGTCGGGGGCGAAGACGGTGTTCCAGGTGACGGCAGTGGTCAGGGCGTCGGCGGCGGCGCCGAGCCAGCCGCCGGACCGCAGCCGGGTCAGGTCGGCGGCGGCGCGGTGCGACGCGAGTACGCCGGCGGTCCGCGCCGCCGTGCCCGGGGCGTCGGCCGGCGCGATCCGCAGCTCCACCGTGCCCGGACCGCGGAACGCCAGGACCAGCGCGTCCGCCGGGCCCTCGACCCTGTCTGCGGCCGACGAGGCGGTGACCGTCCAGCGGATCCCGCCCGCGAGGACGGTGCCGAGCAGGAGGTCGCCGGCCCCCGGACGCCCCGGCGCACCCGGACGGCCCGACGCACCCGGACGGCCCGTCGGCTCGACGATGCCGGTGAGAGCGTCCACGGACAGCGCGACCCGGCCCGTGCTCTCGGCGCGGACGTACAGGATGTCGCCGGGTCCGCCCGCGAACTCCAGCCGCAGCCGGTGACCCGCCGCCCGTACCGTCACCTCGGCGTAGCTGCCGTCCACGGTGTGCGGCCCGAGCCGTTCGAGGCCGTCGCGCCAGGTGAACCCGTCGAGCACCGGGCCTCCGGGGCCGAGCACGCCGAACCGCACCCGCGGTCCCGACGGCAGCCGGCTCATACCGGTGTGCGTACGGACGTCCCAGGTGTTCCAGCCGGCCGGCGCGGGAGTCCCGGTGGCACGCCACTCTCCGGTCCCGGTCCCGGTCCCGCTCATACGACCGCCCTGCCGTCGGCGGTGCCGTCCCCCGGCACCGGGTCGTCCAGGTCCAGGGCCGCGTCCAGCAGCGCCCGGGTGTACGGGTGCCGCGGTGCGGTCAGCACCTCGCCGGTCCGGCCCTCCTCCACGATCACGCCCCGGTGCATCACCGCCACCCGGTCGGCGATCTGGTGCACCACCCCCAGGTCGTGCGAGATGAACAGCATCGCGAGCCGGTGCCTGCCCCGCAGATCGACCAGCAACCGCAGGATCTGCGCCTGGACCGACACGTCGAGCGCCGACACCGCCTCGTCGCAGACCAGCAGCCGGGGCCGCACCGCCAGCGCTCTGGCGATGCTGACCCGCTGGCACTGACCGCCCGACAGGTCACCCGCACGGCGCGCCGCCACCTCGGGGTCGAGGCCCATGTCGGCGAGGAGCCGGTGCAGGGCCCCGGTGCGGTCGCCCTCCGGAGCGGTGACCGGGTGGGTGCGCCAGACCTCCGCGATGATCGAGGCGACCGTCATCCGCGGGTTCAGCGACGAACGCGGGTCCTGGAACACCATCTGCACCGCACGCTGCAGCTCGGGCGGGCGGCGCCCGGCGCGGCCGAGCGGCCGTCCCTCGAAGGTGACGGTCCCGGCGCCGGGCCGCAGCAGTCCGGCCACGCACCGGGCCACGGTGGTCTTGCCGGAGCCCGACTCGCCGACCAGCCCGAGTGTCTCCTCGGGGGCCACCGACAGACTCACCCCGTCCACGGCGACCCGACCGCCCCGCCGTCCGCCGCCCCGGCCTCCGTAGGTGACGCGCAGATCGCGCACGTCGAGGAGGGCGCGCCCGCCGGAAGGTGCGGGCACGTCGAGGAGTTCGCGCTCGCTCGCGCTCACGGTCCCGGCACCTCCTCGGCGAAGTGGCAGGCGCTCCAGCGGTCCGGCGCGACCTCCCGCACCTGGGGCGGTTCGGCGCGGCACCGGGCGCGGGCCATCGGGCAGCGCGGGTGGAACGCACAGCCGGCCGGCCGGTTCGCCGGTGTCGCCGGGGCCCCGGGCAGCGGGTCGGCCAGTGCGGTGCGGGTCCGGACGGCGGGCACGCTGCGCACCAGGGCCGCGGTGTACGGATGGGCGGGCCTGCGCAGGACGTCACGGGCGGGCCCTCGTTCGCAGACCCGTCCCGCGTACATCACGACGACCCGTTCGCCGACGTGCGAGACGACCCGCAGGTCGTGGCTGACGAGGAGCATCGCGAGGCCGTCCGCGGCCTGGATGTCGGCCAGCAGCCGCAGGATCCGGGACTGCACGGTGACGTCGAGCGCCGTGGTGGGCTCGTCGGCGAGCAGCAGCGCGGGGTTGCCGGCCAGCGCCATGGCGATCACGGCGCGTTGGCGGAGGCCGCCGGAGAGTTCGTGCGGGTAGGCGCGCATCCGCCGCTCCGGCTCCGGTACCCCGACCCGGTCGAGGAGTTCGACGACCCGGCGGTTCACCTCGGCGCGGGGCAGCCGGTCGCGGCGTGGCACCTCGCCGATCTGACGGGCGATCCGCTGGGTCGGGTTCAGGGCCGCAAGGGGGTCCTGGAAGATCATCGCGATCTCGCGGCCGCGTACCGCACGGCGCCGGGCCGGGTCGGCGGCGAGCAGGTCCTCGCCGTGCCACAGCAGCCGGCCGGACAGGGTGGCGCCCTCGGGCGGCAGGCCCAGGATCGCCTGCGCGGTCATAGTCTTTCCGCTGCCCGACTCGCCGATGAGGCCCACGGTGGTGGCCCGTGGCACGTCGAAGGAGACGCCGTCCACGACGCGGGTCCGGGTGCCGTGCGGGCCCGGTACTTCCACCACCAGGTCGTCGATCCGCAGGATCGGCCCGTCGGTCGCGGGCGCCGCCTTCCCGGCCCCGCTCTCCCGCGCGGTTCCGGCTCCGGCGGGGGTCACGAGCTCCCCGTCCGTACGGGGGCGAAGTCCGGCAGCCCGCTGGCGTCGGGGACGAAACCCTTCAGCTCGCTGTTCCAGGCGTAGGCGATGCTCACCGACATCGGGTACATCCCGACCGCGTCCTGCCAGATGATGCGGCTGGCCTGGGCGTAGAGGTCGGTGCGCTGCTGCTTGTCGGCCGTGGCTCCGGCCGCCGCCAGCAGGCCGTCCAGCTGCTTGTTGCAGTAGCCCATGCGTTTGGCCGCGCAGGTGTAGAGGCGGCCGAGGTTGCTGGCCGCGTCGTAGCTGGGGGTGGCCAGCTGCTGGAAGTTGATGTCCCACTTGAGTGCGAGCAGGTCCTCGGTGAACACGGCCTGCTCCTTCTCCAGCGGCTCCACCTGCACGCCGACCTTCTGCAGGTCCGAGACGACGGCCTGGATGAAGGGCTTGAACTCGTCGTTGGCGAACTGCAGGCGGAGCTTCTTCGAGAAGTCGAAGCCCGCGGCGGTGAGGGCCGCCTTGGCGGCTGCCGGGTCGTAGGTCACGGCCGGCTGTGCCGCGTGGCCGAGGACGACGCTCGTCACGGGTGCGTCGGCCGCCTTGCCCGTGTCGGGATAGAGCTTGCCGATGATGGTCTTGAAGTCGACCGCCTGCCAGATCGCCCTGCGCACCTTCGCGTCCTTGAGGGCGGGGATCGAGGAGTTGAACCACATGGTGAACTCGGCGCTGCTCGGCACGGTCTGCACCGTCAGGTCCTTCTGGCTCTTCAGCGAGGCCAGTTGGTCGTCCGGGATGCCCCAGACGACGTCGACCTCGCCGGTGCGCAGTGCGGTCATGCGGGACGCGAGCTCGGGGATGTTCCGTACGGTGACGCGGTTCAGTTCGGGCTTCGCACCCCGGTACTTCTTGTTCGGCACCAGGACCAGCGACTCGCTGGGGGTGAAGGCGTCGACGGTGAACGGGCCCGAGCCGACGGGGTGGTCGAAGAAGGCGGTGTCGTCCTTGCCGACGCCCGACGGGAGCACGTAGAAGGTGCCGAGCTTGCCGGGGACGGACGCGTCGGGCGCCGGACTGTGCAGGACCACCTCGGTGGCGGAGACCTTGGTCATCGTGTCGCCCGGGAAGTTGCCCGCGTTGGGGCCGTTCAGGCCGATCATGCGCTGGAAGGAGGCGACCACGTCGTCGGCGTCGAGGGCTGAGCCGTCGGAGAACGTGACGCCGGAGCGCAGCGTGAACGTCCAGGCCGTGACGTCCTTGTCGGCCTTCCAGGAGGTGGCGAGATCGCCTTCGAGGGTGCCGTCCGCGGCGGGTTTCACGAGTCTGCTGAAGATCTCCTGTGCGGCCAGCTGGGTTCCCGTGGAGGCGCCCTGGGCCCCTTGCGGGTCCAGGCTCTCGATCGGGTAGGTGCCGGCGACCGTCACGTCACCCGAGGCGGAAGAACCTCCTCCGTCCTCCCCGCCGGTCGTCGTGCAGGCGGCGAGGAGCGCCGCGCCCGCCGTGGCGGTGGTGGCGAGCCGGATCAGCCGGCTCCGCCCGTGCTCACGCGTCCTGGTCATGATGGTGCTCCTCTCGATCGAGGGTCGGTCGGAGTCAGCCGGTGGGTGAGGCGCTGTACCTGGCCGGTTCAGTCGGAGCGGCCACGCCCGTAGCGGGCGGTGAGCTGGTCGCCGAGGATGCCCACGTTGACGATCAGGAGGGACAGGGCGATGCCCGGCAGGGTGGAGATCCACCATTGCGTTTCGAGGTACTCCTTGCCGTTCGCGATGGTCTGCCCCCAGGACACGGTCGACGGGGGCAGCCCGATACCGAGGAAGCTGAGCCCCGCCTCCGCCAGTACCACCAGCGCGAATTCGAGCGTGGCGAGGGCGACGACCGGGCCCGCCGTGAAGGGGAGCACGTGCCGGGCCAGGATGGTCCGGCCGGGCACTCCCAGCACCCGGGCGGCGTCCACCCAGGGCCGTTCCCTGACGGAGAGCGCGATGCCGCGGGTGACGCGGGCGAAGGTGATCCAGCCGGTCGCCGAGAGCGCGACGACCACCAGCAGGACACTGCGCTCGAAGGCGCCCGCGATCACGATGGCCAGCAGGATCGCGGGAAACGCCAGCAGGACGTCGAAGATCCGGGCGAGCACGGCGTCGGCGGCACCCCGGAAGTAACCGGCGACAGCGCCGAGAAGGACCCCGACGAGGCAGGACAGCCCGACTGTGGACACGCCGATCAGCACCGCCGTGCGGGCCCCGTAGACGATCTGGGCGAGCAGGTCGCGGCCGAGTCCGTCCGTGCCGAGCCAGGCCGTGCCGCCGCCGGACACCTTGGAGCCGGGTGCGAGCAGCCGGTCCTCCAGGGAGGTGTGCACCGGGTCGTAGCGGATCACGATGGGTCCGACGACGGCCGCCAGCAGATAGCAGCCCACGACCAAGGCGGGGACCCGGGAGAGGAGCGGGCGCCGCGCCCGCCGCGGAGTCGTCGCCGGCTTCTCGACGGCCACGGTGATGCCGGCCATCAGACGGCTCCCGTCCGGATCCGCGGATCCAGCTGGGCGATGAGCAGATCGGCCATCAGGTTGAGTACGACGACGACGCCGGCGATCAGCAGGGTGGCGCCCTGCACGACCGTGTAGTCACGGTTGGCCACCGCCTCCACCACGAGCGATCCGAGGCCGGGCCAGGCGAACACGTTCTCGACGATCACGGCGCCGCCGACCAGGGCCCCGACCTGGACGCCGACCACGGTCACCACCGGGATCAGCGAGTTGCGCAGGGCGTGGCCGAACAGCACCTGCCGTTCGGTCAGTCCCTTGGAGCGGGCGGTCTGGATGTAGCTCTCGCGCATCGTCTCCGCCAGGCTGGTCCGGGTCAGCCGGGCGATGATCGCGACGAACGGGAACGCGAGGGTGACGGCCGGCAGCACCAGGTGCTGGGGCGAGCCGACCCCGGAACTGGGCAGTACGCGCAGGCTGAGGGCGAAGACCAGCACCAGCATGATGCCGATCCAGAACGTGGGGAACGACTGGAGGGCGATCGTGCAGGCCGAGACCACCCGGTCCAGCAGCCCGCCCGGCCGCGCGCCCGCCAGCATGCCGAGCGTCAGCCCCACGATCACCGCGATGACCGTGGCCGTCGCGGTGAGGTCGACGGTGGCGGGCAGCCGGTCGAGGACCGCGCCCATGGCGGGCCTGCCGAGCCAGTGCGACTCGCCGAAGTCGAGCCGGCAGACGTCGCCGAGGTAGCTGAGGTACTGCGCGCCGAGCGGCCGGTCGAGGCCGAGCGAGGCGCGCAGCTGGTCGAGCTGGCTCCGGGTGGCGTCCGGGCCGAGCAGTACCGTCGCGGGGTCGCCGGGCGCGGCCCGGACGATGACGAAGATCAGCGAGGCGGCGCCCCACATCACGAAGACCCCGATGAGCAGCCGGTGCACGATCATCCGGATCATGCCCTCGGCCTCCCGCCGCCGGTGGGGACCGGGCCGACCGAGTCGCCCGGTACGAAGGCGCAGGGCACCGTCAGCCGGCGCGCCGCGGGGGCCTCCTCGTCGAGCAGTTCGATCAGCACCCGTACGGCCTCCACGGCCATCTGGGCGCGGGGCAGCGAGAACCGGGTCCAGTTCCGGGACTCCGGTGTCCAGGACGGCGGATCGCCCAGCAGGGCCAGCGAGCAGTCCTGCGGGAACCGGACCCGTTCCGTGCCGGCCATCGTCGCGAGCGCCCCGGTGAGCCGGTCGTCCTCGGTCGGCTCGACCAGCAGCGCGGTGATCCCGAGTCCGTCGATCCACCCCTCCAGCCGCTCGACCGTCAGGCCGGCCGGATCGGCCAGGCTCCGGATCAGCGCCTCGTCCTGGCCGAGGCCGGCCTCGGCCAGCCCGCGCCGGTATCCCTCCTCGCGGTCCCTGGTGGGCTCGCTGTCCTCCGGGGCCCGCAGGTACAGGATCCGCCGGTGGCCGAGTCGCGCCAGCTCCGCGACGAGGTGCGCGGTCGCCGAGACGTAGTCGGCGGCCACGTAGGAGAGTTCACCGTCGTCCACCTCACGGCGTCCGACGAACACGAACGGGAAGTCCTCACGGACCAGCGCCGACAGCTCCTCGCGGCGGACGTTCCTGCCGAGCAGCACGCAACCGTCCGCGATCTTCAGCCGGTTGGTGCCGCCGGCGTAGATGGACCGCCCGGCCCCCGCCGTGCCGGACACTCTGCCGTCGGAGCAGAACAGCAGCAGGTCGTAGCCCTGCCGTGCCGTCTCCTCCTCCACGCCGAGCAGGAACGGGTAGTAGAAGTCCCGCTGGTCGGTCGGGAACACCGACTCGAAGGTGTAGAGCCCGAGCAGCCGGTTCCGGCCGCCTTTCAGACTGCGTGCGGCGACATTGGCGGCGTACCCCAGTTCCTCGGCCGCCGCCAGCACGGCCTGCCGGGTCGGTTCCGCGATCTGCGCACTCGCCGCGCCTCCGCTGATCACCAGCGACACCGTCGCCTGGGAGACGCCGGCGCGCCGGGCGATGTCCCGTTGGGTGGAGCGTCTACGTCGTTCGGGAGGGGCCATGAGCACTCCCAGCTAATACGTATTAGCAAGTGCCGAACGACGCTACCCGGATGCGGCGAAAAGCGTCAAGAGACGTGAACAACCCTTGTCCGCCTTGTTTCTGACACATGATCTGATCTTGCGGAGTGACCGGATTCGCCATCCCGGTGCACCGGCCGGCCATGGCACGGGGACACGATGTCCAGGACCATCGGGAGCACGACCGCATTCCGGTGTTCCGGCATCCCGGCGCGAAGGGGAACCCGATGACCGACCCCACCGACGACCTCGCGACCCGCTTCCGCCGGGACGGGTACGCCGTGCTGCCGGACGCCCTGACGCCGGCCGAGGTGGCGGAGTTACGTGCGGAGACCGTGCGGATCTGCCGCGGTGAACGGGGTGCCGTCGAGGGGGCTCCGCCACCGGTCGCGGACGAGAGCGACGACGACACGGTGCGGCGGTTCCTGTGCGTGCACTATCCGCACAAGCTGTCGGCGCTCATGCTCGGCACCATGCGCCATCCCGCCGTCGTCGGCCCGCTGACCGAGGTGATCGGTCCCGACCTCAAGGCGATGCAGTCGATGCTGTTCGTCAAGTCCGCGGGAAGGCCGGGCCAGGCGTGGCACCAGGACGAGATGTTCATCCCCACCCGGGACCGTTCGCTGACCGCCGCCTGGCTCGCCCTCGACGACGCCACCGTCGACAACGGCTGCCTGTGGGTCCTGCCGGGCTCGCACCGCCCCGGCGTCATCTACCCCAACCGGCAACACGACGACGCCCGTTACGACTGCACGGTCGAGTCCTACGACTTCCCGTACGACGAGGCGGACGCCGTTCCGGTCGAGATCGCCGCCGGATCAGTACTGCTCTTCAACGGCTACCTGCTGCACAGGTCGCTGCCCAACACCGGCCGTCAGGGCTTCCGTCGGGCCCTGGTCAACCACTACATGAGCGCCTCGTCCCTCCTCCCCTGGGCGCCTCCCGACGCCGAAGTGCCCATGGCTCAGGCCGACTTCCGGGACATCGTGCTGGTCGCGGGCCGGGACCCGTACGCCTACAAGGGCACCGCCGACATCCGCAGGCCCCGGGTGCGGCGCGACCGGTCCGGGGGCTGCGACAGGTGAGGCCGTGACGGGACGCCGCCCGCCTCTGGCGCCCACGCTCCTGACCCCCACGCTCCTCGCCCGGCTCGGTCCCGCTGTCGCCGACTACCCGCCCGGGTCGGTCTTCGGCCCCAGGGACGCCGGGTCGTACGAGTTCGTCTGGCTGCTGCACGGCAGTGCCGGCTGGGTCTGCGGCGACCTGACCGTGCCCCTGACGCCCGGCGCGCTGCTGCTCGTACGCCCGGGTATGCGGGACACCTTCCACTGGAACACCCGCGGGCCCACCCGGCACGCCTACGCGCACTTCCGGCTGCCCGCCGCACCGCGGGGCGCGGCCCCCCTCGACGACACCGGCTGGCCGGTCGTCAGGGACCTGGCGGGGCGCGGCGACCCGATGGCCGCGCTGTGCCAGTACCTCCTGGCGCTCGGCGCGACCCGCCCGCCGGGCTGGGAACGGCACGCCGAGGAGACCCTGCGGCTGCTGCTCTTCACCTTCGTGCACGGCACCGGCACGACGACCGGCACGGTGTCGCTCCCGGAACCGCTGGTCGCCATGGCGGCAGCGGTCCGCTCCCACTGGTCGGACGGCATCGCCCGGCCGCTCCCTCTCAAGCGGTTGGCGCGCGCGGCCGGGGTGTCGGAGAGCACGCTGTCCCGGATCTGCCGGCGGCACCTCGGTGTCAGCCCGGTCGCGGGGCTCGAACGGCTGCGCCTGGCGAGGGCCGAGCCGCTGCTGTGGCTGAGCAACCTCTCGCTGCGCGCCATAGCGGTGCGGTGCGGCTTCCCCGACGCCTACCACTTCTCGCGCCGGTTCCGTGCCGTCTACGGGATGTCCCCGAGCGCCTTCCGCAGGGTGCCGCCCGAGTCGGCACCACCGTCCCCGGTCGGCGACGGCGCGCTGTCCGCGCTCCTGACCCTGGTGCCGCCCTCGCCGCCGCGGTCCGCGGACGGTCGCCGCCGCTGAGCGGGCCCTGCGGTGAACGGGGCACGGCTGCCTCAGACGGCCCTCGTCAGCGCCGCGAACTCCTCGCCGGAAAGGCGTACCGACGCCGCCTCGACGTTCTCGTCGAGGTGGGCCACCGACGACGTTCCCGGAATGGGCAGGATCACCGGGGAGCGGCGCAGCAGCCAGGCGAGTGCGAGCTGGGACGGCGTCGCACCGTGGTTCTTGCTGATCCTCGCCAGCGGACCGTTCGATTCCGCGAGCGTGCCGGTCGCGATGGGGAACCAGGGTATGAACGCGAGGTGCTCGGCCTCGCAGTAGTCGAGGACGTCTTCGGAGGTGCGGTCGGCAAGGTTGTAGAGGTTCTGGACCGACACGATCTCCGCGACCGCACGGGCCTCCTCCAGCTGGGCCACCGAGACCTGGGACAGGCCGATGTGGCGGATCTTCCCCTCCTCCTGGAGCCGGGTCAGTTCGCCGAGGGACTCCTCCACCGGCACCGCCGGGTCGATGCGGTGCAGCTGGTACAGGTCGATGCGCTCGACGCCGAGGTTGCGCAGGCTCAGCTCGGCCTGCTGCCTGAGGTACTCGGGCCGGCCGTTCGGCAGCCACACACCCGGGCCGGGCCGGGTGAAGCCGCCCTTCGTGGCGATGACCAGACCGGCGGGATACGGGTGCAGCGCCTGTCTGATCAACCGCTCGCTGACGGACGGCCCGTAGGAGTCCGCCGTGTCGATGAACGTCACCCCGAGCTCGGTCAGCCGGCGCAGCACCCTCACCGCCTCCCCCGGATCTCGTGGGTCGCCCCAGACACCGGGTCCGGTGATGCGCATCGCACCGAATCCGAGGCGATGTACCGGCAGATCACCACCGAGCAGGAACGTGCCGGAAGCCGCTGCGGGGGCGGGAGTGGTGGTCATCGCGATTCCTGCTTTCCACGGGCGAGGGGATCCGGGATCAACGGCGGCGTGAGCCGAGCCGACGGCGTGGGCCAGCCTCCCACCTCCCGCGCGTACGGCACCCTCACCTATTCAAGCGAGGGACGGGCGGACGCCCCCGGCGGAGGATGGATCACCCCCAAGGACCCTTGCCCACCAGCGAGAGAAGGCACCACATGGACCACGTTGACCGAGGCGAGCCATGGGTACGGGCCCCGGCGGCACCGCTCTCCGGCGACCAGCTCAAGAAACTGGCGGCGCTCGGATCGGAGTTTCCGGCGAACTCCGGCGAGGTCCTCTTCACGGCAGGCGCCGAGTCCTACGACTTCTTCGTCGTCCTTGAGGGATCCGCTGACGTCGTCGACCGGATCGGGGAGCCGAGCGAACGGCTGGTCGCGTCGTACGGGCCCGCGGAGTTCCTGGGCGAGATCGGCATGCTGACGGGCGAGCGCGCCCGCTTCGCGGGTGTCATGAGAACCCCGGGCCGGCTGCTGCGGGTTCCGGTGCGGCGGATTCTGACGCTCGTCGCCCAGGACGCCGGCCTCAGCGAGTACATCCTGCGGACGTTCCTGGAGCGCCGGGCGAACCTGGTGCGAAGAGGCGCGGGACTCACGCTCATCGGTTCCCGGTACGACGAACGGAGCCGGACGCTTCTCCAGTCGTTCTCGCTCGGCCGGACAGCCGTGCGCTGGATGGATCTCGAGGAGCAGCCGGAGGCCGAGGCGCTGCTGCGTGAACTCCGGATCCCGGTGACCGACCTTCCCATCGTCCTCGTCCCCGGCCGGCCTCTGCTGCGCAACCCGCAGCCGGCCGACATCGCCGCGGAGTTCGGAGAGCCGGCCGGCGCGGTGGCCGACGACGGCCTCGATGTCGGTGACCTGCTCGTCGTCGGCGGCGGCCCCGGCGGTCTCGCGGCGGCGATGTACGGCGCCTCGGAAGGGCTTGGGACCACTCTCATCGATGCGGCGGCCTTCGGCGGCCAGGCCGGTACCTCCTCCAGGATCGAGAACTACCTCGGATTTCCGGCCGGACTCTCGGGCGCCGAGCTGGCCGCGCGGGGGACGATCCAGGCGGCGAAGTTCGGGGTCCGGCTGCACCGCAACGTCCGCGCGGCGGCCTTCGCCAGCAAGGCCGGCGTACACACCGTCACCTGCGACGACGGACGGACGTTCAGCGCGCGCGACGTCGTCATCGCCACCGGAGCGGACTATCGGCGCCTGGCCGTCTCCGGGATCGACGACTGGGAGGGCAACGGCGTCCACTACTCCGCGACGGTCGCCGAAGCGGGAAACGTGCTCGGACGGCCGGTGGCCGTGATCGGCGGCGCGAACTCGGCAGGCCAGGCCGCCATGTTCCTGGCCCGCACCTCCGATCCGGTGTACCTCCTGGTACGGGGACCCGACCTCGACCACTCGATGTCCCGCTACCTGATCGACGCGGTCACCTGCCGTCCGAGGATCCGGGTACGCGTCCGGACGGAAGCGGTCGGCGTCACGGCGGATTCCTCGGTCACCGGGCTCGATGTGGTGGACCGGACCACCGGGCAGCGCTCCGCCCTGGAGGTCGCCGCGGTCTTCGTGTTCATCGGCGCCACGCCGTGCACCGGTTGGCTCGGCAACCAGCTGGCGACGGACTCCGGGGGCTTCCTGCTCACGGGACACGACCTCGACGCTCGCGCGGCCGGTCATCGAGCGCCGTTCCCGTTCGAAACGAGTGTCCCCGGCGTGTTCTGCATCGGCGACGTGCGTAGCGGGAGTGTCAAACGCGTCGCCACCGCGGTCGGTGAGGGTTCCGCAGCGGTACGGCTCGTCTTCGAGCGGCGCCGGGCCGACGGGGAGGGCGTGTTGTGACCTCCGGCCCAGGATCCGGCGCGGTCACCGCGTCTCACCTGTCTGGGTGATGTGCGGCGCACCGACCGTCGGAAACGATGCCCGCACCGGCGGCTTCGCGCCGGATCGACCGTCCACACCTGGAGGGCACATGCCTGTCTCGAAAGCACATGCGGCCTGGAACGGCGACATCCCCAGCGGGTCCGGGACCTTCACCGCCGGCGACAGCATCACCGGGGGCGTGACGTACAAGTCCCGCTTCGAAGGCGGCCCCGGATCCAACCCGGAGCAGCTCATCGGTGCGGCTCACGCCACCTGCTTCTCCATGGCGCTCGCCAGCACCCTGGCGAACGCCGGCTTCCCCGCCGAGTCCATCGAGACGGATGCCTCGGTGACCCTGCGGCCGGTCGACGGCACTCCCACGATCACCAGGATCGAGCTCGTGACGAGGGGCCGGGTCCCGGGGGTCGGGGAGGCCGAGTTCCGGGAGTTCGCCGCATCGGCAAAGGCGAACTGCCCGGTCAGCCGGGCACTGGCAGGCGTCCCCGAGGTCACCCTGCAAGCGACTCTCGCCGACGGGTGAGCCGGATGGCTCAGCCGAGCGCGTCCAGCAGGGCGGTGACGTAGGCGTCCAGCCGTTTCTCCACGGCCCAATGTTCTCGGCGTGCTCGACGAAGACCGGGTCGACGAAGGTCCGCAGCACCAGGTCGCGGGTGCCTCCGTGCGGCGTGCCGATGGTCAGCCGCCGCATCTCGGCGGTGATGCCACCGTGCAACGCCTCGGTTCTGACGATCCGCTCGCCGTCCTTCAGATGCCGGCCCACCCAGGCCAGGGTCAGCGGCCGGACGGCCCCCGCCTCGTCGTGGTCGATCACCGTGCCACCCCATCATCCGGACGGCGCACCGCGCAAAGGGCTTTCGCCACAGGCGTCGGCAACGCTGTTCCGCGCGGCCCGGACTCGTCAGTCGTTGCCGTTGCCGTTGCCGTTGCCGTTGCCGTTGAGCCTGTGGGTGGCTGCCACGCGAAGGGCGTCGCGGCAGGCCAGGATGGCCGGGTGCTGACTGCGGCCGGAGCGTACGGCCGTGAAGACGCGCCGTGTGCGTCGGCCGCGCGGGAGTTGCCGCAGAGCGACGCTCGGGTGCCGTCCGGTCCAGAGGAGGCCGGGCAGGAAAGCGGCGGCATGCCGCTGCTCGACGAGGCGGAGGTGGAGCAGGATGTCGGTGGTCTCGAACCGTACGTCGGGTTCGAAGCCGGCGTTGCGGCACAGGGCCGTGGCCCAGCGCCGGGCGGTCGTGCCCTCCGGTTCCATGGCCCAGGGGTGGTCCGCGAGTGACCGCAGCGCCGTCATCGGGCTCTCGGTACAACCGTCGTCCGGCGGCTTCGGCAGCGCGAGGTGGAGCGGGTCGTCGAGCACGTCCTCCTCCTCGACCGCGGCGGGCCGCGGGCTCGGGTTGCCGGGGTACTCCTCGGCGAGGACCAGGTCGAAGCCGCGGGCGTGCAGGGCCGGCAGGGCCTGTTCCGGCTCCGCCTGCGTCAAGTGGACCCTCAGGTGCGGGTGCCGCTCGCGCAGGACGTCGAGCGCGACGGGGACCAGGGCCAGGGCGGCCGTCTGGAACGAGGCGATGCGCAGGGTCCCGGTCAGGTCCGCCAAGGAGGTGGCGATGTCCGCTTCCGCGCGCTCCAGGCGTTCGAGAACCGCTTCGGTGTGTGCCACCAGGATCTCGGCCTGTTCGGTCAGCCGCACCCGTCGTCCGACCGGCTCCAACAGCGTGACGCCCACTTCGGCTTCCAGTTGCGAGAGTTGCTGGGAGACGGAGGACGGCGCGTACGACAGGGCGGCGGCGACAGCCGCGAGCGTGCCCCGGTGCTTGAGTTCGCGGAGCAGGCGCAGTCGGTGCAGGTCGAACATCGGCAGCCCGCTCTCCTCGCCGACACGGAGCGAATGGAATGATTTGCTTTTCCGACGACTATAGGTCGAATACATTCGCTGGACCGAGCATGAGCGGGCACCGCACCCTTTTCGTGTGACCGAGAACGCCTCATCCCTCCGCCCCCTGCCGTGGTCCGTGCGGCCCGGCGCCCGCACGTGGCGGTGTGCGCCCGCGCCCACCGAGGTGCGCGCCTTCCATGCCGCGCTACCCGGCTACTCCCCCACTCCGCTGACCGAACTCCCCACCCTGGCAGCCGAGTTCGGGGTCGGCCGGGTGTTCGCCAAGGACGAGTCGTGTCGTCTGGGCCTGCCCGCGTTCAAGGTGCTGGGTGCGTCCTGGGCAGTCCAACGCACCCTGGCCGAGCGCGCCGGCAGGGGTACGGAACCGGGTCCGGTCACCCTGGTGACCGCCACCGACGGCAATCACGGCCGGGCGGTGGCACGAACGGCGCGCTTCCTCGGGCAGTATGCCCACGTCTTCGTCCCGCGGGGCGTGCATCCACAGGCCGTGGCGGCCATCGCCGCCGAGCAGGCGAAGGTCACCGAGGTCACGGGGTCGTACGACGAGGCCGTTCGACTGGCCGAACGGGCGGGCGCCGCGCCCGACGCGGTCCTGGTCCAGGACACCGCCTGGCCCGGCTACGAGCGGATACCGGGATGGATCGTCGAGGGCTATTCCACCCTCACCGCCGAGATCGACGAGCAGCTGACGGCCGAGGGGATCACCACCGGGCCCGACCTGGTCTGTGTCCCGGTGGGTGTGGGGTCACTGGCCCAGTCCGTGATCACCCACTACCGGAGCCGCCCGACCGGAGCGGCTCCGGCGCTGCTGTCGGTGGAACCCGACACCGCGGCCTGTGTCCTGGCAAGCCTCGCCGCGGGCGAGCCCGTCGGCGTCACCACCGGCCACACCATCATGGCCGGGCTGAACTGCGGAACCCCGTCGAGCATCGCCTGGCCCTACCTGCACGGAGGGCTGGACGCCGCCGTGGCCGTCTCCGACGCCGACAGCACCCGTGCCGCCGCCGCCCTCGCCGCCCTCGGTGTTCCGTCGGGGCCGTGCGGAGCCGCCACGCTCGCCGGCCTCCGCGCGGCGCTGACCGGCACCGGTGCCGAGGAACGCCGTACGGCGCTGGGCATCGGCACGACCTCGGTGATCGTGCTGCTGAGCACCGAGGGCCCGGCGGCCAACCCGCACTCCACCGCCGACCACTGAACTCGATGAGGACCTTCGCCACCGCGAGGTCGGTGCCACCGGTCGCCCCGGACCGCCAGGATCGACGAACGGCCGGAACCAGCCCTAAACAGGCCTGAAGGTGTTTGGTCAGGGCTGGATCCTGGGGCTGCGACGGGCGAGGGGCGGATCCGCCTGGGGAAATGAGCGGCAGGGTCCCCCTGGTACGCGGTACGGTGCGCCGATGCCGGCGATCAAGAAGTTCCAAGTCACCTTTGACTGCGCAGAACCTGAGCGCCTCGCTCGCTTCTGGTGTGAAGTGCTGGGGTACGTCGTACCGCCGCCACCGGAGGGGTTCACCACCTGGGACGATTTCGACCGCACCCTGCCTGCTGAGAAGCAGGGATCGTGGTTCGCCTGCAGTGATCCCTCAGGCGTGGGCCCGCGCCTGTACTTCCAGCGCGTCCCCGAAGGCAAGATCGTCAAGAATCGGGTGCATCTCGACGTCCGGGTCGGCACCGGGCTCGTGGGGGACGAGCGCCTCGCCACGCTCGAAGCCGAGTGCGCCCGACTGGTCGCGCTCGGTGCAACCCACGTGCAAACGCTGTACGCCGATGAGGAAAACGAGTCGTGCATCCCGATGCTGGACATCGAGGGCAACGAGTTCTGTATCGACTGAACATTCTCCGAGGAGAGTTCTCACGCCTTGCAATCGTCGCCGTCGCCAACGTCAAGCCGCGGCCCGCAGCAACCACGACAGCCACGGCAGCCACGGCAACCGCTGCAGAGACCGCCGAGCCCGAGCCGGCGCCAACCATCACCGTGACAGCAGCAGGGCCGCCTCGACGGGGGATGCGAGACGGCCCTGCTGCCAGTGTGGCATGGGATGGGGGCTACCGCCGATGCCCTCGCTCGTAGCCCTGTGGTCCACCAGCCAATTGTTGGCAGCACCATCCCCGTATCGGCGTATGGACCGGCGTCGCCGGAGGCGGCGGCATCCTGGGCACGGCATCCCCCCAGAACGCCGCGGACACGGCGGACACCGCGGACACCGACTCGCCGGAATCCATCTCCCCCGGGGTAGCCGTGACCGACGAGGTGGTTCTGTCGCCTGTTGACTGCCGAGCGCGGTTCAGGCCGTCATGGCCTGGTACACGAGGTTCCGCAACTGGCGCCGCAGCGGCGGCCGGTGCTTGCCCCAGGTGGCGACCTGGGTGCAGAACACGGCGGTGACGCCGTCGACCGGGTCCACGAAGAAGTGGGTGTTCGCCGCGCCGGACCAGCCGAACTCGCCCTTGTTGCCGAACGAACCCGCGGCCACGGGATCCGTGACGACGTAGAACCCAAGCCCGAAGCCACAGCCGCGGTGCTCGTCGTCGGGGTACATGGCGAAGGAGTTCAGATCGGCGCCGCCGGGCAGGTGGTTGGTCGCCATGAACGCGAGGGAGCGGGGGCCGAGGAGCCGCTCGCCGTCCAGTTCGCCGCCGCGCACGAGCATGGCCGCGAACCGGTGGTAGTCCTCCAGGGTCGACACCAGTCCGGGAACACCGCTGCCGGACGGGAACTCCGCCGGCTGACGGAACGTGCGCCGCAGTTCCTCGTTCACGACGAGCCGGCCCGATTCGGGGTCCGGGCTGTAGATCTCCGCCAGGTCCGTCACCCGCTCGGGCAGGAGCGAGAACGTCGTGTCGGTCATCCTGAGCGGGCCGAGCAGGTGCGTCCCGATGAACCTGTCGAGGGTCTCGCCGCTGCAGATCTCGATGATCCGGCCCAGTATGTCGACACCGAGGGAGTAGTTCCAGGCGGTGCCCGGTTCGAACAGCAGCGGCAGCCCGCCCACGTCGGCACACATCTGCGGCAGTGTGGAGCCTGGCAGCGGGAGTACGTCCTGGCCCGCCTCGCGGTACAGCGCGTCCACCGGGTTCATGTGGGACAGCCCGAGGGTCAGTCCGGCGGTGTGCGTGAGCAGGTGGCCCACGGTCACCGGGCGGGCCGCCGGGCGGACCCGTAGGCCCGCCGGCGAACCTCCGTCGTACACCGTCATGTCCGCGAACTCGGGAACGTACGCGCTGACCGGGTCGTCGAGTCCGAGCAGACCCCGCTCCACGAGCATCATCGCGGCGACGGACGTCACCGGTTTCGTCATGGAGTACAGCCGCCACAGTGTGCCGGGCTCGACCGGGAGTCCGAGTTCGAGGTCCCGGAGTCCGCCGCCCGCCGCGTACACGGGCTCTCCGTGCCGGGCCACGAGCGCCGACCAGCCCGGGATGACCCCGAGTTCCGTCTGCCGGTCGAAGAACTCGGTGATCCGCCGCAGCCGTTCAGTGCTGAAACCGGACTGCTCCGGGGGCTTGGTCACGCCGAAACGGTCGGTGAACTGCTGCATGTATACCTCCGGATGCCGAAGTCGGGGGGCTGCCTGGGTCAGCGGGCGGAAGGGGCCGGGGCCCCTTCGATCCCGGCCGCCGCCAACAGCCGTCGGGTGTAGGGATGTTGTGCGTCGGCGTAGACGTCGTCGGTCGTGCCCTTCTCCACGACGTCACCGCGGTACAGGACGGCGATCCGCTGGGCGAGATGCCGGACCACGGCGAGATCGTGGGAGATGAACAGGTAGCTGACACCCGTCTGCTGCTGGAGAGAGGTGAAGAGGTTCAGGACCTGTGCCTGGACCGACAGGTCGAGTGCGCTGACCGGCTCGTCGCAGACGATGAGCTTCGGCTTCATCACCAGGGCCCGGGCGATCGCGATGCGCTGCCGCTGGCCTCCGGAGAACTGGCGCGGATAGCGGTCGGCCGCTTCGGTCGGCAGTCCCACCAGCGCCAGCACCTCCCGTACCCGCTCCAGGACCACGGACCGCTGTTCGCGCGAGTGCACCAGGAGCGGTTCGGCCAGGGTCTGGCCCACGGTCAGCGCCGGGTTGAGGGAACCGTTGGGGTCCTGGAAGACGGCCTGGATGGTCTTGCTCAGCTCCCGGCGCCGGGCACCGCCGGCGTGGGTGATGTCCTGGCCGTCGAACAGGATCGTGCCCTGCGTGGCGGCCGTCAGCCCGAGCACGGCACGGCCCAGGGTGGACTTGCCGGAACCGGACTCCCCGACCAGGGCGAGGGTCTCGCCCGGCCGGATGTCCAGGGACACGTCCCGGATGGCCGGAGTGCCCTTGCCACGGCGGTGGTACGACACTGACAGGCCGCGGATGTCGAGCAGCGGCGGTTCGCTCATGCTCACGCGGACACCTCCAGCTCTTCGCCGGCCCGTACACAGCGGGCGAGGCCTTGGTCGGCCGGCTGAATCAGGGCGATCGGCCCCTCTGTGCACCGGGAGACCCGGTCGGGACACCTGTCGGCGAAGTGACAGCCGACGGGCCACTGCCCCGGGGGCGGCACGGTGCCGGGGATGGTGGGGATGGGCTCGCCCACCGTCGCCAGCCGCGGGTTCGCGGCGAGCAGCTTACGGGTGTAGGGATGGACCGGCGCGGTCATGACCCGCTCCGTCGGACCGGCCTCCACCACCTGGCCCGCGTACATGACCAGGGCGGTGTCGCAGGCCTCCGCGATGACGTCCCAGTCGTGGCTGATCATCAGCAGGGCCATGCCGGTGTCCCGCTGGATCGTGCGCAGCAGCTGGACGATCTCGCGCTGGACGGTGACGTCGAGCGCGGTGGTCGGTTCGTCGGCGACGAGGATGCGCGGACGTCCTGCCAGCGCGACGGCGATGCAGACGCGCTGCGCCATGCCGCCGGAGATCTGCGACGGGCGCAGCTTCAGGACCCGGTCCGGATCGGGGATCTGGACCTGGACGAGCAGCTCCCGGGCCCGGAGCGCGGCCTCCTTGCGGGAGACCTTCTCGTGGGTGCGCACCGCCTCGCGCAGCAGGTGGCCGATGGTGAACAGGGGGTCGAGGCCGACCATGGGCTCCTGCGAGATGAAGGCGATGGTGCCGCCGCGCAGGGCCCGCCACTGGGCCGCGCCGAACGAGCCGACGTCGGTACCGTCGATCTCGACCATGCCCGAGGAGACGTGGGCACCGCTCGGCAGCAGGCCGAGCAACGCCAGCCCGGTCATCGACTTGCCACAGCCGGATTCGCCGACCAGTCCCACCGTGCGGCCCTGCCCCACAGTCAGGCTCACATCGCGGATCAGATCGACCACACCGGCCCCGGTGTCCGCGGCGACGGTCACCCTGGTGAGCCGCACGACCGGATCCGGATCCGCCGGCAGCCAGGCGTCGCCGGACTCCGGGCCCGCCGCGGCGGCGACCGCCGCGGGTTCGGGCGCCTTGCGGCGCCGGGCCGGCGCCCCGGCCGAGACACCGGACCAGCGCTCGGCGAGCATGTCGCGCAGGCCGTCGCCGAGGACGATCAGCGACGCGGCCGTGACGGCGATCAGCCCGCCGGTCGGTATGGCCAGCCAGAGGCTCTCGTTCAACGTCTGCGAGGCGTCGGCCATCATGCCGCCCCAGGACGGAGCGGGCGGCTTCACGCCGAGACCGATGGCGTTGATGCCGGCTGCGATGAGCAGGGCGGCCACGCACGCCAGCGCCGCGTTCACCAGGATCAGGCCGGTGATCCGCGGCAGCACGTGCCTGCGGGCCACGCGCCAGGTGCCGAGTCCGGACACCCGCGCGGCGGCGACATAGGTCTCCCGGCCGACCGTCAGCGACGCCGACCGGACGACGCGCATCAGGCCGGGCACCGACAGCAGGCCGATCACGACCATGGCCGCGGTCATGCTCTGCGAGAAGAGGGCCAGCGCGATCAGCAGCAGGATGATGCCGGGGATCGACATCACCACGTCCGCCATCCGCATCAGCACCGCGTCGAGGCGGCCCCGGCGCAGGCCGATGACCAGGCCGAGGGGAACCGCGATCACCAGGGTGATCCCCACGGCGATCCCGATCTCCCGGAACGTGTCCGCGCCGCCGTACATCAGACGCGACAGCACGTCGCGGCCGAGCCGGTCGGTGCCGAGCAGGTGCTTCGCGCTCGGCCCGGTCAGCGCCGCGGCGAAGTCCGCCTGCTGCGCCGGATACGGCGCGAGCCACCGGGCACCGAACGCCCCGACCAGCTCCAGGACCAGGATCACGGCCGGAATCGCGATGCGCGGCCGACGCAGGACCCGGAGCAGGACCGACACGTGCGGCGCCCGCCCCACGGCGGCCGAAGGGGCCTCCGCCTCCGCCGTGTGCGGCGTGGGCTCGGGTTTCGTCATGGATGTCTCCTGTGCGCTCATGCGGCGACCGCCTGGGGGTTGAGCCAGCCGACGGCAAGGTCGACCAGGAGGTTCAGTGCGACCACGATGAGGGTGAAGTACACCGCCACCCCCTGGATGACCGGGATGTCACCGCTCGACGCGGCGGTGACCGCCGCGCTGCCCAGACCGGGCAGACCGAAGAGCTCCTCCACCACCACGGCCGCGCCGAGCAGTCCGATGAGGTTGTTTCCCGCCACGGTCAGGACCGTGACGGAGACGTGCCGCAGCGCGTGCTTGAACAGGATCGACCGCTCGCTGACGCCGTTGGCCCGCAGGTTCCGCACGAAGTCCCGGTTCAGGACGTCGGCGAACTGTTCGCGCGTCTGCTTGGCGATCACCGTGACCAGTGCGAAGGCCAGGGCGGTCACCGGCAGCACCAGCGAGCGCAGCCAGCCGCCGGCGGACGTCCCGAAGAACACGTATCCGTTCGCCGGCAGCAGGCCGAACTGGGTGTTGAAGACCCAGATACCCAGCAGACCGACCCAGAAGGCGGGGATGGTCATGCCCGCGATGGACGCGACGTCCGCGGTGACCCGCGTGATCCGCCCACCGCGAGCGCTGGCCATGCCCAGCACCACTCCGATGACGAGTGCCAGCAGGGTGGTCGCGATCACCAGGGAAAGCGTCACCCCCAGCCGGGTGTTGAGCGAGCCCGAGACCGATTCGTTGCTGCTGATCGACTGCCCGAGGTCGCCGTGCACCGCGTCCTTCAGCCACTCCCAGTAGCGCACCCAGACCGGCTGGTCGAGGTGGAGGCGGTGCCGCAGCGCGGCGACCGCCTCGGGCGAGGCGTTCAGACCGCCGATGGACCGCGCTGCGTCACCCGGAATGAACAACTGGAGGACGAAAGTGAGCGCCGATACGAAAAGCAACAAGGGCACGGCCTGCACGATCCGCATGCCGCTGGTTCGCCACATGACGTGGTGCCTTTCTCGGTGGGGTTACTTGGCGACGTAGAAGTTCGACAGGTCCGGCGTGAGGTTCGTCGACGAGAGGTCGACGCCCTTCAGACCGGGCCGCACGTAAGTGATCTTCTCCACGGCCGCCATGTAGACGTTCCAGGACAGGTCGGACAGGCGCTGCTCGAACTTCTGCCAGCCCTGCTCCTGGAGCTGGTCGGTCGTCGCCGAAGCCGCCTTGCTGTAGAGCGTGTCGAGCTGCTTGTCGTCGGCCTTGAACGGGTTGCCCCAGCTGTACAGCAGGTCGTTGCCCTGGGCGTACGGCGGGGCGAGTCCGACGCCGTAGTCGAACATCATCGCCGGGTACTTCGTGTACGTGGAGTAGAGCTCGTTGGTGTTGGCCGGGACGGTGATCTTGACGTTGATCCCGATGTTCGCCATCTCCGCGGCGAAGGCCTCCGCCGCCTGGGACTCCCCCGTACCCGTGAGGTTCACGATGATCGGCAGGGTAAAGCCGTTGGGGTAACCCGCCTCCGACAGGAGCTTCTTGGCCTTGGCGACGTTGTAGGCGTACTTCCCTTCGCTGCCCTCGCTGTAGCCGCTCTTGCCCGCGAGAACGGGATAGTCCCAGCTCTTGGCGTACGTCCCGTACAGCGCCTTGGCGACCGAGCCCCGGTTGATGGCGTACATCATGGCCTGCCGTACGCGCAGGTCACCCAGGGCCTTGACCATGGCACCCTTGCGGTCCATGATCATCAGCTGCATGACCGAGTAGGGGTTCGACAGCACCTGGAGCCCGGCGGACTTGGCGGCCTTGGCGGTGGTGGAGTCGCCGAGGGCGTAGTCGACCTCCCCGGAGCGGAAGGCGCTCAGCGTGGTGTTCTCGTCCTTGATGACCTTGATGACCACCTTCTTCCAGTGCACCCGCGACTTGTCGAAGTACGTGGGGTTGGGGACGTAGGTGTAGGTCTGCCCGGAGACGGTCTGCGACGCGTCGATCATGTACGGTCCGGCGCCGTGCGTCGTGGTCCCGAGCTCGTCCGTCTTGCCGAGGCCGATGGGGCTGATGATCTCTCCGGCCGTCGGCTGGGAGAGGTACAGCGGCATCAACGGATCGGACTTGGTGAGGTGGAGGCGCAGTTTGAGGGGGGATACGACGTCAATGGATCCCACGGGGGCCAGGTTGGCCGCCAGCGGCCCGCCCGCCTTGGCGTAGTACTGGAGCGACTTCTTCACACCCTCGGCGGTGAGAGCGGAGCCGTCGTTGAACTTCACACCGGACCGCAGGGTGATGTCGAAGGTCTTGCTGCCGGAGCCGACGTAGCCCCACTTGGTTGCGAGGGCAGGCGAGTACGTCCCGTTCACGTCCCGCCGGATCAGCGTGTCGTATGCCAGTTCGAAGAAATACTGCTGCGGGTCGGCGGAACCGCCCAGAGCCGGGTTGAGGCTGTTGGGTGCGATGGACGAGGCAACCGTCAGGACATTGGGGTCCTGGGCCTTTGCGGTGCCCGACGAAGCGCCGCTGCCGCCACCGCATGCGGTGGTCAGGAGCAGCAGCCCGGCGGCACCGGCCGCGACTGTGAGAGAAGGGCGCGATCGTGTCAACTGGATCTCCGGCGTCTGAGGAGCGATATGGGTACGCGGGGTGCACCGGGATCGGGAGGAGGCCCACCGTCATGACGGAAGCTCCGCGGTGCGAGTCCGCGCGATATGGGGAGCGGCAGGGTGGTCCCTGAGTGCGTGGGGTTCCTGAAGCCGCGGACATGTCCCGGCCTACGGCAGAGGTCCCGAGCCGTTCTTGTGGACTGCTGCCGTCGGCAGGTGGCATGGCGGCGGCACTTCGAGTGAGCGCCGGAGTGGGGCCGGTGTATGTGCTGATGCCCTCAGTGCTGCGAGTACACCGTTGAGCCGACTCTTGTGGAGGCCGGCCTGGGTAACGTGCGGGGCCCGACGGGTGCGGTCGTTGCTCCCGCGGCGGTATGACGCATAAGCCGCCTCCCAGCGGATCCCCTGGAACCGAGTGGACTTATTCTTCAGGCGCCCCGTCCGAATCGAGAAGGACAGGAGTCCGCTGAGCGGAACGCTCCTGGTGAGCGCCTGCCGGCCATGCCACGAGGACATCCGGCGCAGCCAGGGCCCGGCTACCAGGCCCGTCCACCACTTCCCTGGACGCAACCCGGTACACACCAGTGATCTTCCCGGAACGTGTATCGCGGACGTATCGAAAACCGCATACGCCACCGCAACAGTCTCCCGTCTTCAGTGGCGGCACGGACCACAGTGCGTCAACGGTCAGTCGGCGCATCGGGAGAGGACTGTGATCATGGGCTCGGATTCCGTACGCGGTGTCGACCGGAGGCAGCTGTTCGGGTGGGGCGGCTTGGCGACCGCCGGCGTGATGGCAGGCGCGTCACTGGTGGGCGCCCAGCCCGGCCACGCCGACCAGGCCCGAACCGACCCGATCCCGCCGGACACCCGGCCTGACGGAGCCTACGACCGGTATGTGGCGAAGTTGGCGGCCGAGGGCAGGTTCTCCGGCGTGGTGCTGTTGTCGCACCGCGGCCGGACGGTGCTGTCCCGCAGCTACGGCATGGCCGACAGGGAGAAGGGGATCGCCAACCACGAGGGCGTCGCGTTCAGCCTCAGTTCGGCGGGCAAGCCGTTGGGCGCGGTAGCCGTCCTGCAGTTGGCGCAGCAGGGCAAGGTGAAGCTGTCGGACACGGTGGGCACCCATCTGAAGGGCTTCGCCAAGGAGATCGCCGAGCAGGTGACCATCCACCACGTGTTGTCCGGCACCTCCGGGCTGGACAGCCCGGACGAGGACGTGCAACGCGTCTTCCGGAGCCGGGACGAGGTGCACGAGTACTACGAGCGGCGGGCCCGGCAGGCGAAACTCGTGGGCGTCCCGGGCGTTCCCGACACCGCCCACGAGGAGGCGGAGATCACCATTTCCGCGCTGATCGTGGAAGCCGTGACCGGCAGGACGTACTGGGACTACGTGCAGGAGAACATCTTCGGGCGCTGCGGCATGACCGGCTCGGCGTTCTGCACCAGGCCGCAGTGGCTCACCGACGAGCACATCGCGCACCCGTACATGGAGCTGGCCGACGGCAGCGTGGTGGACGCCGTCCGCAACCTGGACAAGAGCAGCCCGGACCCGAGCGTGCTCGGCAAGAATCCGGGCCGCGCCTTCATCGACGCCCCCGGGGACGGCGGTTTCGCCACCGCGCCGGATCTGGTCCGGTTCGCGCGCGCGTTGGACGACGGCACGGTACTGGACCGGCCCTGGGCCGACGTGCTCACTGCCGCCAAGATCCCCCATGGACCGGCGTCGTTCGGGGCGTACGGGATTCCGGTCTCCATCGTCCGCGGCCAGTGGATGTACCAGCGCGCCGGTGGCAACCCCGGTGTCGGCGCCAACTGGGACATCTACCCGTCCACCGGCTGGGTCGGTGTCATCCTCAGCAACCACGACGGCGTACCGCTGCAGGAGATGATCGGGCAGGAGATGCAGGCCATCACCGGGGCCCCGGTCGACGGGGGATCGGGGGGCTGACCTACCGGGGGATTCCGCGTATGCACGTGCCGTGTGCGGGGGCCCGGCCGGCGCCGAGGCCGTCCTCGAACTCCGCACCCGGCGCCGACGACGAGCCCGTCACCGACACCGAGCAGGAACTCGACAGCTCCTGTCACTACGGCGAAGAAGGCCCCCACGCCAACAGCCCACGCCCCCCACGCGAAATGACCTCCGCGACCGGGCTCCACACCTTCGACCACACCCCCGACCGCCGCCCGTCCGTATCCGACGGCGAGGGAAAGGGCGCCGCGGGCCGGACGGTCCTCGCATCGGAGTCCTGCGGTACGGCGCCGTCAGCGTGCGCGTCTCGGATGCGGCGCCGGACGGCCCGGCAGCAGTGCCGCCCAGTACAGGCAACGAGGAAGCAGCCTGAGCCTCTCAAGTGCGTTTCACGAGCCCGCCCAGGTGACCTTCGCGTGCGCAAGGTCGATACTGCGCTCAGGAGAACTTCGCCGCTCGCGGTCACGGCCCCCACCTACACCTGACGAACAGTCACCAAAGTCGGCATTCAGTCAGTATCAGCCTCGCTGCAACCCGCTCCGGACCGCCACGGGGCGCCAAGGTCAAGACCCGGCGAAACCTGCTCTGACCTGCAAAGGAGCAGGTCGGAGACTAGTCTGGTAGCGTTATTTGGAGGACCGCATGAAGATGCTGATCAACGTTCCGGAGACCGTGGTGGCGGACGCGCTGCGGGGTATGGCGGCGGCTCATCCCGATCTCACCGTGGACGTGGAGAACCGGGTGATCGTACGGCGGGACGCCCCCGTCCCCGGGCAGGTCGCGCTGATCTCGGGCGGCGGCTCCGGGCACGAGCCGCTGCACGGCGGGTTCGTGGGCCCCGGGATGCTGTCGGCCGCCTGTCCGGGCGAGGTGTTCACGTCCCCGGTGCCGGACCAGATGGCCCGGGCCGCCGCGGCCGTGGACAGCGGGGCCGGGGTGCTGTTCATCGTGAAGAACTACACCGGCGACGTGCTCAACTTCGACATGGCCGCCGAACTCGCCGAGGACGAGGGCATCCAGGTGGCGAAGGTGCTCGTCAACGACGACGTGGCCGTCACCGACAGCCTCTACACCGCGGGCCGGCGCGGTACCGGCGCCACCCTGTTCGTGGAGAAGATCGCCGGTGCGGCCGCCGCCGAGGGGCAGCCGCTGGAGCGGGTGGAGGCCGTCGGGCGCCAGGTGAACGAGAACTCCCGCAGCTTCGGTTTCGCGCTGAGCGCCGTCACCACCCCGGCGAAGGGCACCCCGACCTTCGATCTGCCGCCCGGCGAGCTGGAGTTGGGCATCGGCATCCACGGCGAGCCGGGCCGGGAGCGGCGGGCCATGATGACCTCCGGCGAGATCGCCGACTTCGCGGTCCACGCCGTCCTGGAGGACCTGCCCCCGCGCAACCCGGTCCTCGTCCTGGTCAACGGCATGGGCGCGACCCCGCTCCTCGAGCTGTACGGGTTCAACGCCGAGGTCCAGCGGGTGCTCGCCGAGCGCGGTGTCACCGTTGCCCGCACGCTGGTCGGCAACTACGTCACCTCCCTGGACATGGCCGGTGCCTCGGTCACGGTCTGCCAGGTCGACGAGGAGCTGCTGCGCCTGTGGGACGCGCCGGTGAGGACACCGGCCCTGCGCTGGGGGATGTGAGCGAGAGAGCCGGCACCGACCCGCGTCCGTATCGCAACGCAAGGAGATCCAGTGCTCGACGCCGAATTCTTCCGCCGCTGGATGGCGGCGACCGCCGCCTCCGTCGACCGCGAGGCGGAGCGGCTCACCGCCCTCGACTCACCCATCGGGGACGCCGACCACGGCAGCAACCTCCAGCGCGGGTTCAAGGCGGTGGTCGCCACGCTGGAGAAGGACGCGCCCGACACCCCGGGTGCCGTGCTGACGCTCGCCGGACGCCGGCTGATCTCCACGGTCGGCGGCGCGTCCGGGCCGCTGTACGGCACGCTGCTGCGCAGCACCGGCAAGGCGCTGGGCGACGCGGCCGAGGTCAGTGAGGCCCAGCTCGCCGAGGCACTGCGGGCCGGGGTGGACAAGGTCATGGCGCTCGGCGGGGCCGCGCCCGGGGACAAGACGATGATCGACGCCCTGGTGCCGGCGGTCGACGCGCTCGGCGACGGCTTCGGCGCGGCGCGGGCCGCCGCCGAGCAGGGCGCCGAGGCGACGATCCCGCTGCAGGCCCGCAAGGGCCGGGCGAGCTATCTCGGCGAGCGCAGCATCGGCCACCAGGATCCGGGTGCCACCTCGTCGGCGCTGCTGGTCGCGGGACTCGCGGAGGCGGCAGGTGAGTGACGACAAGCTGGTCGGGATCGTACTGGTGTCGCACAGCGCGGAGGTCGCGGCGTCCGTCGCGGAGCTGGCGAAGGGGCTGGCGGGCGGCGCCACGGCGGTGCCGGTCGCCCCGGCGGGCGGCACCGAGGGCGGCGGGCTGGGCACCAGCGCCGAGCTGATCGCCGCCGCTGCCGCGGCCGTGGACCGGGGTGCGGGGGTCGCTGTCCTCACCGACCTAGGCAGCGCGGTGCTCACCGTGAAGGCGCTGCTCGCCGAGGGCGACGAACTCCCGGAGGGCACCCGCCTGGTGGACGCCCCGTTCGTCGAGGGCGCGGTCGCCGCGGTCGTCACGGCGGCCACCGGGGCCGGCCTCGACGCGGTGGAGGCTGCCGCCGCCGAGGCGTACACCTACCGCAAGGTCTGAACACCCACCAGGACGGCCGCCCCCCACCACACACACGACAACACCCCCTAGAAGGCTCATGAAGATCTTGGTGAGGGGTTCTCCGGCAGTCAGGCCGGA
>NZ_JBHXLU010000076.1:0-60827 GCF_042720695.1 Streptomyces sp. NPDC058457 | reverse complement strand
GGCCTCAACTGCGCAGACAGAGGCCTGGCCGCGCAGTTGAGGCCGGTCCGCCGACTCGGATCCGGCGAACGGCACTGATGTGCAGGACCGAGTCGCAGCCGGGACCGCGAGCCCGCAGCCGGGGGCCGGTCAGGCGGTGGCCAGTGCGCACTGGCCTCGGTCGGCCTTCATCGGTCCGGCGGCGCTGGGACGGACCTCGAAGTCGAACATTGCGGTGGGTACGTACAACGAGCAGCAGGCGTTGGGTATGTCGACGATGCCGCTGATACGTCCCTCTATGGGGGAGGAGCCGAGCAGCAGGTAGGCCTGCTCTCCGCTGTAGCCGAACCTCTTGAAGTACTCGACGGCATTGAGGCAGGCCCGGCGGTAGGCCAGCGTCGCGTCGAGGTAGTAGTTCGTGTCCGTGTCGTGGTCGACGGAGACCCCGATGAAGGTGAGGAACTCCGTGTACCTCGGCTCGACGTTGCCCGGAATGAACACCGGGTTGGTGGAAATGCCGTATGTCTCCATGCCGCCCTTGATCAGGTCGACGTGGAAGTCGATGAAACCGCCCATCTCGATGGCGCCGCAGAAGGTGATCTCTCCGTCGCCCTGGCTGAAGTGCAGGTCCCCTCCCGAGAGCTTGGCGTCCTTGACGTGTACGGGGTAGAAGACCCGCGAACCGCGCGTGAAGTTCTTGATGTCCTGGTTGCCTCCGTTCTCGCGGGCCGGCACCGTACGGGCGCCTTCCGCGGCGATGTGCTTGGCGAGGTCGCCGGTGGCCGTGCCCGCGAGTGCGTTGGTGGTGTCCGGGGGTACGGCGAGCGGTGGGACCCGGTTCGGGTCGGTGTCGATCAGCGCCTGCTCGCGGGCGTTCCAGCGGGCGAGCATCTCGGCGGACGGGGCGGTTCCGAACAGCCCGGGGTGGGTGATTCCGGTGAAGCGGATCCCGGGAAGGTGACGGGAGACGGCCTGCTGTCCGTGGAAGTCCCATATCGCCTTGTAGGCGTCCGGGAAGTAGTCGGTCAGGAAGCCTCCGCCGTTGGCCTTGGCGAAGATGCCGGTGTAGCCCCAGCCCTGTCCTGCCGCGTCCCCGGTCTGCTGCGGCACGGGGCCGAGGTCGAGGATGTCGACGACGAGCAGGTCGCCGGGTTCGGCGCCCTCCACACCTATCGGGCCGCTGAGCATGTGAGGAATGGTCAGATCGATGTCGCGTACGTCGTTGGCGGTGTCGTTGTTGCCGACCTGGCAGTCGGTCCAGTCGCGGCACTCCATGCGGAACTCCGCTCCCGGCTTCACCATGGCGACGGTGGGGACGTCCGGATGCCACCTGTTGTGGCCGGGCACGGTCTGGTCACGCATCGACTTGCTCTGGTCCACGCTGAAGAGAATTTCAGGCATGAGAACTCCTCGTTTCTGGTCCGGTCACGTTGGCGCCACGCCTCCGGCCCGTGGGGCGGCCGAGGTCGGCCGGGGCGTTCTGTGGGTGCGTGGCCACAGTCCCGCGAACACCACGACGCCGAAGACCGCCAGTGCGATGGCGATTTCGGTGGGGTGTTTCCAGTAGCCGGAGAGCAGCAGTCCGGCTGGAATCACACCGGTGACCCAGCCTTCGATCGCCGTGACCCAACCGGTATAGATCTTGAGATCGTCCTTCTTGAGGCCGAGCAGCAGGAAGAACAGGAACCACAGATAGGCCCAGTAGAGCCAGATGACCCCGAATGGGTAATCCTTCAGGAGCCGGAAATTGGCGTACGAATATCCCAGGGCGACAACTGCCACGAACAGCGAGTAGTAGCCGACGCCGGTGCTGTCGAGATCGGCGAGCAGGCTGACGCCTACATAGAGGTAGGTGAAGCCGAAGAGGTAGATGCCCGATGCCGCCAGGATCTTCATGGGGTCGTCGTTGGCGGTGAAGATGAGATAAGTCGGCGTCAATACCTGCAGTGCGCCGATGAAAAGGTTGAACACCGCCCCTGCTCGGGCATCGACCTTCCCGAGCAGCAGCAATCCGTTCATGAAGAGCACCGCACCGACGAACAGCAGTCCCACGTTTCCCACGGGGACACACCTCCTAAGTCCGCGTGGGGAGCGGGATCGCGTGACGCCAGAGCCGTCTATGAGCTGCCGGGGATACGGCTCGGCTCTCGGCCCGCGTTGCGTGATTCCGCATTCCGCACACCGCTGCGGGAACGATGTCGTGTTCCTGCATCGACACCCGCGTGAGACGTTCTGCCTCGTCCACCACCGCCTTCAGCGACGCGGCAGCCGCGAGAGTGCGGGGTGCGGGTGCACCCTTCTGCGTGGCGGCAATTGGGAGACCACTGCCGGGGCCTCACGCGCCTGCTCCTCCCTGACATGGAGGGCGGCGACCGCTTTCGGGGTCAGTGTGAGGCCGGGCGAGGAATACACACGTCTCGCAGCGCCCGCGCAAACAGGGCAGCCGTATGCGTTGGGTGCCGTCCCGATCGCCAGCTTCACGTCGAAAGGTCCACATCGGCTGCATAGATATTCATAGGTTGTCATCAGCAGCCTCCGGATGCCGGTGGACGCCGCTCAACCCAGGTACGTGCAGTGCGTATGCGACCAGCGCACGCCACAGCGCATGCCTACCTCCAAGGAGACGTCTCGTAAATCCCGGTGTCAAGTATCGGACGATCTGGCGTGGACCTTCTCATGACGACCCGATGGCGAGCGCCGCAGTTGCTGCCGCAAGACCCACCGCAGTACTCGAAACGGCGTACAGCAGGGATTTTGCCGACCTGCCCGTTCTCACACAGGTGGACCAATCGGCAGTCCCAGCACGAACGCCCCGGACGCGTTGACGGCGAACGTCGTCCACAGGAACGCCGCCTCCGGGGCGGGAAGGTCGGCACCAGTGCGTAACGGGCCGTCCCGCCCAGCAGGCCGGCGAGCGTGACCGCCGCCAGGACGCCTCCGTGCAGATGTGCATGGAACGGCTCCCGAACTTCCGTCACAGGCCTCATCGAAATAGCCGCATCCCTATCCACCGGAAAACCCCCTCGGTATCTCCGGGGATTGCCGTGCCGACGCACACCCGACTAAAATTCAAGATCATCGGTGTTCGACCGGTTTGCCGGTTCTCTACCCGCTCAGAAGAGCAGTGGCCCCACCGATGGAGGACGCCATGGCAAAAATCCTTGCGGTGCTCTATCCGGACCCCGTGGGCGGTTATCCCCCCGACTACGCCCGCGACGAGATCCCCACCATCAGCCGCTATCCGGGCGGTCAGACCGCGCCGACCCCGCAGGCCGTCGATTTCACCCCGGGGCACCTCCTCGGCTGCGTCTCAGGAGAACTGGGACTGCGCCGGTTCCTGGAAGACCGGGGGCACACCCTCGTCGTCACCAGCGACAAGGAAGGGGCGGACTCCACCCTGGACCGTGAGCTTCCCGACGCCGACGTGGTCGTCTCACAGCCGTTCTGGCCCGCCTATCTGACCCCCGAACGCATCGCCGCAGCTCCCCGGCTCAGACTCGCGATCACCGCGGGGATCGGGTCGGACCACGTCGACCTGCCGAGCGCCATCGCCCACGGCATGACCGTGGCCGAGGTGACGTTCAGCAACAGCATCAGTGTGTCGGAGCATGCCGTGATGCAGATTCTCACCCTGGTGCACAACTACATGCCGGCTCACGAGTGGGTGACCACCGAGAAGGGCTGGAACATCGCCGACAGTGTCTCGCGCGCCTACGACCTCGAAGGCATGGACGTCGGCGTCCTCGGCGCCGGCCGCATCGGTCAGGCGGTACTGCGCCGCCTCAAGCCGTTCGACGTCACGCTGCACTACTGCGACGTGCACCCGTTGCTCAAGGAAGCCGAGGAGGAACTGGAGCTGACCCGGCATCCCGACGCCCGTTCGCTGGCCTCCTCCGTCGACGTGCTCTCGATCCACACTCCACTGCATCCGCAGACGCAGAACCTCTTCGGCGACGAGCTGATCGGGGCCATGAAGCGCGGTTCGTACATCGTCAACACCGCACGGGCGCTCATCGTCAACCGGGACGCCGTCGTGCGGGCCCTCAACAGCGGCCAACTTGCCGGTTACGCCGGCGACGTCTGGTACCCGCAGCCGCCACCGCCCGACCACCCCTGGCGCACCATGCCCTACGAGGCGATGACGCCGCACGTGTCCGGGTCGACCCTCTCGGCGCAGGCACGCTACGCCGCCGGTACGCGGGAGATCCTGGAGTGCTGGCTCGACGGTCGCCCCATCCGCCCGGAGTACCTGATAGTCGAAGGCGGTGGGCTCGCCGGGACGGGAGCGAGTTCCTACACGGTCGCCGGATGACCGACACGGGCGGTGAGAGACGCCCGACGGGCACGAAATCCGCCGCAGATTGAATAGAAGATCCATCACCCCGGCTGTGAGCCGATTCACCCACGATTTACTGGACGAGCACGAGCGAAACCCTTAGCGTCCATAAATAGATTGTTTTTCATTATGTAGAGATACCGGCGCCGCGCTAATCTCTCATAAGAAAACCAGGCGAACGCCGGGAAGGCGGATCAGTGAGCACGGACGCAGTGTGGGTCCGGGGCGTGACCGGCATTCAGATGCACCACGTGACCGACCTTCAGGACGCCGGCAGGTTTCTGGGCAACGCAGCGATGGCGCTGCGGGCCGCACACGTAAGGACCGGTGCCGACCGGTACTCCGGCATCGCCGCCGAGCTCAAGGCTCTGGTGGAGCGAGTGCGTGAGCTGGAGGACGAGGCACGGTCGAGCATGCACGAACTGCACTCCGCCGACCCCGAGCGGTTCATCCGCTGCCGGGACGGCCACGAGCCGTGGCCCGGCGAGATCCCGGCAGGATTCATTCCGCGCCACACCTGCAAGGACGAGTGCCTGTACCACGACCGCGAGGTCCTCGACGCCATCATGCAGTGCATCTGCGGGCGACCGCCGTGCCGGGCCTGCGAGATCGGCGGGAAGCTCTGACGAGCCCCGGCGCTCCAGCGGCGGCCGAGCCGGATTGAAACACCATCTGATCGCGTACGGTTATGGCACCTCACTCACGGTGACTCGGACTGGCTGTAACCACAACGCCGCCCTCTCGCGCCGTAAGCCCGGCTCGCACGTCGCCGAGCGCGATTTCAGGTGGTGCCGAGCAGCGTGGCCGACACGGCCGTGACGACGAGCCCGACTCGGCTCACTTCGACCCCACCGCTGCGCGAATCGCGGCGCTCTCGCAGCAACGACCCCACCCAGAGCATCCACGCCAAGACCAGACTGCTCGCGCGACATGCGTATGGAGAGCCGGCCCCCTGGAATGCCGCAGGTGGCGGGGGTTCGGTAGCGGGGGCCCGGTAGCGGTGCCCGGCGGGGTCATCGCCACCGACGCCCGGGCCGCGTCGAGTCCTTCGGCCGGCAGTGCGAGATCCGCCGCCAGCCGGAACTCCTCGGTCAGAGCCTGGCTCTACGTCCCCAGAAGTGCGGCGCGGTACCGGCCACCGCCGCGGGCGGCGCCGCGCCGCAGCAGTTCCATCGCTTGGCGCAGCGCCAGCCGGTCGCCCGTAAGCCTGTACCCCACATGCGATGCCCAAGATTCCGACCGCGGCGATCGTCAGCGCGATGGCGTCAGGACGCGTGTGACGTCCCGCCAGTCGCGGCAACGACGCACGCGGTTTCTCCTGGATCAGACACTCACGCCTTCCGGCGCTGTGCGTGCCCGAACGGTGACCTCGTCCGCTGGCGGCGAGGCACCGAACCACTGCCCCCGTGCCCCACCCACGGTCTCCCGCTGACCGGGGCCCCGCCTGGCGTCGGCGCCCCCGCATGCTCTGTCGCTGGTCTGGTCCCCATGGGCGTGGTGGATCGCCCCTGCCGGGATCTGCGTGAGCACGGGGGCGTACCTCTGGCTGCTCGGACAGGCGGTGACTGCATACCTCTGGTGGGGATCCGAATACCTCTGGTGGGGATCCGACAAGCCGTCCCCGACGTTCCAGCCCGGCGGCCCGCCGTGATCCGATCGCCCTCGGACTTGCCAGGCCACCCTGGGTGACGAAAATCTCGACCAACTGGTGGCAGTTGGCGCGACCAAGGCGAGGCGAAGGCACAGGTCGGAAAGCGGGTCGGGACGGCGCTGACGACGCGGGGCGGCCATGCCTGTCCATGCGGGTACCAGTATCGGCAGGATCTGGAGCCGAGCGATGGTGCGCGGTGATGCTGGCGTCATGGCACACGTACTCGTTACTGGTGGGACCGGCTTCCTGGGCTCCCACACCATCGCGCGGCTCTTGGCATCGGGGCACACGGTCACGACCACACTGCGCTCGCTGAAGCGGCAACCCGACGTCGAGAAGATGCTCTCCATGGCCGAGGCACCGGGGTGGGAGGGGGTCTCCTACGTCGAGGCGGACCTGACCTCCGACGTCGGCTGGGACCACGCCACAGCGGGGGCCGACTATGTTCTGCACATCGCCTCGCCGTTCCCCGGCTCCCGTCCGAAGGACGAGAACGAACTGATCATTCCGGCGCGCGACGGTGCGCTGCGGGTGCTGCGGGCCGCGCGGGACGCCGATGTCAGGCGGGTGGTCCTGACGTCCTCGTTCGCTGCGGTCGGCTACGGCCACGGTCCGGCGGACCGGGTCTTCACGGAAGCCGACTGGACGAACCTTGACGGGCCCGGTGTGGCCCCGTACATCAAGTCGAAGACCGTCGCCGAGCGCGCGGCGTGGGATTTCAGCGCCGCCGAGGGCAACGGCCTGGAACTCACCACGATCAATCCGGTCGGGATCTTCGGTCCCGTGCTCGGTCCCGACTACTCCAGCTCGATCCGCATCATCCACGCGATGCTCACCGGTGCCATGCGCGCCGCGCCGCCGATCTGGACCAATACGGTCGACGTCCGGGATGTCGCCGACCTGCACATCAAGGCGATGACCTCGCCGGCCGCCGCCGGGCAGCGGTATCTGGCCCTGGCAGGCGAGCCGATCTCCTTCGAGCAGATCGCTCTCGCCCTCCGCTCCCAGCTGGGCGAAGCGGCCGCGAAGGCCCCCACCCGGTCGGCCCCCGCCTGGCTGCTGCGGTTGCTGTCCACGTTCAGCCCGCAGCTGCGCGAGACCGTGCCGCAGCTGGGCGTGGTCCGCCGGGCCGGCAACGCCAAGGCCCGTGAGCAGCTGGGCTGGGCACCGCGCTCGAACGAGGAGAATGTCGTCGCGAGCGCACGCAGTCTGGTGCGGCTCGGCCTGCTCGCCGACTAACGTCGAAGGATGCACGACATGGCGGACACCCTCGGCGACTTCCTACGGGCCCGGCGGGAACAGCTCGGCCCCCAGCAGGCCGGCCTGCCCGCCGGCGAACGCCGTCGCGTCCCGGGGCTGCGCCGCGAGGAGGTCGCCCATCTGGCCGGCATCAGCCCCGAGTACTACCTGCGCCTGGAGCAGGGCCGCAACCAGCACCCCTCCGACCAGATCCTCGAAAGCCTGGCCGCGGCGCTGCAACTCGACGACGATGCCGTCGCCTACCTGCACCGCCTCGCCCACCCCACGCCCCCGGCACGGCGACGCCGTCCCCGCCCCCAGACGGGCCAAGCCGACCTCCAGCCCCTGCTCGACGGCTGGCCCCTCATGCCCGCCTACGCACAGGGGACAGCCGGCCGCGTCGTCGCCGCCAACCGCCTGGCTGTGGCCCTGTGTCCGTTCTTCGCCGTGGGGAGCAACCCCCTGCGAGCCGTGTTCCTTGAGCCCGAGATGCGCAGCCTCTATCCCCAGTGGGACGACGTGACCGCCAAAGCCGTCTCCGGACTTCGCGCGACCCTCGGCATCGACGACGCCGACCCCGAGCTCCTGGAGACCATCGGCGAGCTGACTGTCGCCAGCGAACGCTTCCGCACACTGTGGGCCAAACGGGAGGTGCGCCGCCGCGCCGCCGGCTACACCCGGTTCAACCACCCCTTGGTCGGGCAGCTGGAACTGCGCTACGAGAAGCTGCTCCGGCCAGAGGCACGGCAACTACTCGTCGTCTACCACGCCGACCAGGGCTCACCCAGCGCCGAGCGCCTGCAACTGCTCGCCAGCCTCTGAACCCGGGCTCAGGCCGCACTCCTCGCACGGTCTCGGCACCGGAGCCGAGACCGCGGTGGCCAACCATCCCTCGGGAAAAGGGCCGACCACCGTTGAGCACTGACCGCTAACCGGCGGGCTTCCGGACTTCTCCGGGTTCCCAACGGAGAAGTCAAGCGCAGTGATGGTCGGCCACTCCGACCGGCGTCGGAAGGTCCACGCCCGGACTCACAGTGGTCTGCCCTCGGGGAACTTCACGAGCTGCACCATCAGTGACACCGTGATCCGGCTCAGGGAGATCGCCCAGGTCACGCTCAGTGCCGACGATCAGGACGTCCTCAAGAGCCTGGGATCGGACCGCAATGCTCTCCAGCATTACGGCCTCGCGCACAATGCCCGCGCCGTGGAGTCCCGGGCCGGGCAGGCACTGGACTTCCTTGACCGCTGCCTCGAAGACGAACTCCTGCCCGCGGATCGGTGAGGGCGACATGCGTACGTTTCCGTATGGCCTCCCGGAACGCCGGCGTTCCGTCGAAGTCCCACAACACGACACCCTCGGACATGAGTTGGATCATAGGGGGCACTGAGATCTCACCGGTGATCTCCTCACGTCCTCCGCCGCCCGGTCCCCGATCACTCGCCTTCCGGTCGTTCCCCGGTGTTGAGCTGCTCCGTCAGCTCACTGAGCGTCGCCCGGCTGAGGATCTTGCCGATCGGCAGCAGCACCCCGTGCGAGCGGTGCACCTCCTGCCGGAGCTGGGCCGCCATCAGCGAGTCGAGTCCCTGGCTGGTCAGGTCCCGGTCCGGGTCGAGGTGCGCGGAGTCGACGCGCAGGATGGCGGCGACCTCGGCCAGGAACAGCCCTGCCCGGTCCTCGGCGGGTGCCGCCTCCTCCTGCTGCGCTGCCTGGTTACCGTACGCGGCCCCTGCACCCCGCGCGGGCTCGTACGCGGGTGACGCCTGCGGGCGCGGCGCCGGGATTTCCGGGCGCCGGACGGGGGACGTGAGCGACTCCGGCCGTGCGACACGCGGCACGTCGTCCACGACGTCCCGCAGGAACGGGGAGGCGGCCGCGACCGGGTACGCGGCCCGCCACTGCGCCCAGTCCACCGGCATGACCACAGTGTCCCCGGCACCCGTGGCCAGGAGGTGGTCCAGCACCGCGAAGCCCGCCGCGGAGGTGAAGCCCGTCATGCCCCGCGGGATCAGGTTCCGGCCGAGTTCGGTGCCCGCCCTCGCGGCCATGCCCCGGTCGGTCCAGAAGCCCCAGTTCACCGCGAGCGCTCTGCGGCCCCGGCTGCGCCGGCCACGGGCGATCGCGTCGAGGCCCGCATTGGCGGCGGCGCCGGCCGCGACCTGGGGTGACGCCAGCAGGGCGTTCCCGGAGGAGAACAGCACGAAGTGGTCGAGATCGTCGTCCTCGAAGACGCGGTCGAGGACCCGGCCGCCCTCCAGCTTCGGCCGCAGCACGGCTTCCAGATCCCGCAGCGTGGTGTCGCCGATCGGCTGGTACATGAAGACACCGGCGGTGTGGAAGACGCCCCGGACCGCCGGACGGCCGGCGGCACGGCGGTTCTCCACCAGCCGCCGCATCGACCGCTCGTCCGCCGCGTCCACCGGGGCGTACTGCACCTCGACGTCCAGGCCGCGCAACTCCGCCAGCAGGGCCGCGATGGCACCTCCGGACGGCGACGCCGGGTCCGGTACGGAGCGGCCGGTGAGCAGCAGATGCCGGGCGCCGCGCGCGACGAGCCAGCGGGCCAGACCGGAGCCGATGCCGCCGGTACCGCCGGTCACGAGGTACGTGGCGTCCGGCCGCATCCGGGTGGGCGCGGGCGTCGGCGCCTCCACCGGGGCGGTACGCAGGTCGATGAGCACCTTTCCGACGTGCCGGGCCTCGATCATGTCGTCGAACGCCGAGCCGACGGCGTCCAGCGGGTAGACCTCGGCGGGCAGCGGCGCGAGTTCGCCGGCCGCGATCAGGCGCAGCACGCGGCCGAGCAGCGCGCCGGCCCGCCCGGGGTGCTCGCGGCAGAGGGCGGCGATGTCGAGGACCCGGAAGGATCCGTTGGGAAGCAGGCCGCCAAGACCGGTCGGGCGGCTGTCCGCCAGGTCCCGCCCGGCCAGTTCCACATAGCGCCCGTACGGGGCGAGCATGCCGAGGTTCTGGTCGACGGCCGTCCCCGTCAGCGAGTTGAGGATGACGTCCATCCCCTCTCCCCGGGTCGCGTCCAGCAGCGGACCGGCGAAGTCGGCCCGGGAGTCGGCGACATGGGCGACGCCCATCGCCCGCAGGAGGGCCCGCCGCTTCTCGCTGCCGGCGGTGGCGTAGATCTCGGCGCCCCGCCACCGGGCCACCTGGATCGCGGCGAGTCCCACACCACCGGTGGCCGAGTGGACGAGGACCCTTTCGCCTTCGCGCAGCGCGGCCAGCTCCAACAGGCCGTACCAGGCGGTCAGATAGGAGATCGGCACGGTGGCGGCCTCCGCGAGACCGAGACCGTCGGGGACGCGGTGCGTCAGCCGGCGGTCCGCGAGGACCCGCGTGGCCAGTCCGGGACGGACGACGGCGACCACCCGGTCGCCCACGTCCAGCCCCCGTACGCCGGCGCCGGTGGCCGTCACCACGCCGGCGGTCTCCCAGCCCAGCCGGCCGTCGTCGTCCCGGTCCGGGTGCGCCCCGGCGGCCTGGAGCACGTCACGGAAGCCGACCCCGCCGTAGGCCGCGGCGATCTGCACCTCGCCGGCGGCCGGGGGCCGCACCTCGACCGTCGCGCGCACCGGGCCGCCGCGGCGGTCGGCGGTCGGCACGATCTCGGTGACGTCGTCGGCCTCGGGCGCCGCTGCTGCGCGGCGCAGCCGCAGGACGTAACGGGCACCCGCCCGCAGCGCGATCTGGTCCTCGGCCGCGTCGGCGGCCATGATCTCCCGGGCCAGCGCTTCCGCCTGCGCCGCACCGGCATCCGCGTCAAGGTCGACGAGCGTGTGCGGGACGTCGGACAGCTCGCTCGCCGCCGTGCGTCCGAAGCCCCACACGGCGGACTGCTCCGGGTCCGGTGCCCCGTCCGGGTCCGTGACCGTCTCGGCGCCACGGGTGACGAGCACCAGCCGCGGGAGCGGTCCGGCCCACCGCGCGGTGGACAGCGCCCGGTCCAGCAGCAGCGCGCTGCCGAGCCCGAGCGGCACCGCCCCCACCGGCCGCGGCGCCCGCATGCTCCACAGGTGCACCACCGCGGCGACCCCCTCGGGACGGTCGCGGCCGACCTCGTAGAGGAGGCGGGCGTAGTCGTCGAGGCGGGACGGGTCGATGCGATACGTCCCGTCGCCGGTGCGCTCGTACCTCTCCCCGGGCAGTACGGAGATCCGCGCGCCGTTCGCCGGTGCCAGCCGCGGCCCGAGCTCCTCGTCCTCGAACACCAGCCAGGCGCCGGCGGCGGACCTCGGTACGGGCGTGGGTGCGGCGGCCGGCGTCCACCGCGGCCGGTAGAGCCAGTCGGTCGGCGGGCCGGGCAGTTCCCGGCGCAGCAGCCAGCGGATCCGGAGGCCGCGGAACTCGGCCAGCAGAGTGCCCCGTTCGTCGCGGACGGCGATGTCGCCGCTGAACGACTCGGCCGTCAGGTCACGTTGCACCACGTGGCTGTACAGGGTCCCGGTCAGCGGCCCGTACCGGCGGAACGCGTCGATGGAGCCCAGGATGAAGGCGTGCTCCTCGCCGGGGACCGCGGTGTCGGGCAGGGTGGCCGCGAGCACCTGTCCGCAGGCGTCGAGGACCGCCGGATGGACGTGGTGCCGCTCGTACTCGGCGAGACCGGCCGGGACGACGACCTCGGCCAGCGCCTCGGCGTCGCCGCGCCACACCTGCCCGATGCCCTGGAAGACGCCGCGCCAGTCGTTGCCGCGGGCCGCGAACCGGCGGTAGAACTCGGCGCCGGTGAGGTGATCGGGGACGCGCGCGGCGATCTGCTGGGGCGTGCCCTCGGGGACACCGGCGGCGGGTGCGTCGGAGGGCGTCCGTTCGACCCGGCCGTGTGCGTGCCGGGTCCAGTCGGTGCCGTCGGAAGTGTCGACGTCGAAGGTCCACCGCCGCCCGGCCGGCCGCAGCGTCACCCGGAGCAGCGGCGGGGCCTCGGCGGTGAAGAAGAGCGCCTTGTCGTAGCGGACGTCCTCGACGACGGCACCGGCGCCGACGGTCCCGGTGGCGGCGGCCACCGCCAGCTCCAGATACGCGGTGCCGGGCAGGATGACCAGGCCCTGCACCTGGTGGTCCAGGAGGTAGGCGTTGCGCTCCAGGTCGATGGGGCCCTCCCATCGGTGCGCGCCGTCGTCGAGGACGGTGTGCGTGCCGAGCAGCGGGTGCCCGCCCGGGAGGTCCGGCGTGGCCGTGACCGTGGCCGTAGCCGTGGCGGCCGTCCCGGCAGCCGGTTCCAGCCAGAACTCGGCGCGCTGCCAGGGATACGCGGGCAGCCCCACATAGGCGGCCGGCCCGTCGAACAGGGCGCGGTGCCGCACCGGATATCCGGCCTGATGCAGCTGTCCGACGGAGGTCAGCAGTGCGGTGAGGTCGTCGGTGTCGCGCAGCAGCGACGGCACCACCTGGTCGTCGGTGCGCTCCTCGGGCAGGCACTCCCTCACCGCCGCGCTGAGCACGGGGTGCGGGCTGATCTCGACGACGGCCGCCGCCTCGGGGCCCGCGGTCTCGGCGTCGACGGCCGCGTGGAAGCGGACCTCGTCGCGGAGGTTGCGCACCCAGTAGTCGGCGTCCAACTCCTCGCCGGTCAGCAGGTCCCCGGTCACCGTCGAGCGCAGCGGCACGTGACCCTTGCGGGGCCGGACCGGCTCCAGGGCGCTGCGCAGCGCGTCCAGCAGGGGGTCGACCTGGCTGCTGTGCGAGGCGACGTCCACCTTCACGATCCTGGCCAGGACGTCCCGCTCGGCCAGTTCGGCCAGGACCTTCTCCACCGCCGGGGTACGGCCCGAGATGATGGTGCGCCGCGGGCCGTTGCTCACCGCCACGTCGACGTCCGGCACGTCGGCGAGTTCCCGCCGCACCTCGTCGGCGGGCAGATCGACCGCGGCCATCGCCCCGGCGCCGGCGATCTCCCTGAGCAGGGCGCTGCGACGGCAGATCACCGCCGCGCCGTCGGCCAGGGTGAGGGCGCCGGCGGCGCAGGCGGCCGCGACCTCGCCCATGCTGTGCCCGATCACGACGTCGGGCTCGACTCCCCACGACCGCCAGAGCGCGGCCAGTGCGACCTCCATCGCCCAGAGCAGTGGTTGCACCACGTCGATCGGCCAGTCCGGCTCGTCGTCGCCGGTCAGCCGTTCGACCACCGACCACCCGCGCTCGGCGCGGACGTACCGGTCGCACTCTTCGATCGTCTCCCGGAAGACCGTGGAGGTACGCAGGAGCCGGCGCCCCATTCCGGCCCACTGGGAACCCTGTCCGGGGAACACGAAGACGGTCTTCCAGCGCGCGCCTGACCTGGCGGCGACGATCGGCCGGCCCTTGCGCAGCTGCCGGACGACCTGGTCGTGTTCCTGGGCGAGCACGGTCATGCGGTGCCGGTGATGGGTGCTGCGGGTCAGCGCGCTGAAACTCACGTCGCGCAGCTCGTGCCGGCGCCCCTCCCCGTCGGGCCCGAGGAAGTCGGCGTAGGCGTCGGCCAGTTCGCGCAGCGCGGCGGGCGTCTGCGCGGACAGGGCGAGCAGGTACGGCCGCGGCTCGGCGGGCGGCGGCACGGGCGCGGGGCGGTGCTCGCCGAGCACGACGTGGGCGTTGGTGCCGGAGATGCCGAACGAGCTGACGGCGGCGTACCGGGGGGTGCCGTCCCGGCCCCAGTCGCGGGCGCTCTGCGGTATCTCCAGCGCCATGCGGTCCCAGTCCACCGCGTCGGTCAGCCGGGCGCTGTGCAGACTCGGCGGCACGATGCCGTGTGCGACGCACAGCGCCGCCTTGATGACCGCCGCGATACCGGCGGCCGCCTCGGTGTGGCCGATGTTCGTCTTCACGGAGCCGACCAGCAGGGGGTCCGCCGCCGACCGGCCCGCGCCGGTGCCGTACACCGCGTCCAGGCCGCGCAGTTCGATCGGGTCGCCGGTGGGCGTGCCGGTGCCGTGCGCCTCCACGAAGCCGACGGCGCGCGGGTAGATGCCGCCGCGCGCGCAGGCGTGCCGCATGGTGTCGATCTGGGCGGTCTGGGACGGGGTCATCAGGTATCCGCTGCTGCGGCCCTCGTTCTCGACCGCCGAGCCGTGGATGACGGCGTGGATGCGGTCGCCGTCCGCCTCGGCCTGCGCCAGCGGCTTGAGGACGACGACGCCGACGCCGTCACTGCGGACGAAGCCGTCGGCGTCGGCCGCGCCGAACTTGCACCGGCCGTCCGCGGACAGCATGTCCGCCTGGGAGAAGGAGATGCTCTCCTCCGGCGTCAGCACCAGGTTGACCCCCGCGGCCAGGGCGAGGGTCGCCTCCCCGGCGCGCAGCGCCGCGCACGCCTGGTGCACGGCCACCAGCGACGACGAGCAGGCGGTGTCCACGGAGGTGCTCGGGCCGCGCAGATCGAAGAAGAACGACAGCCGGCCGGACAGGACGCTGCGCGACGTACCGGTGTTGGCGTAGATGTCCAGCGCCCCGGCGGCGCGCAGCAGGTCCCAGTACTCGGCGGTGCGCTGCCCGACGACGACCGCGGTCCGGCTGCCCGCGAGCTGCTGCGGTGTCAGGCCGGCGTCCTGCACGGCCGCCGCGGCGGTCTGCAGGAGCAGCCGCTGCTGCGGGTCCATGTGGCTCGCCTCGCGGCCTGACACCCCGAAGTAGTGGGCGTCGAAGCCCCGGATGCCGGGCAGGAAGCCGCCGCGGCGGCTGACGATCCGGCCGGGTGTCCGCGGCCGGGGGTCGTGGAACACGTCGACGGGGAACCGGTCGGCCGGGACGTCCGCGGTGGCGTCCACCCCGTCGAGCTGCATGCTCCAGAACGCCGGGACGCCGTCCGCGCCGGGGAACTCGCAGGCCATGCCCACGATGGCGATCGGCTGCCCGGCGGCCGGGTCCTGCTGCTGCGCCGTCATGCGACTTCCTCCTGTCGGCATCGGTCCTGTCGGCATCGGTCCGGTTGGCGTCGTCCTGTCGGCATCGTCAACCCCTAGATCCAGGACGGCGGTTCGGTGATGGTGAGGATCACGGCCACGGCCGACCAGCCGGGAGCGCCGCCGAAGAGCAGGACGTGGTCGCCCGCGTCGATCCGTCCGGTGCGCAGCAGATGGTCGAGGGCGATGAACTGGTCGCTGGACGAGGCGTGTCCGATCCCGCGGCCGAACTCCCACTGCGAGCGGGAGACGTCCAGGCCCAGCGGGTCCATCATGCAGTTCCGGGTGGTCGCCTCGTCGCCGTTGGGCACGAGGACCCAGCGCAGGTCACCGGCTTCGATGCCGGCCTCGTCCACGGCCGCGAGCGCCGTCTCGGAGCAGGCCTTCGCTATGCCGTCGGCGACGCTCACCCCGCCGATCTCCCGCACCCGCTCGTTGAACTGCTGGGCGCGTTCGACGGTGTCGATCCGCCGGCCCGCGGATCCGGTGGGCGGGAACAGCGGCTCGTCGCCGCGTGCCATCGCCTCGAACTCCGGATAGACCCGGGAGACGACCGCGTCGACGCGCGCGAAGCCCGCCGTCGGGCTTACCACGACGGAGCTGGCCGCGTCGGCCGCGATCACGCCCATCGGACCGCTGTCCCACCGGTTGAACAACGGCGAGTTGAAGTTGTCCGCCGTGGTCAGCAGGATGTCCGGCCGCTCGGCCGACTGGTACGACAGCAGGCCGGCGGCCAGCTCGACACCGGTGAGCATGCTGTTGCACCCGTTGCGGATCTCGCTGCTGCCGGCTCCCGAGATGCCGAGCTCCCGCATGATGTACGCCGACGGCGACCACATCTCGGGCCCCTGGTAGAACGTCGAGCCGTGCAGCACCGTGCCGATCGCGGCGGCGCCGCCGGGGGAGCGGTCCAGTGCCGTCCGCGCGGCCCGCACGGCCATCTCGGGCGGCGACTCCGACCCGGCGATCAGCACACTGCGCAGACCGCTCTCGGCGAAGACCGTGGCGTCGTACAGGCCCGCGGCGACCGCCTCGGACGCGGCGTAGGCGGTCGGCAGCCAGCAACCGAGGCCGCTGAGGAACACGTTCGGCGGCTTCATGCCGGTCCCTGGCCGGGACTCATGGGCGTCCTGCCCTGTTCGACGTGCGGAGGCCGGGGCTCGTTCATGTCGATGCGTCACTTTCTGTGGCGGGTCGGAAGGGAACGGCGGTGTCCACCAGGCGTACCAGCCGTTCGACGGTCAGCTCGGACAGGCCCCGTACGCTGAGGGCCACCGGTTCCGGTGTCGGCGCGACCGCGACCGTCACACACCCCGCGGCATGCCCCGAACGGAGTCCGGCGGACGAGTCCTCGACGACCACGCAGCGCCCTGGCGCCATGCCGAGCCGGGCCGCGGCGGTGCGGTACGACTCGGGATCCGGTTTCGGGCGCCGTACCTCGTCGCCCGCCAGGGTCACGGCGAACTCCGCCCGGCCGAGCGAGGGCAGGACGGCGTCCACCAGCGCCCGGTACGAGGACGAGACCAGCGCGCACGGAACCCGCGCCCGCCGCAGCGACCGGAGCAGGCCGACCGCTCCGGGCAGCGGAACGATGCCGAGGCGCAGCCGGTCGAGCAGGCGGCCGCTGACGCGCGCGTACAGCTCCTGCGTGTTCATCGGGGGCCGCGCGAGGCCGCTGAGCCGGGTCAGGTTCTCGGCGACGCCGCGCCCGCGCAGTTCCTCGGGCCGGATCTCGGCGGCCGGCACGCCCGCCGCGCCGAGCACCGCCAGCAGGGCGTCGTGCAGGAGCGGTTCGGTGTCGACGAGGGTGCCGTCCATGTCGAACAGCACCGCCCACGGCGGGGTCAGAACAGCGCCCGGGAGCTGAGGGACACCTTCATCTTGCCCAGCAGCGGGTGCCAGAGGTGGCCGGGGTCCGCCTCGACGGCGGCGATGAACTCGCGCATCGCCGTCAGCGCGGCCGGTTCCTGCTCGTCGTAGACGTCGCCCTGGAGCAGCTTCAGGACGTCGATCCGGTAGCGGGGGTCCTGGACGAAGGCGGTGAACAGGATGTTCAGGCGGTAGTAGATGGAGATGAACTCGTACCAGCTGGACACGCCGCGCCGCAGCTTCGTCACGTAGTTCTCGAACCGGGCGGCGCCGAAGTCGCCGGCCTCCGCCGCGGCGATGATGTCGGCGCAGGCCAGCCGGGCGCTGTTCATGGCCACGCTGACACCGCTGGAGAAGATGGGGTCGACGAACCGGGCCGCGTCGCCGATCATGACCATGCCGTCGCCGCACACCTTGGTCATGCCGTAGCTGTAGTCGCCCTCGGCCTTGAACGGGCGGACCCGCACGGTGTTCTTCAGCGCGTCGTGCAGCAGGGGCCTGCTGGCCACCGAGTCCCAGAAGAAGCCCTCCAGATCGTCCTTGCCCTCCCTGAACCGCGCCTTCTGGGTGACCACCCCGACCGACGTGATCGTGTCGGTGATCGGGATCTGCCACACCCAGGTGTCGCTGAGCGGCAGGAAGTGGATGAAGATGTACTCGGCCTGGTTCTCGTCGTTCGCCAGGGCCTCCCGGTCGAGTCCCTCGAACCAGCTGTGCACGGCGTACTGGTTGAACACCGGGTCGGGCACCTTGACCTTGAGCTGCCGCCCCATCAGCGTGCCGCGCCCGCTGGCGTCGACGACCATCCGCACCGCCACCTCCGCGGTCGTCCCGCCGAGTCCGACCCGCAGCACGGGGCGGGCGGGGTCGGCGAAGTCCACGCCGCGCACCCGTACCCCGGAGAACACCTTCGCCCCCAGGCTCTCCGCGTGCTTGAGCAGGATGTGGTCGAACCGGCCGCGGTCGACATGGAAGGTGTAGTCGCGGTCGACGCCCAACTGGTCGCGTTCGTTGAACAGCACGTCGGCCGCCCCCAGACCGTGGTCGTGGACCTGGAAGCCGAGCGGGTCCACCCCGTCCGCGTTGGCCGACGTCCACGCGGCGCCGTACTTACGGGGAAAACCCGCCGCCTCGATCTTCTCCATGGCGCCGATCTCCAGCAGCACCGGCGTGGTGGCAGGCACCAGCGACTCGCCCACGTGCTCCCGCGGGAAGAACTCGCTTTCGAAGACCGCGACCGACAGACCGGCCCTGGCCAGGTAGGACGCGGCGGTGGAACCGGCCGGGCCGCCGCCGATGACGCCGATGTCGTAGTCGTGAATCATCTGTTCTCCAGTCAGCCAGTCAGAGGGAGGCGGCCTGCGAGCGGAGCAGCAGGATCAGGTCGGTGATCGTCCCTGGCGTGCGGAAGTGCGCACCGGTCATGTGCACGGGCGGCACCCGGACGTCGTACGCGGTCCGGATGTGTGCCAGCAGGCGTGCGGTGCGGACCGAGTCCAGCACCCCCATCTCCAGCAGCGGGCTGTCGGGGGTGATCAGGTCGGAGGGCACGCCCGCTTCGAGCTCCTCGCGCACATAGCGGAGCAACTGGTCGAGCAGCGCCGCGCGATCAAGGTCCGTCATGTTTCCTCCGGGGGTGAGAGCCGTGCCGGTGCGCGCGCCACGAGGTACCTCGTCGGCAGTTCCAGCGGCCGTCCGTCGGACGTGCGCTCCGTGGTGTGCAGGGGCAGGTCGCCGTCGGCGACGACGTCGAATCCGTCTCCTTCGAACAGCAGCCGCAGCCGCCCGTCGTGCGCGGGGGCGACCCGGGCGCCGAAGTCGAAGTGGGCCGCGAGACCGGCCGTCTTCGGCAGGTGCGCACCTCCGGCGAGCAACTCGGCGACGTACCAGCCGGTGCGCTCGGTCAGCTCCTGGGCGAACAGGACCCCGGACCCGCCGAGCAGGCGCCTGATCGTCGCCAGCAACCTTCCGCGGTCGGCCGGGGCGAGCTGGTGCAGTACCCCGCGCATGTAGACGTTGACGTCGCCGAGTTCCGCGTGCAGCGCCGCCGCGGTGTCCCGGTCGAGCAGGTCGGCGCGGCGGTAGGCGACGTTGGGCGCCGGGTGCGACGCGGCGGCCAGCTCCACCGCGGCCTCGGCGATGTCGACTCCGACGACCCGCCGGAAGTGCCGCGCCAGCCACTGCGTCTGGCGGCCGCTGCCGCACCCGATGTCGACCAGCGGCAGCGAGGGGTCGGCATGGTCACGGAACAGCGGCAGATGCCGCTCCGCGGTCAGCCGGGGCGACGAGTCCCACAGGGCCGCTCCGGGCTCGGCCGGGAGCGCCGACCAGAAGGCGTCCCAGGCCGTGCCGCCGGTCATCCCGGTCATGCGCGGACTCCCCGCGTCACCAGGCCGCCGAGCGCGGCGCGGTCGACCTTCCCGTTCGGGGTGCGGGGAAAGCCGTCGACCACGTGTAGGGCATCGATGGTCATGTACGACGGCAGGAAGACCGCGCAGTGCCGTCGCAGCTCCGCGAGTTCGGGTGTCCGGCCGGGCTCGGGGACCACGAAGGCGTGTAATCGAGCGTCCAGACCGGTGCCCGCGACGAGCACCACCGCGTCGCGCACCGCCTCGTGCGCGACGAGCACGCCGGCCACCTCGGCCGGTTCGATCCGGTAGCCGCGGACCTTGGCCAGGTCGTCGGCCCGGCCCCGGTACTCCAGCAGGCCTTCGGTGTCGTACCGGCCGAGATCACCGGTGCGGTACGGGCCGGTCTGCGGTTCCCCGCCCCAGTAGCCGAGCATGACGGTCGGGCCGCTGACCAGGATCTCGCCGTCGTCGTCCAGCCAGACCTCGTCGCCGGCGACGGGCGATCCGATCGGGACGGGCGTGGTGCGCGCGAGGTCGGCGGCCGTCACCTCGTACGAGGTGCACACGTTGGTCTCCGTCGGGCCGTACCAGTTGAGCAGCCGGACGCCGGGCCACGCGCCGCGCAGGTCCTTCAGCCGCTTCGGCGGAAAGGGTTCGCCGGCGAAGACGCACACGCGCAGCGCCCCCGGTCCGCGCTCCAGTAGTTCGCCGTACTCGGCCATGAGCACCAGTGCGGACGGCACCGAATACCAGACCGTGATCCGGTGCTCCAGCAGGAAGTCGACCAGTGGTCCCGCGGCGTGGGCGAGGGTCTCGCCGACGAGGTGCACCGACGCGCCGGCCCGGAAGGCGCCGTAGAGGTCGAGGACCGACAGGTCGAAGCCGAACGCGGCGTGGTTCGCCAGCCGGTCTGCCGCCCTGAGATCCAGCTCCCGGCAGGCCCAGTCGACGAACGCGAGCGCGTTCCCGTGGCTCAGGCAGACACCCTTCGGCGTCCCCGTCGACCCGGAGGTGTAGAGGATGTACGCCGGGTCGGACAGGCGGACCGGATGATGCGCGGTGGCCTGGCCGTACGTCATCTCCCGGAGGAGATCCGCTTCCCGGAGGAGATCCGGGCAGGGTACGCAGTCGGTGCCGGGGACGTGATCGGCGTGGTCCGTGACGATGAGCGCCGGGCGGGCGTCGGCGGCGATCCGGACGACCCGCTCCCGGGGATTGCCGCGCGGGACGGGTACATGGATCGCGCCGCACCGTAACACCGCCTGGGCGACGGCCACCGCCTCGGCGGTCTTGTCCGTCCACACCAGGACGCGGTCGCCCGGCCGGACCCCGCGTCCGCGCAGCGCCGCGAGGTAGGTGTCCGCGCGTGCGTCGAGCGCGCCGTAGCTGAGGCCGGTGACGAGGTCGTGGACCGCGAGCGCGTCCGGCGTCCGGGCGGCGGCGTCGACCACCAGGCTGTAGAGGCTCACAGTCCCATCCCCCGCGCGATCAGCTGACGCTGGATCTCGGACGTACCGGAGAAGGTCGTGGCGGGAAGGGCGTCGCGCACCTGCTCCTCGATCCCGTACTCCGCCAGGAAGGCACGGCCCCCGAAGATCCGGGCGGCGTCCAGCGCGGTGGCGACCGCGGCCTCGGACACGGCCAGCTTCGCCATGGCGACCCACAGGGAGGGGTCCTGGCCGTCGTCGATCTCGGCACAGGCCCGGTAGAGCAGGAGCCGTCCGCTCTCCAGCCGCACCTTCATGTCCGCCATCCGGTCCGCGACCGGCTGGAGGTCGGCGAGCCGCTTCCCGAACTGCCGCCGTTCTTGCACGTGTTGCACGCATCGTCGGACGAGCCGCTCCTGCTGGCCCAGGTAGATCGCGAACAGGCAGGACCGTTCCCACTGCATCGACGTCCCGAACACCGGCTGCCCCTGACCGGGACTGCCCAGCACCCGGTCGTCCGGCACGAAGCACCGGGTGAACACCACCTCGCCGGCCTGGCAGGCCGTCAGCCCGGACTTCTCCAGCGGCGCTCCGGCGTCCAGACCGGGGGAGTCGCGGTCGACGGCGAAGGCGGTGGAACCGAAATAGCCGCCTTCCGGATCCGTGGTCGCATAGGTGACGTAGAGATCGGCCACCGGGCCGTTGCTGACGAAGCTCTTGACCCCGTCGAGGAGATATCCGCCGTCCACCTTGGTCGCCCGGGTCGTCAATCGGGTGACATCCGATCCCGATTCCGGTTCCGTCATGGCGTTCCCCGCGACCAGTTCTCCCGCGCACAGGGCGGGCAGCAGCGCCTTCCGGGTCTCCGGGAGCGCGAATTCCAGCACCGGCCGGACACAGGCGAAGAGATGGGCCGCGGCGGCGAAGAGCAGTCCGGTGTCCGCGCCGCCCTCGCTCGCGGCCTCGTACAGAAGGGCCGTGTCCAGAGCACCGAGGCCGGCGCCGCCGTACTCCTCGGGGACGGCCGCGCCGAGCAGTCCGAGGCCGGCCAGTTTCCTCCAGACCAGTTTCTTCCAGCGATCCCGGTGGATTCCGGCGGTGGAAGAAACTGCCGGAAGTCCGTGCGCGGCAGCTTTCATCCGCGCATTCCGATCCTTCTGACGAGCGCTCAGGCTGAAATCCACGAGACGCCTTTCACGCAGCGGTGGCCGGATGAGCGGAGGACCAGTGCGGAGTCTCGATGATCTCGATCACGGCGCACGCGATGTTCAGTCCGGGCCCCACACCGAGCATCAGGAAATGGTCCCCGCGGCGCAGCTCTCCGGAGAGCAGCAGCTGTTCGAGCGCCACCACCTGGTCACTGGCGCCGATATGGCCGACGGTGCGCCCCTGTTCCCATGTCGAAAGGGACATCGGCAGGCCGAGCGGTACCATCGCGCGTCCCTCGACGCGTTCCCGGGACCCGTTGGCATAGGCGACGCGGGAGACGTCGTCCATCGTGATGCCGGCCTCGTCGAGTGTCCGGCCGACGAGTTCGTCCTGCGCGGCCACGAGTTTCAGCGGGCCCGCCGGATCCCGGTCCGGACCGTCCAGCCAGCGGTCCTTGGAGTCGCCGAAGTCGAGTTTCCCGGGCCGGCCGGCTCCCGGCGGGAACAGGGGCTCGGGGCCGCGGTGCATGGCCTCGTACTCGGGGAGCGTGACCGCGTTGACGGACTTGAGCCGGGCGAAACCCTCTCGCCGGCTCAGGACGACGGCGGAGCCCGCGTCCCCCATGACGAAATGCGGACTGAAACGCCAGCGTTCCAGCAGTTCCGAGGTGAAGTTGTCCCCGGAGGTGACCAGCGCCGCTTCGTGCTCGGCCGAGGCCATGAGATGACCCGCCGCGAGTTCCAGGGCGGAGAACATTCCCATGCAGCCCTGTCTGACCTCGGCTGCGGTGGCCCGGCCCGCGCCCGTGTGCCGCTGCACGTAATACTGGGGACACCAGCCGTGCGGGCCCTGATACCACACGCTGACATAGAGTAATAAGCTCAAGGACGCCGGATTCTGGCCGGCCCTTTCGAGCGCCTGTCGGCATGCCCGCACCGCCATCTCCGGCGCCGGAACATCGCCCGCGACGGTGACACTCGTGATTCCGTATTCCTCCGCGGCGGCCGGGTCGATCAGCCCCCGCTCGACCGCCCAACCCATGGGCACCCGGTCGGGCAGAAAGGCGCCCAGGCCGCTGATCAGGACATCGGACGCCTTCATGACCCGCTCCAGATACTCTGACAACGTTTTCTCATCGGAACAACGGCGCTATCAAGCACTGTGCCTGAGGGAAATGGGGAAACGAGCACGTGGCAGAGGACCCTGCGAAGGGGGATGCCTGTTCCAGGACGTTCCGTTTGGTCAGTGCCTCTGCTGTGAGCGCGCTGTGCCGTCTAAAGGAGAAATACCGTCTCTACTTTGCACCGACATGCTCAGGCGCTGACTTGCGCAACATCAGAATCCATCGCGATCAGCGTGCCCTCCGTTTCGGCGTGCGTCAAGACGCCGAGGCTCACGCCCCGTACAGGCGGGCCTCCCAACGGGCGTGCGAGCGGCGGCCGGACAGGCGCCACAGGAGACGAGCGGGCAGGGGCGCCTTGGCGAGCAGCGTTCGCTGCTCCTCGGGAGTTGCGCCGCCATCTGCTCACAGAGCGGCTGCCGGGGATCGGCGGCCAGCTCGTCCGGCGCGTCCGTCACCTGCGTGACCCGCTTCTCCAGCCGGTGGTGCTGCTCCGCCATGCGCGCGATCGTCTCGGCCTGCCCCGCCGTCCGTGCCGCGAGCCGGGGCCAGAGGAGTTCGTCCTCGCTGACGTGGTGGGCTTCCAGACCCCTGAGCATGAACCGCACCGCGTCGACGACCAGCGCGGCCCGCGCGGTGTCACCGGGCCGCAGCCCGCGCACCAGATCCGGCAGATCCGCGCACGATCGACGGAAGCCGCGGTGCACCACCACCATGTCGTGGACATCCGGCTTCGAGCCGACTGCATCAGGCATGGCCGGGTATTCCTTGATCTGCGTGTTCGGGCATTCGGGTGTTCGACGTGTGCGAGGGGGGACCGCCGGGCAGCAAAGCCCGGCGATGGCGACTGTGAATGCCTGCGCCGACAACCGGCCGGCGGTGTCCCGGGGCTCCCTAGCCCTTGCGCAGGAGTTCGTGGAAGCGGCGCGCCAGGTCCGTCAGCTCTTCCGTACTCCGCGCGGTCTGCTGCAGGTCGACGAGCACCTCGTCGCCCCCTGCCGCATGGGCGGCGAGCAGGTAGTCGGAAACCTGCAGGACCGTTCCCCGGTGCGGAACGGCGTCGCCCGGTGCGGCCTCGGCCGTCACCACGGGGTTCACCCGGACGACGGTGCGCAGGGCGTCGGGGTCACGCCCGTTGGCCTCCGCGATCTGCCGGATCTGGCTGATGACATGGGCCAGTTGCGGGACCGGCAACGCGACTCCCGCCCAGCCGTCCGCGCGACGGCCGACACGTTCCAGGGTGGCCGGAGTGAAACCGCCAAGGAGCACCGGCGGCCGGGGCCGCTGCACGGGGAGTGTCTCGAGGTGCGCACCCGGGATCGTCCACAGCGCCCCCTCGTACCCGGCCGACGAACCGGACCAGACGTGTTCCAGGACGTCCAGGATCTCCTCCAGCCGTGCCCCGCGCCCCCGCCACGGCACGCCGATGGCCTCGTACTCGTCGGACGACCATCCGAGCCCGAACCCGATGTCGAGCCGCCCCTCACTGAGGATGTCGACGGACGCCAGGGAACGGGCCAGCAGGAGCGGCGAGTAGAAGGGAGCGTTGAGCGTGCTGGTCCCGAGGCGCAGCCGCCGGGTGGCGTGGGCCAGGAAGGACAGGGTGGCGATGGGGTCCAGGAAGTTGCGGAACCCCTCCGGTACGGGACCACCGCCGGGACAGGGGTCACGGGGCCGCGTCGGTACCAGGGCCCGGTCGCCCACCCACAGGCTGTCGAAGCCGATCGCTTCGACCGAGGCGGCGAACCCGGAGATCGCGGAGGGGCCGGTGAACAATCCGTACTGGGGAGCGCCCAGACCGATCTTGAGCATGTCTGTCACCTGTTCGAGGGTGTGCTGCGGTTCGTTCTCGCATCACCGTGCCGCACACGGATCGACATCCGGTCGACGGCGCGTGAAAACGGGGCCGACTCGACGGGCGAGGACGCCCAGTGGCTGGGGCGGCGCTATGTGGCTCCACCCGGGGCGACTCCAACTGGCCCAACTGAGAAGGGCGTTCGGAGGCACGCGGGGGTAGTGGCGAAGTGAAGTGGTCCGACCCTGGGTCTTGCGGTGGGACGGTGGGTGTGGTTCGCCGAGGGTGGGTGCTGTGGATGTCGTTGTCCAAGCAAGAGCTGTTCGACCGGATCCGCCGGGACAACTGGCAACAGCAGCTGTCGGACCGGGCGTGTCGAAGAAGTACGGCGTTCACCGGCGTCCAGGGCGTGTGTCGGAAGTGCTCTAGGTTGGCTGCCGTGAGTGGGCGGGGGCGGAGTTATCGATATGTCGGACCGGTCGAGCTGAAGGCTGCGGTCCGGCCTGGTGACGGCGGGCGTCGGATCGGCTCGGCGGCTGACTTCGGCGGCTGGATCGTGGAGCAATCGGCGGCGGAGCTGGCCGAACCGTTCACCTTCGTGGTCGGTATGGATGGTGTGCTTCGGCTGGCGCCGAGGCGAAGCGAGCACGTGGCCTGTGCCGGCGGAGACATGGTTCTGAGTGCCGGCGAGATCAGCTTCATGCGCGAGGCAGACCGGTGGACGGTGAGCGAGGTCAGCAACCAGTCCACCGGGTACTGCCCGGACGTCAGCTCCTGGGCGGAGGTTGCCCGTGCTCTGGACGCTGTAGAGCTCCGGCGGCCTTCCGGCTTCACCCACGAGGTGGTGTTCCGGCGGTGCCCCGACTGCCAGGAGCACAACATCGTGCGTGAGGACGACTTCGTCTGCGTCTTCTGCGGCAGCGACCTGCCCGCGGCGTGGAACGTGGATCCCACCGCGTGACGGCCGAGGGTCACAGCCACTCGTTGATGGCAGCGACGAGGACGGTCGTCTCGTAGCGGACCGCGAGCTGGTCGTAGCGCGTGGCGACAGCGTGGTGTCTCTTGAGGCGGTTGATCCCGCACTCGACCGCATGGCGCTTGCGGTAGTCGCCCGCACGCAATCGGGGCGGACGCGTGGCCGGCCCGGCCCGAGGCGGGGCACGAACCCGCCGCGCGGCCTTCCCAGTGATTCCGGGGCTCGGTGAACACGCCTCCTGGAGGTTCCTTCTGCAGGTCGCCCTGCTTGCGGGCTCCGGCCGCATGCTGGTGGGCGCGGCAGACCGTGGAGTCGACGCTCAGGTCCCACGTGATCGCACCCTTCGCATCGGCCAGAGACTGGAGCCTGGTGAAAATCCGGTGCCAGGTGCCGTTCCGCTGCCATCGGCGGAACAGGTCGTAGACCCGGCCCCACGGCCCGTACTCGACAGGTACATCCCGCCACGGAACACCGGTACGGACCCGGAACCGTATGCCGTCGATCAGCTGCCGCCGAGGCCGGACAGGCGGCCGCCCCGCCTTGGCACCCTTCGGTAACGGCGGCTCCAGCACCGCCCATTGCCCGTCCGTGAGATCTCCCCGCACCATGAACCCTGATCATTCACAGCCCAAGATCCACTTTCGATACACGGCCCGGCGCCGGGACACGAGACCCTGTCCGGAGAACAGGCAGATGAGTGTGACAGGGCACGGTTGTCTGCGAGCGATGGACGGCGTCGGCATCCTGTTCTGCCAGTTCACGCATCCCGGCATGCCGGTGGCCTTCCCACCCGATCAGGACGAGTCGGAGCAGGGCTGCTGTTGTGAGAGCTATGGCGGATTACGTTGTCCTCAGGGATGACCGTGTCTAGGTGCGGGCCTTTCCGGCGGAGGAAGTGCGCTGGCGTGGGGTGCGGTCATGTCGAGCAGGATCATGGCGTCGTGATCCGGGGTGCCGGGTTCGGCAACGTAGATGCCCAGGCGGTGGCCGGGAGTGCCTTCGAGTTGCATGCCCTGGAAGGCAAGGGTGACCTCGCCGACCTGGGGGTGGTGGAAGGTCTTCGGCTTCTGTGCATGGCCGGCTCGGGCGACGTCGTAGCGTTCCCAGAGTTTGGCGAAGTCGGGGCTTTTCAGGAGGAGTTCGCCGATGAGCCCGGCCAGGTCGGGGGCGTCGGGGTCGGTCCCGGCCAGGGCGCGGAGGCGGGCGACGCAGCCGCGGATCTGGGCGCCCCAGTCGGCGTAGAGGTCACGTGACTGGGGGTGGAGGAAGAGGTAGCGGGCGAGATTGCGCTGCCGGACCCGCCACTTCTCGATGCCTGCGTACAGCGCGAGCGCGCCGGGGTTGGCTGCGAGCAGGTCCAGGGTGCGGCTGGTGACGTAGGCCGGGCTCGGGCGCAGGTTCTCCAGCAGCAGTTTGACCTTGGGGCTCACGGTGCGGCTGGGGGCGGCCGGGGGCACGGGCGCGTGGTGGGCGGCGCGGATCGCGAGGTCGCGCAGGTGGCCCTGCTCGTCCTCGTCCAGCTTGAGCGCGCGTCCGAGGGCCACGACAACGGCCAGGCTGGGACGGGTCTCCCTGCCACGCTCCAGCCTGGTGTAGTAGTCGATGCTGACGCCGGCCAGCGCGGCGACCTCTTCCCGGCGCAGCCCAGGGGTGCGGCGCACCCCGGTGCCTGGGGTGAAGCCGACCTCGGCCGGGGTGATCCGGGTGCGCCGGGCGCGCAGGAAGCGCCCCAGTTCCGTACCTCCGCCGTCCTGCTGCCGTTCGGGTGCCATGACACCAGTGTGGCCCGCGCATGGCGCGCTTGCCGCGGGCGAGGGGGGCCGTGCCACACCCCCCTTCGCGCTCCCTGGAGTGTCCCGCCCTGCCACGTGGCCGCCGCAGCGGGCACGGTTTCGACAGGGATCGCCGAGGAGTGAGGCGGCCACCACCGCTGAGCAGGCGAGGAACCATGGAAATCTTCCACCGACCACCCATCGCGAAGGGACCGGCCACCACGTTCACCGGAGACGTGTGGGTCGAGGGGATCTGCGCCGATGCAGCGCCGGACCGGGCCCGGCCGGCCGTCGTCCGGTTCGCCCCCGGAGCCCGCTCGCACTGGCACGTGCGCCGCTTGGGCCAGGCCCCGCACATCGTCGGGGGCATCGCCCTGCTGGGCAGCCGCGACGGCACAGTCATCGAGTCCCGCCCCGGCGACACCGTCTGTACCGCGCCGGGCGAGGAGGACTGGCACGGCGCCGCCACCGACCGCTTCACGGCCCACTTGGTCCTGATGGAGGGCGACACCAGCGACGCCCCCTGACCGACTGGGCCGAGCAGGTCACCGATGACACCTACCGGGCACCGCGAACCCCCACCCGCTGACCACCCCGAAAGCACCGAAGGAAAGACCCCCCATGCGCGCAACACTGCTCTACCAGGCCGGCGACGTCCGCGTCGAAGACATCGCCGACCCCAGGATCCAGCAGCCCACCGACGCGGTCATCCGCATCGTGGCCGGCTGCATCTGCGGCAGCGACCTGTGGCCCTACAAGTCCCAGCCGCTCACCGACACCCCCCGCCAGATGGGCCATGAGTTCATTGGCGTGGTCGAGGAGACCGGCACCGAAGTGAAGGGCTTCAAGCCCGGTGACTTGGTCGTGGCCCCGTTCACCTACTCGGACGGCACCTGCGCGAACTGTCGCCGGGGCCTGACGACCTCCTGCGCCCACGGCGGCCCCTGGGGGGTCGGTGGTGTCGACGGCGGCCAGGGCGAGGCCGCCCGGATCCCCTTCGCCGACGCCACCCTGGTCAGGCTCCCGGTCGGCGAGGACTCCGAACTACTGCCCGACCTGCTGACTCTCTCCGATGTGCTGTGCACCGGCTACCACGCCGCCCGCACCGCCGGAGTGAAGGCAGGCGACAGTGTCACCGTCATCGGCGACGGCGCGGTCGGCCTGTCCGCGGTCATCTCCGCGAAGCTGCTCGGTGCCGAGCGGATCATCCTCATGGGCCACCACATGAAGCGCACCGACCTCGGGCGCGATTTCGGCGCCAGTGACGTGGTAGCCGGACGCGGCCAGGACGGCGTCGCCGCCGTGCGCGAGCTGACCGGCGGCACCGGCACCGACCGGGTGCTGGAATGCGTCGGCCTCAAGGACGCCCTCGTACAGGCCGCCGGCGTGGTCCGCGACGGCGGCACCATCAGCCGGGTCGGCGCCCCGCAGTACCCCGAGGTGCCGCTCGGGTTCCCCGAGTTCCTGCGCAACATCACCCTCACCGGCGGCGTCGCCCCCTCCCGCGCCTACATCGAGGAACTCATGCCGCACATCCTCAACGGCGCCATCCACCCCGGCCGGGTCTTCGACCGCACCGTGGCCCTGGACGACGTCGCCGAGGGCTACCGCCTGATGAACGACCGCGAGGCCCTCAAGGTCCTCGTCCGCCCCTGACCAGGACACCCCAGCACGGGAACGCCCGCCCGGGGCGCTCCGCACCACCACCCCACAGCGCAAGGAAACGACCATGGAACGAGTGACCTTCCAGAACAAGGGCAACACTGTAGTCGGCAACCTGTTCAAGCCCGCCGGCTTCGCGCAGGGCACCAAGCACCCGGCGATCGTGGTGACCCACCCCTTCGGCGCGGTCAAGGAGCAGGTCCCCACCACGTACGCGAAGCTGCTGGCCGAACAGGGCGTCATCGCCCTGGTCTTCGACGCCTCGTACCAGGGGGAGAGCGGCGGCGAGCCGCACTTCTCGGAGTTCCCCTCGGCGCGTGTCGAGGACATCCGCCGCGCGGTGGACTTCCTGAGCATCCACCCTGACGTGGACAAGGAGCGCATCGGCGCCCTCGGTATCTGCGCGGGCGGCGGCTACACGGCCAACGTGTCGCAGACCGAGATGCGGATCAAGGCCGTCGCGGGGGTCAGCACCTTCGACATCGGCTCCGCGCGCCGCGACGGCGTCGGCCCCCTCGGCAAGCAGTCGGCGGAATACCGCACCGACCTGCTCAAGCGCTCAGCCCAGGCCCGCACGCGCGAGGCGGCCGGCGGGGAGGTCGAGATGTTCTCTCTCATCGCTGACAACCCCGGGTTCGACATGAACGACCCGTCCACCATCCCCCTGATGTACCAGGAGGGCTACAAGTACTACTCCGAGATAGACCCCAACCCCCGGTTCATGGCTACGTTCGCCCTTTCCAGCCTCGGCCAGCAGATGGCGTTCTTCCCGTTCGAGGGGATCGAGATGATCTCCCCGCGCCCGCTGCTGCTGATCGCCGGCTCCGAGGCCGACACGCTCTACATGAGCCAGGACGCCATCGAGAGGGCTCAGGAGCCCAAGGAACTCTTCATCCTCGACGGTGCCAGCCACATCGACCTGTACTGGAAGCCCGAATACGTCCCGCAGGTCGTCGACAAGCTCGCCGAGTTCTTCACCAAGAACCTGTAGGCGACCGAGCGGATGCCGCCCCGGCTGCGGCCACCTCAGGCGGCCTGGCCAAGGCCGACGGCAGTCAGGTCCTGATCGCGCACTGGGGTGGAGTCGACGTCGTGTCTCCGCCCCTGCACACGCAACCACGGACAGACGGACGGGACAGAGCAGGACCGCCCAGGAGGCACGCCCCACCGCTCGCATCGAGTGGTGGGGGCAAGGCCCGCCGCGAATACGCGAACCGCATCAACGCCCTTGCGGCCATCACCGGACCATGATCAATCTCGGCGCCGGCCACGGTCCGATTGATCCCTGGAGCCGTACGCAGACGGGTGAACCGCTCCGGGATCGGCGGAGGTGGTATGCCCCGGTTCTGATGGAGTCGGGTTGCTGGACAATGGACGATCCAGCAGCCTTCGGAGGCCGTGATGCCCCGCAGCTATCCGCCCGAGTTCCGCCGCAAGGTTCTCGATCTCGCCGCCTCCTGCCGCAGGCGATCGCTCACCTCGTACACATGCTGGGCCGCGGAGATGTTCACCTCGGCCCGGTCCGAGCTCAGTGCGGTGAACAGGCGGCCCACCTCCTGGCCGAAGTAGGCCGGGCTCTTCGGATCGTCCTCGGAGCCGGCGACGGCCTCCGACTCGGCGAAGAACTCGAGGGCCTCCGCGGTCCGCCTCTGGTCCGCCAGTACGACCGACAGGAGCCGGGCCGACATGTAGAACGTCACCGGGTCGTCGACGGCGCGCTCCCGCCGGATCGCCTCGCGCAGATCGGTCTCCGCCGCCGTCAGATCACCGCGGATGAAGGCGAGCCAGGCCCGGATGTGCCGGGTCTGCGCCTGCCACGCCGGGTCTTCGGTCAGTTCGGCCGCCGCGACGGCCTGGTCCGTGACGCGTTCCAGCTCCCGCTGATGCGCGGGCCCGGCGAACAGCCCGCTCGCCGCGACGACCGAGAGTGCGGCGACGACGATCCGCGCGGCGTCCGGGATGTCGCGCAGCACCCGGGTGAACACCGAGACCAGCAGCGTGTGTTCGGCCAGCAGCCAGTTGCGCGCCTCGGCGGCGTCGGCGAACCGCAGTCCGGTCAGCGGCACGGAGAAGAGATGGGTGGTGAGCGAGCCGGCCCGCTCGGTCGCGCTCATGGCCTGGAGCAGGGTGGCTTGGAGGAACATCGTCAGCCGTACCAGCGCCGCCTCGCGATCCGCGACGGGATCCTCGCGGTGGGCACGACGGGCGGCGAACGCCCGTACCAGATCGTGGAAGCGGTAGCGGTCGGCCGAATGCGGTTCGAGGAGACCGGCCTCCAGCAGATGCTCGAGTTGCTCCTCGGTCTCCTGCTCGGGCCGGTCGAGCAGCACCGCCGCGACCGCGACCGGGAAGTCGGCGGCGTCGAGCAGCGCGCACAGGCGCATCGCCCGCGCCTGAGCGGGCGCGAGGGCCCGGTATCCGACCTGGAAGGTGGCCTCCACCGACATGCCGCCGGCCCGCAACTCGTCCAGCTGGTGCTCCTCGGCGCGCAGCCGCAGCAACTGCGCGCCGAGCCCGCGTCCGGGACGGGCCGCCGTACGGGCACCGATGATGCGCAGCGCCAACGGCAGTTGCCCGCAGGCGTGCACCAGTTCCAGCGCGAGTTCCGGGGCGGCGGCGATCTCGGCGTCGCCGGTGAACCGGCCCAGCATGGCCACCGCCTCCTGCTGATCGGGCACCGGCACCTCGAAACGCGTCGCACCCGGCGGTACGAGCGACCGGTGCCGGGACGTGATCAGCGTGGCGTTGCCGGGGGTGCCCGGGAGCAGCGGTGCCACCTGGGCGGTGTCGGACGCGTTGTCCAGGAGCACCAGGATCCGGCGGTCGGCGGTCAGGGTGCGATAGGCCCCGGCGCGGGCGGTGGGCGTCGCGGGGATCGCGGCGGCGGGCATGCCGAGCGCGAGGAGGAAGTCGACCAGTACGTCCGCGGGATCGGCGGGTTGGCCGCCGTCACCCCGCAGGTCCACATAGAGCTGCCCGTCCGGATAGTCACCGCGGATGCCGTGGGCGACGCGCAACGCGAGCGCTGTCTTCCCCACCCCGCCGATGCCGCTGAGTACCGCGAGCGCGACCGATTCCCCGCTGGGCCGCAGCGCGAGCCGGAGCCGCTCCTGCAGCCGCTCCCGCCCGACGAAGTCGCCCGGCGCCGGGGGAAGTTGCTGCGGGCGGACGCCGGCCGGGTCCGACCCGGCCTGCGCCGGCGCGGACCGGGCGGCCGCGTCGGCGGCGCCTGGTCCGATGCGCTGTTCCCGGCCTCCCGACCGTGTCGCGGTGTCACCGGAAGCACCGGCGGACGCCATGGCGCCGGTCGAGGCCGCGGCTCGTGCTGGGGCCGCGGCACCGGTCGACGCCGTGGCACGGGGCAAGGCCGTGGCACCGGTCGACGGCACGGCACCGGCGCGGCTTCCCCCGGCATGCGACTCGACGGGGACGGGCTCGGCGCCGCTGAGGATGCGGCCCTGCAACTCGCGCAGCTCGGGCCCCGGATCCATGCCCAGTTCGGCCACCATGGTCTCGCGGGCCGCCGCGTAGACCGCCAGGGCCTCCGCCGTCCGCCCGGCCTGGTACAGCGCACGCATGCGCAGCGCGTACAGGTCCTCGCGCAGCGGATGGTCGGCGATCAGTGAGACCAGTTCGGTCGCCACGCGGGCGTGCTCGCCCAGTTCGTCGGCGCACTCCAGCTGTGCCACCCGGGCGTTCAGCCGCAGATCGACGAAGCGTCGGCGGTGCCGCTGGGCGTAGGGGCCGGGCACACCGGACAGCGGCTCTCCCGACCACAGCGCCAGCGCGGCGTCGAACGCACGCTGGGCGGGGCCGGTCTGCCGCGCGGCCCGCAGCTCCTCGCCCTCGCGGACGAGCTGCTCGAAACGCAGGGCGTCGACGGCCTGCTCCGGGACGCCGAGCTGGTATCCGCCCTGCGTGGTCTCCAGCCGGGAACGTCCCTCGCCCAACGAGAGGCGGATGCGGTAGACGTACGTCTGCACGGAGCGCGCCGCGTTGCCGGGGGGCTCCTCCCACAGTGCGTCGACGAGGTGGTCGAGGCCGCACTGGCGGCCCTCTCCGAGCAGGAGCCGCACCAGGACCGCACGCTGGAGGGGACTGCCCAGATCCAGTTCACGCCCGTCATGGCGGCCGATCAGTGGCCCCAGCAGCCCGAACTCGTACCCTTCATCCGCCGTCGCCACCTGGCAGAGTCTAGCGGGCCGAACGGGCTCGTCAGACGGCTGCCGGGCCGCGCGCCGGAGCCCGGAATCCGGTCCCCGGTCGGCGGTCGGCGGTCGGCGGTCGGCGGTCCCCGGTCGGCGGTCGTCCGTCGGCCGAGGGCGGGCCGTCAGTCGAGGGACCGGTAGAACGCCAGGTGGTGCCGGGCGGCGGAGGTCCAGGTGTGGCGAGCGGCCAGGTTCCGGCCCGCCGCCCGGTGCGCGGGGTTCTCCTGCGTGAGGGCGGCGTCGAGTTCGCCGGCCAGATCCCGAGGGGTGGCGGCGAACCGGGCGGCCCCGTCGAACACCTCCCGCAGCACGGGGAGTTCGCGTACGACCAGGGGCACCCCGGCCGCGAGGGCCTCCATGGCGGCGAGGCCGAACCCCTCCTTGACGGAGGGGAAGGCGAAGGCCGCGGCCGCGGCCACCAGGGACGGGAGCTCGGCATCACGTACCTGTCCCAACACCACCGGCTGTGCGTCGAGTTCGGCTGCCCGAGCCTCCCAGCGGGCCCGGTAGTCGCGGTAGTCGAAGAGGGTCTCGCCGCCCGCGATCACCAGGCGTACGCCCGGGTGCGCGGTGCGCAGCAGCGCGTAGGCCTCCAGCAGGTCGAGGGAGCCCTTGCGGGGTTCGATGCCGCCGATCGTCAGGACGTAACGGCCCAGCAGGGAGCTCCAGTTGGCACGGGCCGCCGGATCCGTGGCGGCGAAGCGGTCGTACGCCACGCCGTTGGGGATGACCTCCGCCGACAGGCCCCAGCCCGTGGCGAGTTCGTCCGCGACCGCCCGCGAGACACAGATGTGGGCCCGCGGCTCGACGAGGGCCCGCTCGTGGCAGGCGGCCAGTTCGGGAGTGGTGAAGTGGTCGATGTGGTGGACCGTGCGGACGCAGCGGCCGTCGACCGCGTTGGCGCTGATGCAGTCCTGGGCGTGGACGACGTCGTACGGCGTCGGGTCGAAGGCGTCGCGGAGCACGGCGATGGAGCGCAGGATGCGGGCGCCGACGCTCTCCTCGGGCGGCCCGTCCGGGAACGGCACGATCCGCAGCCGTACGGCGGGCGCGACCGGGCGGAAGAAGCCCGCGTCGCCGCCGCGGCCCAGGGTCCACACGGTGACGTCCTCGCCCAGCGCGGCCAGGGCCTCGGCGAGGGCGAGGGTGTGGACGACACCACCGCGGGGCTTGGTGGAGTAGCTGAGCAGCGCGATCTTCACGACGGGGTCTCCCGGTAGGCGCCGGGCCGGCGCTCGTCCAGGTGGCGCAGGACCCGGCGGGCCCGGTCGGTCTCGGCGGCGACGTCGATCTCGGCCACGGCCAGGCCGGCCTTGGACCAGGTGCGGGCGAGGATGTCGCCGCCGGGTCCGACCACCTTGGCCTGGCCGAGGAAGCGCATACCGCCCATGGCGCCGGTCTGGTTGGAGGAGGCGAGCACGATCTGGTTCTCCGCGGCGCGCGCCTGGTCGTACAGGTCGAAGAGCCTGGCCTGGCGGTCCTGGGCCATGCGCGGGGCCCGGTTGGTGATGGAGGTGGGCCAGGCGGACAGGCACGCCAGGACCTCGGCGCCGTCCAGGGCCAGGGAGCGGGCGGACTCGGGGAAGGTCTTGTCGTAGTCGATGAGCATGCCGAGGCGGCCCACCGGGGTGTCGAAGGCGTCGAACCGGTCGCCGGGGGAGTAGGCGGCGACCTCTCCGGCGGGCAGGTGCACCTTGCGGTGGCGGCCCAGGACCCCGTCGCCGCTGACGCAGGCGGCCGCGTTGTAGCGTTCGTCGCCGGCGTCCTCGCAGTAGCCCAGGCAGACCACCATCTCGGCGGCCAGGCGGGCCACTTGGAGGATCAGCGGGTCGTCGGGCTTCAGCGCGGGCGGCAGGGCCTCGGGGTCGGGGTGGCGCAGGTCGGCGAGGTAGCCGCCGAGGGCGGCGTCGGGCAGCACGAGCAGTCCGGCTCCGGAGGCGCGCGCGTCGTCGATCAGCTTGGCGATGCGGGCCAGGTCGAACTCCAGGTCGCGGCCGAAGTGGGCGGCCGCGGCCGCGATCCGGATCGTGCTCATGCGGTGACTGCTCCCGGTGACAGGTCGTAGGTCTCGGGCCGCCGGTCGCGCAGGTGCCCCATCGACCGGCGGGCGGTGAGAAGGGCCTGTACGACGTCGAGTTCGGCGACGGCGATGCCGGCCGTGACGCCCGTGTCGGCGAGGATCTCGCCGCCGGGGTCGACGACCTTGGCACTGCCGACGAAGCGTAGCGACCCGAAGGTGCCGGACTGGTTGGCGGAGAGCCAGACGATCTGGTTCTCCAGGGCGCGCGCCCGGTCGAACAGGTCGAAGCGCCGCTTCCAGCGGTCCTCCTCCAGGTTGGCCGACGCGTTGGTACGCGCCCCCGGCCACGCCGAGACGCACACGCCGATCTCGGCGCCGTCCAGGGCCAGCGCCCGCGCGGACTCCGGGAAGGCCTTGTCGTAGCAGATCATCATGCCGATCCGGCCGACCGGGGTGTCGAAGGCGTGGAAGCGGTCGCCGGAGGCGTAGCTGGCGTCCTCGCCCAACGGCTGGTGGACCTTGCGGTGGTTGCCGAGGACGCCGTCGCCGGTGACGCAGACGACGCTGTTGTACCGGGTGCCTCCGGCGGCCTCGCAGTAGCCGGCGACGACCGTCATCTCCCCGGCCAGGGCGGCCAGTCGGCGGATCTCGGGGCCGTCCAGGGCGAGTGCGGGCGGCCCCTCGTCGAGCTCCGCGTCGTCGTCGAGGCTCAGCAGGTACCCGCCCAGGCATGCCTCGGGCAGCGCGAGCAGCCGTACCCCCTGTTCCCGGGCCTCCTCGATCAGACGTCCGGCGATCCGGAAGTCCTCCTCCAGGTCGCGGCCGAACCCGGCGGCCACCGCGGCCATGCGCAGGGCGCTCATGCGGCTCCCATCCCGGTCACCGTGGACGTGACCGCTTCGGTGATCTCTCCGTCGGGCCAGCGCAGCCCGACGCCTTCTCCTGTGGTCAGTTCGCCGCACACGGCACCGGTGGCGGGACCCGCCGGAAGCGGCGGGGCGTCCGGGCGGTCGGCGGTGAGCATCGCGAAGCCCGGGAAGCAGGTCAGCCAGTCGCCCGCGGTCGCGGTGTGCGGCCGGGGCACGGCGGCCACGTCCAGGACCGCGCGGCAGCCACCGGCCTCCGCGAGCATGCCGACGGTGCCGGCGATCCCCGCCATCGACACGTCCTTGGCGGCGGCCGGCCGGGCGGCGGCCACCGCGCCCGCCATGGCGCGCAGTTCGTCCGTACGACGGTGGGTCGTCGAGTCCCACTGGCGGCCCCGGTAGCCCGGCCGCCAGCCGCCGCCCAGGTCGGCCGTGAGCCGGACGGCGTGTCCGGGCCGGCCACCACCGCCCGGCACCGGGTGGCGGGTGCGGCCCAGCGCGGTGACCGACAGGGCGGCGGGGACGCCGAGTTGGGTGTGCCCGCCCAGCACCGGAACGCCGTACGCCCCGGCCGCACGCGCCAGTCCGGTGAGAACCCGGGCGGCGTGCGAGGCGTCCCGCGCGCCCAGCGCGTCGAGCAGTCCGACCGGTGCGGCGCCCATGGCGGCCAGGTCGTTGACGTTGACCAGTACCGAGCACCAGCCCGCCCAGTCGGGATCCCGCTCGACCATGGAGGGCACGATCGCGTCGCAGGCGGCTATCACATCGGTGCCGGGGACCGGGGCGCCGTCGTCGCCGACGAAGCCGGGGCCGCCGAGGACGGCACGGGCGCCGGTGCCCGGGGCTCCGCCGTGCGGGTGCGCGGCGGAGGCACGAAGCGCGTGTTCGCGGAAGGGTGCGAGGAGCGGCCCCAGTGGGGACTTCGTGCCTGCCGCGAGTGCCTCGATGCGGCCGATCGGCCGGCGCATCAGGACATGCGGGGTGTCCGCGACCGTGACGGACCGGACCCGTTGCCAGCCGAGCCGCCGGAACAACGGCTCGTTGCGGGTCTGCACCGTCGCGTCGAACCGCAGCGCGCCCTCGCTCTCGGCCCGTGCGCAGGCCGCTCGCACCAATGCCCCGCCGATGCCCTGCGGCCCCCGGGCCCCGGACGCCACGACCAGCCGCCCGCCCGCCCACCACCCGATGTCCGGGCCGTCCGTGACCGGACCGAGCCGTACCCCGCCGACGACCGTGCCGTCCGGGTCCCTGGCGACCAGCACCACCGTCCGCGGGTCGGCATCGCGGTCGTCGAGGTCATGACCGGCGAAGAGCCGTTGCTCGTACACGAAGACCTCCCGGCGCAGCCGCCGGTAGGCCGTCATGTCGGCCCGGGAGCAGGCCTCCTCGATCCGGAAGGCGGGCGCACGGCGCTCCAGCGTGCTGCGGTCGCCGAGCAGGGCCAGGATGTCGGGGATCGCCTCCGCCACCACCGAGCCGGGCTTGGATCCGTCGAGATACATCTCAGCCGCCCGCCGTCCGCAGCACACTGCACGCCCCGCAGGCCGCGCAGCCCGCCCTCTGGTCGGCGCCGCGCATCCCGGCGGCGAGCAGCTTCGCGGCTACGCCCTCGGTGACATACCGCAGCACCTCCGCACCGGGGGCGCCGATTCCGTCGCGGGCGGCGAGGGTGCCGGCCATCGGCCGGAAGGGCACCACGAAGGGATACACCCCGCGGTCGATCAACCCGCCCGCACCGGCGACGAGTTCGTCCGGGTCCTCGCCGAGCCCGACGAGGAGGTAGGTGGAGACCCGGTTGGGTCCGAAGACCCGCACCGCCTCGTCCCAGGCGGCCTCGTACTCGGCCAGCTGGACGGTGGACTTGCCGGGCATCCAGCGCCGGCGCACCTCGTCGTCGAGGGACTCGACGTGGATGCCGACGGCGGTGGCTCCGGCGTCGTACAGGGCACGGATCCAGGCGAGGTCGCCGGGGGGCTCGCACTGGACCTGGACGGGGAGGCCGGGCACCGCCTCCAGCACGGCGCGCACGGACCTGACGAGGGCGCGGGCGCCCCGGTCGGGACCGGCGGTGGTGCCGGTGGTCAGCACCATCTGCCGGATGCCGTCCAGCCGTACGGCGGCCTCGGCGACCTCGGCGAGCTGTGCCGGGGTCTTGGCCGCGACCGTGGCGCCGGAGCGCAGGGACTCCTCGATGGTGCAGAAGCGGCAGCGGTCGGCCTCGGCGTAGCGGATGCACGTCTGGACGACGGTGGTGGCCAGGACGTCGGCGCCGTGCAGGCGGGCGACGTGCTCGTACGGGACGCCGTCGGCGGTGGTGAGGTCGTAGAACCTGGGCCGGCGCACCGCGGTGAGGGTGAGGCCGGTGTCCGTGAGGTGTCCGCTCCCGTCGCCGAGCCAGACCCTGCCGTCGCGGACCGAGTAGGGGCTGTCCGGGTTGCGGGGGAGCGCGGCACCGGCTCCGTCGACGAGACCGTGTCCTATCAGGAAATGGCCGTCGTCGCTGGGTCCCGCACCGTCCGGGCGCCGTACGGGGGCGTCCATCGCCACGCCGTGCAGGGCGAGTTCGGCGCGGGTCGTGATGCGCACATCCACCGCCGTGCGGCCGGTGTCCACGCTCATGCCGGTCCCCTTACAGCTGGTAGGTGGAGTTGATGATGGCGCCCTTGCGCGCGTAGTGGATCAACGCGTCCTGGACGTCGAGGGGGTGGGTCGGGATGACGCCCTCGATGAGGTCCTCCTCGCGGGCGCCGTGCAGGGAGAGGCCGAAGCGGCAGCAGTAGACCTTGCCGCCCTCGGCGATGAACGTCTTGAGCTGGTTGTTGATGTTGTGCTCGCCGGGGAACGCGGAGTTCCCGGTGGTCGGGAAGCCGCGGGTGGCCAGGCAGTTGAGGGAGCCGGGGCCGTAGAAGTAGATGGCGGTCTCGAAGCCCTTGCGCAGGGCGCGGGTGGCCTGCAGGACGGCGACGAAGGACACGGACGACTCGTGCGCGATCCCGTGCACGAGGGTGAAGTAGGTCTCGCCGTTCTCGGCCTGGTAGTCGGGGAACACCTTGGTGGAGCCGTAGATGCTGGAGCCCTCGGGGAGGGACGGGTGCGGGATCTCGTCGAGGGACTTCTGCTCGACCTCGGTGAGTTCGACGGTTTCGGACATGGCTGTCTCCTTGTGCGAGGCGTTGACGGGAGGGAACGAGGAGGAACGAGGAAGAGGGGGAGTCAGTCGTAGAGCGCGGCGAAGGTGTCCCGGAAGACCAGGCCGCCCAGTTCGCCCCCGCCGATGGCGGTGGTCATCCGCGCGTACTCGCCGGTGAAGTCGCCCCAGGGCTCATCGCTGGCGAAGAGCACCCGGTCGTGGCCGAGGCCGCGGTGCTCGATCTCCCGGGCCAGCCAGTACGGCAGGAAGCCGATGGCCCAGGAGAGATCGGTGTAGACGCGCTTGCCGGCGGCGATCCAGTCGAAGAACCGGGAGCCGGCGAGCTTGATGTGACCGCTCATCCCGCCGCCGAAGTGCACCAGGTGGAGCGGCACCTGGCCGGCGTACCAGTCGACGAGGTGGCCGACCTCGTCGATGTCGGAGGCGGCGCCGGGCGAGGTGTGCACATGCACCACCAGGCCGTGCCGGGCCGCCGTGGCGAATATCCGGTCGAGCAGCGGGCGGCAGGCGGGGTCGGTGGCGCGGCCGCCGAGCAGGAAGCTCAGCTTGAGTGCCTTCACGCCCCGTTCACCGGCCAACGCCAGTGCCTGCTCGGTGCGTTGTGCGTCCTCCGGCCGGGGCGAGACCCAGAGCCCCGCGCGGAGCCGGTCGTCGGTCTGCGCGGCCTCGATCGCCAGCTCGTTGAAGGAGAAAGCCACCGCGGGATCCGGGACCCCGTAGTTCGGGATGACCAGGGCCCGTTCGGTGTCCTCGGCGTCCAGGTCGGCGAGCAGCTGCTTGACCGTGGCGCGGGAAGTGGTGTCGGGACGGACCGGCGGGCCGCCGTAGAAGGGGTACGCAGGGAGGACGCCGATGTGGCGGTGCGCGTCGAAGACCATGGGCGTCAGCCGATCGGGAGGGCGGCGGCGAGTTCGGCGGGCGCGCCGGTGAGCGTGCCGCACACGTCGGCCAGCCGGCGGGAGGCGTCGATGTGGCCCGCGAGGAACTCGGCGTCCCTGCCCACCGCCTCGAAACGGCCCGAGCCCCATGAGTACTGCCAGGGCAGCCCCAGGAAGTACAGGCCGGGGACGCTGCTGGCGCCCCGCCAGTGCATGGGATAGCCGCGGCCGTCGAAGGCGGGCACCTCGATCCAGCGGTGGTCACGGCGGAAGCCGGTCGACCAGACGACGGACGTGATGCCGGCGGCCGTCAGGTCCAGGGTGGACGGCTGCTCGGACGGCTCCCAGACCGGCACGTACCGGGGCTCCTCGGGGGCGGTGATGCCGTGCGCGGCGATGTGCGTGTCGATGGCGTCCTTGATGCCCTCGGCCACCGCGTCCGCATGGTCCAGGTTCGCTTTCAGGTCGTCGGCGAACTCCAGCCTGCCGCCGTCGATCCCGGTCAGCCGCCCGTGCAGGCGCATGCCGTCCCGGGCGAAGGCACGCAGGTCGATGTCGCGGCCGCCGTCGCGGCCGGTGACGTAGTGGTTGACGCGCATCCGGACGGCGCCTGCGTCGTCGAAGGCGTCGATCGGCTTGGCGTAGTGCCCCATGTCGTCCAGCCAGGCCACACAGTCCCGGCCCCGGTAGAAACGCGCCACGCGCGGGGCACCGCCGACCGCGAGGTGCACCTGACGGCCTGCCAGGTGCAGGTCCTCGGCGATCTGGCAGCCGGACTGGCCGGACCCCACCACCAGCACCGCGCCCGGCGGGAGCCGGTCCGGGCGGCGGTAGCCGGAGGAGTGCACCTGCACCACCGGCGCGGGCAGCCGCTCGGCCATCCGCGGGACCGCCGGGGTGTGGTACGGGCCGGTGGCCACCACCACCTGGTCCGCGGTGAACTCGCCGTGACTGGTGGACAGTTCGAAGACCCCGTGCGACGCACGGCGCAGCCCGGTCACCGTGACGCCCTCCACCAACGGGGGCCGGGAGAAGGCGACGTATTCCTCCAGGTAGCGCACGATCTCGTCCCGGACCATGAAGCCGTCCGGGTCGTCCCCCTGATAGGGGTGACCAGGGAGTCTGCACTGCCAGTTCGGGGTGACGAGGCAGAACGAGTCCCAGCGGCGCGCACGCCATTCGTGGCCGACCCGGTGCGCCTCGACCACGATGTGCTCGACACCGCGCTCGCGCAGGCAGTGGCTGACGGAGAGCCCCGCCTGTCCGCCGCCGATCACGGCCACCGGGTAGTGCGCTCCGGCCAGCCGCACGGCCGGGCTCATCGCGGGCTCCCGGGGGAGGGGGAAGGGGAGTGGCGGCGTCGGGTCTCGCCGTCGGGCCGGGGTATGTCGAGATACAGCTCAGGCATGAAGTCCTCCATGCGAGGGACCGAGGTGTGGCACCTCGCCGCTGCTTGTGGACTCCACTTCAGCCAGGCGGCATTTCCGGTCGAAGTCATCCGGAATAAACGGGGGTTACGCAGATCTCACTGTGCGTGATTGCCCCGATGCGTCGGGTTGCCTGTGAGGCAAGTCGGACCGGGGGCGCCGGTGCGTGAGTGACCGACCTGTGCGAAGACGGCGGTGGGCCGGTCAGTCGTGGTCGTCGGGACCCGGCGGTTCGGAGCGGACGCGGAGTCTGCGTTCCTCCTCGGCCGCCTTGCGCAGCGGGGCGAGCAGGTGCGGCCGGGTCACCGTCGTCCCGGAGGCACGGACCAGCGACTCGAAGGTTCCGGCCAGCGCCCACTGCTGGAAACGGTGATGGACGGTCTGCCAGGCGCCGTAGCGCGCGGGCATGTTCCGCCATGAACTGCCGGTGCGGAAGTGCCACATGACTCCGTCGAACTGATCGCGCAGTCCCTCCGGATACGGGCCGCGCTCGCCGAGCGGGAGCAGCGGTACGACTGCCTTCCACTGGTCGTCGGTCAGGCTGTCCCACGCCGTGCCATGGGCGTCGGCGACGGTGTCCGCCGTGGCTTCGGGGGTGGACGCGGTGAGGTCGACCAGGAGCGAGCGGACTGTGCCGACGATGTTCATGGCCATCGCCGGGTCGGTGCCCGGGCGGGCGTGGGCGCTCATCCGGATGGGGGGAGCCGGCGGCAGACCGGGGTACTCGACCAGTCCGTCGTGGCCCCGGCCCGTGGCCGCGAGCAGTGCCACGCCGAGTCCGGCACGGGCGGCCTCCAGTACTCCGGTCAGATAGCCGGCCTCGCAGATCACCGACGCGGGGACGGCATGCGCGGCGAGCACCTCCAGGGCCTGACGGCGGACCGCGCACGGCTCCTCGATCGCCGCCAGCGGTAAGGCCGCCGGAGCCGGTGGCGGTGTCCACCCCGGAGCCGCGTACCACTTCAGGGGCAGTCCGCCGACCGGAACGCCCTCGACGGCGACCGCCTCGGTCACGTACACGGCCAGGTCCACCGACCGGCGGTCCACGGCCTCGACGAGTCGGGCCGAGCGGTCGACGCGGAACCTCACCTGGCAGTTCGGCATCCTCTCGTGGACCGCGGCGGTGATCTTCGGCAGGACCAGGTCCGCTATGTGCTCGGCGGAACCGATCACGACGGTGGCCGACTCGGAGCCGAGCAGCCGGCGCGCCGCCTCGTCGTGCACGTCGAGGATCCGGCGGGCCTCGTCGAGGAGGAGTCTGCCCGCCGCGGTGAACCGGGCGGAGCGGCCGGCCCGCTCCACCACCGGCCGCCCGAGTGTCTTCTCCAGCCGCCGCACGTGCTGGCTCACCGCCGACTGGCTGAGCGTCAGGGACTCGGCCGCCCTGCGGAACCCGCCCTCGTCGGCGACCGCGACCAGACTGCGCAGCGCGATGATGTCAAAGACTGGTCTCATGACCGCACGCTAGCATCAACTGATAAGTATTTGAGATCATTTGGGAGTGCTGTTCCTTGTTGGGGCTTTGAGGCTGTGGGTTGTGGTCCGGTGGGGCTGTGAGGCTGTGAGGCTGTCGGGCTGTGGGGCGTCAATGGGCCGGGCGGCACTGCGGGGCGGTCGGGCCGACGTGTTGTCAAGTGGTTCGCGCAGGCGCGTGAAAGGTAGGGAAGGGAGCCGGGAACATAGGGGTTGGCCGGTTCCGGAGCCGATGTCACGGTGGGCGGGACGCCAGTTCCGGTTCCGCCCCTTGTGGAGGGACCGGAGTGGCTTCCCGCTCCCGCCCCCCCCGCGCGACCGCGCTCACCGGAAGAGACACCCATGACTGCCCTGCGCACCGTCCTTGTCACCGGCACCTCCTCCGGCATCGGCCTGGCCACCGCTGTCCGGGCCGCCGAGGCCGGCTGGCATGTCGTCGCCACCCTCCGCGAACCCGGCCGCGACGGCGCGTTGCGCGCGGCCGCCGAGGCGGCCGGGGTGACCGACCGCCTTCGCGTGGCCCGCCTCGACGTCACCGACTCCGAGTCCGTCGCCACCGCCGTGTCCGAAGTGGTCACCGGGTACGGCCGCCTGGACGCCGTGATCAACAACGCCGGTGTCGGGCAGCTCGGCACCGTCGAGCAGATAGGCGTCGAGGCCTTCCGGACCGCGCTGGAGGTCAACTTCTTCGGAGCGGTGGAGGTGACGAAGGCCGCGCTGCCGCAGCTGCGTGCCGTCGGCGGCAGGCTCATCGCCGTGTCCAGTCTCGGCGGCCTCATCGGCCAGCCGTTCAACGAGGCCTACTGCGCGGCCAAGTTCGCCCTCGAAGGCTTTCTGGAGTCGCTCGCCCCGGTCGCCGCGAGCACCGGAGTACGGGTGTCGGTGGTCGAACCGGGGCCGGTCGCCAGCGAGTTCGTCGCACATCTGGAGCCGTCCGTCCCCGGCCTGATCGAGAAGGCCGGCCCCTACGAGGCGGCGTTCAAGGCGTACTTCGCCACCACCGCGGGCCTTTTCGAGCAGGCGCAGAGTTCGGCCGAGGCGGCGGCCACGGTCGTCGACGTGCTCACCGCGGAGGAGCCGCCCTTCCGGGTCCAGACGTCCGACCTGGCGCGCGGGCTCGCCGGGATCAAACTGGCCGACCTGGACGGTTCGGCGGTCCAGGCGGTGACGGGGCCCTGGCTCATCTGAACACCGGATCCCCGGCAGGCCGGTTCGTCGACCGCTGGTTCGTCGATCGCCGGTTCCTCGACCGTCCGCTCCGGACCCATCGGCTCGTCGATCGCCGGTTTCCAGGCCGTCGGTCCCAGACGCGTCGGTCCCGTACCCGCTGGTCCCGTGCCCGCCCGTCCTGTTCAAGGCAGCGCCACCACTTGGGCCGCGTGGCCGAGGCCCGCGCCGAAGCCCACCAGCAGGGCCAGGCCGCGTCGCGGGACCGCTCCCCGGGCCAGCAACTCCTCCATGGCCAGCGGAATCGACGCCGCCGACGTGTTGGCCGTACGGACGATGTCACGGGCCACCACCACATGGGGCGGCAGCCGCAGCGCGGCCGCCGCCGTGTCGACGATGCGCAGGTTGGCCTGGTGCGGGACGAACGCGGCGAGATCGGCGGCGGCCACGCCCGCCGCGCCGAGGGCCGCGCGGGCCACCGCCGGCACCGTGGCCACCGCCCACCGGAACACCGCGGGCCCGTCCATGCGCAGTGTGGGCGTCGCGGCGACCGGCGCGCCCGGGACTGGCCAGGGCCGGGAATGGGCGATGGCCTCGTGGCGGTCGCCGGCGGAGCCCCAGACCACCGGGCCCATCCCCGGCTCCGTCGCCGGACCGACGACCACCGCGCCGGCACCGTCGCCGAAGAGGAAGGCCGTGCCACGGTCCGTGGGATCGACGATGTCGGACATCCGTTCCGATCCGACCACCACGACGTGCCGGCTGTTGCCCGACCGGATCAGGGAGTCCGCCGTGGCGAGCGCGTGGACGAAGCCCGCACAGGCGGCCCCCACGTCCAGCGCGCCGGCCGCACGGGCTCCGATCCGGTGGGCGACCCGGGGAGCGGCCGGGGGCGACTGCTCCAGCTGGGACATGGAGGCGAGCAGCACGGTGTCGACCGCGTCGGGTGCGACGCCCGCCTGTGCGAGCGCCTTGAGCGAGGCGGCCGTGGCCATCTCGACGACCGACTCGTCCGGCGCGGCGAAGCGCCGGGTGGCGATGCCCGACCTGCGCCGGATCCACTCGTCGCTGGAATCGATCGCCACCGCGACCTCGGCGTTGGACACCACCCGCGCGGGCCGGTGGGCCCCGACGCCCAGGATCCTCGAACCGGGGACCGCGGCGGGACCGCGCAGCCCCCGCACCTCCGTCCGCTCCCGCACCTCCGTCCGCTCCCGGGCCTCCGTCCGCTCCCGGGCCTCTGTCGGCTCCCGGGCCTCCATCCGGGTCTGCGCCGGCACGCCGGTCATCGCGGACCCCCGGCGCCGGGCACCACAGGCGTCCCGAACTCACCGGCCAGAAAGCGCCGGCGCGTCTCCCGCCGCTGCACCTTCCCGCTGGACGTCTTGGGCAGCGCCCCCCTCCTGACCACCAGGATCTCGTCGGCCGTCAGCCGCTGCCCGTCCAGCACCGCCTCCCGGACCCGCTCGCGCAGGCCTTTGGCGCCGCCGTCGCGCAGTGCCCGCCCGTCGGCCTCGACGATCACCACCAGCCGTTCGGCGGCCCCGTCGTCCACGGAGAACGCCGCCGCGCAGTTGGGACGCAGCGCCGGGTCGGCGTGTTCCGCCGAGACCTCGATGTCCTGTGGGTAGAAGTTGCGGCCCTTGCGGATGATGACGTCCTTGAGCCGACCGGTCACGAAGAGCTCGCCGGCATGGACGAAGCCGAGGTCGCCGGTGCGCAGCCAGGTGGCGGTCTCCTCCGCACCGGCCAGGCGGACGGCGAACGTGCCCCGGCTCTCCTCCGGCCGCCCGTGGTAACCGTCCGCGACGCACGGGCCGTTGACCCATATCTCGCCGACCCTGCCGTCCGGAAGCCCGGTCAGCGTCGCGGGGTCGGCGATGCGCACCGAGGTGTCGCCAGCCGTCGTACCGCATCCGACCGCGTGCACGACCCGCACGTCGGCCACCGGATCCGCAGGGTCCTCCCCCGCCGGGAGCGGTTCGACGCGGCCCTCGCGCAGGGCCTCGGCGTCGAGCCGGAGCAGGGTGGGTTCCCGGTCCTCCGGGCTCCCGGTGACCTTGAGGGTGTTCTCCGCCAGCCCGTAGCCGGGGCACATCGCCTCGGGCCGGAAACCGGCTCCCGCGAACGTCCGGGTGAACGCGCGCACGACGCTCCACCGCACGGGTTCCGCCCCGTTCGCGGCCACCCGCAGGCTGGACAGATCCAGTCGCGCGGGCACGCCGTTCTCGGCCGCGTCCCGTACGCACAGCTCGTAGGCGAAGCTCGGCGCCGCGGTGTGGCTGCCGCGGAACCGGGAGATCGCCTCCAGCCACCGGGCGGGCCGGCGGATGAACGCCTCGGGCGCCATGAGGTAGGCCGGGATACCCGCCCACAGCGGCAGGACGACGCCGAACAGCATCCCCATGTCGTGGAAGAGGGGCAGCCAGTTGACCACGGCACTGTCCGGGCGGCAGGGCCACAGCAGATCCGTCTCGGCCGCGTTGGCACGGAAGTTGGCGTGGCTGACCCGCACGCCCTTCGGGTCGCCGGTGGAGCCGGAGGTGTACTGGAGCAGGGCGGTGTCCTCGGGCCCGGCCGACGGGCCGGTCCACTCCGCGCCCGGCGTGGGAGATGGCTGCGACTCGGTGTCCAGCAGGGTGAGTCCGCCCAGTTCGGGGGTGGCGCCGAAGCGCTCCTGCAGGTCGCGTCGGACGGTCGCCGTGGTGAGGACGGTGGTCGTGCCGGCATTGTCGGCGATGCGCCGCAGCCGGGTCAGCCCCCGAAGCCGGGTCGGCACCTGCACGGGAGCAGCGGCGATCCCCGCGTACATGCAGGCCAGCAGGGTGATGACGAAGGCGGGACCGGACGGGTGGAGCAGGATGGCGGCGCCGCCGCGCAGCCCGGCCGCGTCCAGCTCGGCGGCCCGGGCGCGCGCGGCCTCGTCGAGCTGCCGGTAGGTCAGGGTCTGCGCCGGGGTCTCGCCGTTGTGCAGGAAGACGTAGGCGACGGCGTCGGGCTGGGTCCTGCTGCGCAGCCGCAGCACTTCGGGGAGGGTGGGCAGCGCGGTCGCCGGAGGGGCGAGGGCGGTGGCGGTCATGGGCGGCGGTCCTCTTCTCGCTGTGGTGCGGTTCGGCGGTCCGGCCCGCTCATCCCACGCGGGCAGGCTGGTCGGTGGACCGCAGCGGGCTGAGCCATTCCTCGCCGAGCGCGGCGCGGGCCTGGGGGTCCGTCACCCCGAGACCGGGAGTGGGGGCGAGTGCGAGCACACCGACCTTGCCGGTGTGGCCGTTCGTCTGCACCAGGCGCGCCGCCTCGCCGACCTCGGCGAGGGGATACACCTCGGACAGGACGGGGGCCACGCTGCCGAGCTTGAGCAGCCGCATCATCTCCGCGGCCTCGTTGAGGTTCATGCCGTGGCTGCCGACGATGCGCTTGAGGTTCATCCAGAAATAGCGGTTGTCGAAGGTGTGCTGGTACCCGGTGCTCGACCCGCAGGTGACGACGGTGCCGCCCCGGCGTGCCACGATGACCGAGATCCCGAAGGTGGCCCGGCCCACGTGGTCGAAGACGATGTGCGGATCCTCGCCCACCTGTGACCGGACGGCCCGTCCCAGCCGCTTCGCGGCCTCCACCGTGTCCGCGCCGGCTGCGAGTTCGCCGCCGATGCCGATCTCCTCGCGATTGATCACCACATCGCAGCCGAGCCGCGCCAGCAGCTTCGCCTTCGCCTCGGAGTTGACCACGCCGACGGGTATGCCCCCGCCGTTCTTGACCAACTGGACGGCGAAGGCGCCGAGCCCACCGGTCGCGCCCCAGATCAGAACGATGTCACCCTGCTTGATACGGGCGCCCCGGTCGCTGACCAGCATCCGGTAGGCGGTACCGCCGCACAGGGGTATACAGGCGGCCTCCTCCCAGGTCAGATGGCCGGGTTTGGCCAGGAGCTGGCTGGCCCGCACGACGGTGTAGTGCGCCAGGCCGCCGAAGTTGGTCTCGTACCCCCAGGCCTTCTGGTCGGCGCCGAGCATGCCGTCGTGGTGGGTGACGGGGTCCTGGTCGTCCACGACGGCCGCGTTGACGGCCACGTGGTCGCCGACCTTCCAGCGGCGGACGCCCGCCCCCACCCGCACGACCACTCCGGCCGCGTCCGAACCGACGACCTGGAACGGCTGGTCGTGCCGGGCGGCGTAACCGCCGCTCCTGGCGAAGCGCTTGAGCGCGTTGAACGTCGACACCGGCTTGAAGGTCGCCGACCAGACCGTGTTGTAGTTGACGGAGCTGGCCATCACGGCCACCAGCACCTCGTCCGGGGCGAGTTCGGGCATCGGCACCCGGCCCACCCGCAGCGAGCGCCGGACGTCGGCGTCGGCCTCGCCGTCGAAGAGGCCGACGTCCTCCTGCCGGATGTGCGCGGCGACGAAATCCGCCGGAACGGGAGCGCGTTCCAGCTCGTCCGCGGAGGCTCCGCGGAGAACCGCATCGGTCAACGCATCCATCTGTCATTCCCCTCGGATCATGCGAATCAAGGCACAGTCGAACGTTTACGGCAAACGCTATGGGGGGTCAATTTCGCTGGGGAACCCCTAAATCCGCGGTCTAGGGGGGCAACGGAATATCGGCGTCCCGGGTCCGGGCGGCTTGCTCAAGTTGCAGGTGGGGAGCGATCGGAGAGGTTCTAGGGGGAGGGTAGGGGTCGGTCTGGAAAGCGTTGCCGGGCAAGGATGTGAGAGGCGGTCGGCCGGTAGCGGACGGAAATTCAAGTCGCTTTCCTGCTGTCCCCGGAAACCGGGAAATGGCGCCGGGTGCAGAGTGCCGCAGGGATATCGGTGAGGAATTCGAGAGGGGTTCGGCGGATACAATGACAAGGCAGGCTGACACACACGCGGCCCGGACGGGCCTCGACGCGGTCGCTCCCGTCGCCGTGATCGGACTAGCGTGCAGGCTGCCCGGCGCGCCCGATCCGGACGCCTTCTGGGACCTGCTGCGCAGGGGCGGCAGCGCGATCGGCCCGCCACCCGCGGACCGTCGGCCGCCCCTGACTCCCACGCGGCGCGACACGGAGCACGCCGACGACCCAACGGAGCACGCCGACGGTTCCACGGATCTGCCGGTCGGCCTCCGCGGTCTTCCGGGCGGTGTGACCGGTCTCCCGGGCGGTCTCGGCGGTCCCAGCGGTCTCCCGGGCGGATACGTCGACGACGTCGACCACTTCGACGCCGATTTCTTCGGGATCTCCCCGCACGAGGCCGCCGAGGCGGACCCGCAGCAGCGGCTCGTCCTCGAACTGGCCTGGGAGGCGCTGGAGGAGGCCGGCATCGTCCCCGCCCGCCTCGCCGGTACCTCTGTCGGCGTCTACGTCGGTGCCATGGCGTACGACTACGCGACCCTGCGCCACCGCCCGGACACCGCCCCGCTCACCCGCCACACCCTCACCGGCCTCAACCGCGGACTGCTCGCCAACCGGGTGTCCTACACCCTCGGACTGCGCGGCCCCAGCCTGACCGTCGACTCCGCCCAGTCGTCGGCCCTGGTCGCCCTGCACCTCGCCTACCGGGCGGTGCGCGACGGGGACTGCGCGCTCGCGCTCGCCGGCGGGGTGAACCTCAACCTCGCTCCCGACAGCACCTCGGCCGCGGCCCGCTTCGGCGGGCTGTCGCCCGACGGCCGTTCGTATCCGTTCGACGCCCGCGCCAACGGCTATGTGCGCGGGGAGGGCGCCGGCCTGCTGCTCCTCAAACCGCTCGCCAGGGCGCTGGCCGACGGCGACCCCGTGCACAGCGTGATCCTCGGCAGCGCGGTCAACAACGACGGAGGCGGCGCGGGACTGACCGTACCCAGCGCCGACGCCCAGCGGGACGTCCTGCTCCGGGCGGCCCGGCAGGCCGGGATCGACCCGCGCGAGGTGCAGTACGTCGAACTGCACGGCACCGGAACCCCGGTAGGGGACCCGGTGGAGGCGGAGGCGCTCGGCGCCGCGTACGGTGCGGCCCGCTCCGCCGACGAACCCCTGCTGGTCGGGTCGGTGAAGGCCAACGTCGGACACCTGGAAGGAGCGGCGGGAGTCGCGGGCGTCTTCAAGACGGTGCTGAGCCTGCGCCACCGGCAGTTGCCCGCGACCCTGAACCACGAGACGCCCAATCCGCGGATCCCCCTGGACGCGCTGCGCCTGCGGGTACAGCGCGATCTCGGTCCCTGGCCGCGGCCCGACCGGCGGTTGGTCGCGGGCGTGAGTTCCTTCGGCATGGGCGGCACCAACTGCCATGTGCTGCTGGCCGAACCGCCCGCCGTCGACACTGCTGCCGTCCGCACCGCCGACACCGTCGATGCCGGCAGCACCCGCGCCCGTACCCGTGCCGCGTTGGCCGCCGCCGTCGTACCCTGGCCCGTGTCCGGTGCCACGCCCGCCGCGCTGCGGGCGCAGGCCGAGCGGCTCGCGGAGCACGTCCGGGCCCGGCCCGACCTCGATGCCGGCGCCCTCGGGCACGCGCTCGCCACCACCCGGACCCGGTTCGCCCACCGCGCAGTGGCACTCGGAGCCGACCGGGAGAGCCTGCTGGGCACGCTGGACGCCCTTGCGGCCGGTGCGCCCGCTCCAGGCGTCGTCCTGGGCCACGCGCCGGTGCGCACCGCCGCCACCGTCGCCTTCCTCTTCCCCGGCCAGGGCAGCCAGCGAGCCGGTGCCGGCCTCGAACTCCACCGCACCGCCCCCGCGTTCGCCGATGCGCTGGACGAGGTGTGCACGTTGTTCGACGCCCACCTCGACCGGCCGCTGCACGGGATCCTCTTCGCCAAGCCCGGCTCGCCCGACGCCGAGCTCCTCGACCGCACCCAGTACACCCAGGCGGGCCTCTTCGCGCTGGGCACGGCGCTCTACAGTCTGCTCGAACGGCAGGCCCCCGCACCGGACTTCGTCCTCGGGCACTCCATCGGCGGGCTCACCGCCGCGCATGTCGCCGGTGTGCTGTCGCTCCCGGACGCGGTCGCCCTCGTCGCGGCCAGGGGCCGGCTGATGGCCGAGGCCCGCGCGGGCGGCGCGATGATCGCCGTGGAGGCGACGGCAGGTGAAGCGGAAGAAGTGCTCGCCGACTACGCGGGCCGGCTGGCGCTCGCCGCCGTCAACGGCCCGCGCTCCGTGGTGGTGTCCGGCGATGCCGAGGCGGCGGAGGAGGCCGCCGAACGGTTCGCGGACCGTGGCCGCCGGACGCGTCGGCTGAAGGTCAGCCACGCCTTCCACTCACCGCACATGGACGGCGCTGTGGCCGAGTTCCGCCGGATCGCCGCGACGCTCGCCTTCAACCCCCCGGCCCTCGGCGTGATCTCCGACGTCACCGGCCTGCCCGCCGGTCCGGACGAGCTGACCTCGCCCGACTACTGGGCCGAACACATCCGGCGCCCGGTGCGCTTCCACGACGCGGTACGGCAGCTGGCCGCCCAGGGCGTCACCGCCTACGCGGAACTCGGCCCCGGCAACGTCCTCACCGCTCTGACCCGGTCGAGCGCCGGCCGGCCCGCCGCGGTGATCCCGCTGCTGCGCCCGGGGGCGCCCGAGCCGCTCTCCCTGCTCACCGGACTCGCCGAACTCGACGTGGCGGGCGCCGACATCGACTGGTCGGACGCCCTCGCGGGACGGCCCCGCGAGCGGGCGCCGCTGCCGACCTACGCCTTCCAGCGCCGGCCCTTCCGGTTCGCCACCGCGGAGGGGCCCACGGGCGGTGGGGCCGCGGGCGGTGGGGCCGCAGTGCCGGAGGCCGTCGGATCCGGTGCCGCCGGGGCCCGGCCGCCCGCAGAGCCCGAGGCCGACAGCGTCCCGACAGACAGCACGCCCCCCACCCGCGCCGGGTCCCCCCGCCCTCGGCCGGAGACCGTGCCGTCGACGGCGGAGATCGTTCCCGATGGTGCGGCGGCGGACGCCGACCCGCTCGCGCTCGTCCGTGCCGTCGCCGCCGACGTCCTCGGGGCCACACCGGGCCAGGAACTCGACCCCGGGCGGACGTTCAGGGAGCTGGGTCTGGACTCGCTGGGCGCGGTGGAGTTCGCGGACCGGCTGTCCCGGGCGACCGGGCGATGGCTGCCGCCGACGCTGACCTACGACCATCCCACCCCGCTCTCTCTCGCCCGGCACCTGGCGGCACAGACCGGCGCCACCAGCACCGGCACCAGCACCGGAAGCGCTGCCGCCCCCTGGTCGGCGAAGGCGAAGGCGAAGGCGAAGGCGAGGGCGAAGGCGACGGGGACGGCCGAGGCCGAGGACGACCCGGTCGCCGTCGTCGCCACGGCCGGCCGCTGGCCCGGCGGCGCCGACACGCCGGAGCGGCTCTGGGACCTGCTGGCGTCGGGGACGGACGCCACCAGCGGCTTCCCGGTCGACCGTGGCTGGGACGAGGACCTCTACGACCCCGAACCGGGCCGGCCCGGCCGCTCCTACGTGCGCCGCGGCGGATTCCTGCACGAAGCCGACCGGTTCGACGCCGACTTCTTCGGGCTCTCGCCCCGCGAGGCCGAGGCGACGGACCCGCAGCAGCGGCTGCTGCTGGAGACCTCCTGGGAACTGCTGGAGCGGGCCGGCATCGACCCGGCGGCGCTGCGCGGCAGCCGTACCGGTGTCTTCGTCGGCGCCACCCAGCAGGAGTACGGGCCCCGGCTGCACGAGGCCACCGGCGACGCGGCGGGGTACCGGCTCACCGGCGCTGGTGTCAGCGTCGCCTCCGGCCGGATCGCCTACGCCCTCGGCCTCGAAGGGCCGACGCTCACCGTGGACACCGCCTGCTCCTCGTCGCTCGTGGCGCTGCATCTCGCGGCCCGGTCCGTGCGCTCCGGCGAGTGCGCCCTCGCGCTGGCCGGCGGCGTGGCCGTGATGGCGACCCCCGGCATGTTCACGGAGTTCAGCAGGCAGCGCGGACTGGCCCCGGACGGCCGGTGCAAGCCGTTCGCCGCCGCGGCCGACGGCACCGCATGGTCGGAGGGCGTCGGCCTGGTGCTCCTTGAGCGGCTCTCGGACGCCCGCCGGGCCGGCCACCGGGTGCTCGCCCTGATCCGGGGGAGCGCCGTCAACTCGGACGGTGCCAGCAACGGCCTCACCGCGCCCAGCGGCCCTGCCCAGGAACGGGTCATCCGCGAGGCACTGGCGGACGCCCGCCTGGCCCCGGGTGACATCGACGCCGTGGAGGCGCACGGCACGGGCACCGCCCTCGGCGACCCCATCGAGGCGCAGGCGCTGATCAACACCTACGGGCGCGGCCGGCCCGCCGGACAGCCGCTGCGGATCGGCTCCCTGAAGTCCCACATCGGCCACACCCAGGCCGCGGCCGGGGTCTCCTCGGTCATCAAGGTGACCGAGGCCCTGCGCCACTGCCTGCTGCCCGCCACCCTCCACGTGGACCGTCCCACCCCGCACGTCGACTGGAGCAGGGGCACCGTCGAACTCCTCGTCCGCGACACCCCGTGGCCGGCCGCCGACGGCCCGCGCCGCGCCGCCGTGTCCGCGTTCGGCATCAGCGGCACCAACGCCCACCTGATCCTCGAAGAGGCGCCACCCGAGCCCGCCCGGCCCGAACGACCGGATCGCGCCGCGGACCTCCCCGTCCCATGGATCCTGTCGGCACGTACTCCGCGGGCACTCCGGGACCAGGCCGCCCGGCTGGCCGCGACGCTCGACGCCTCGGCGCCCGGAGAACCCGACCAGGCCGAGGTGGGGCACGCCCTCGCCCGCAGGACGCTCTTCGACCACCGCGCCGTGCTCGTGGGCCGTTCCCGGGCCGGTCTGCAGGCCGCTGTACGGTCCCTGTCCCAGGGGGAGACCGCCGACGCGGTCGCAGGAGCCGCAGCAGTCGTACGCGGCCGGTCCGCCGCCTTCGGCAGGCTGGCGTTCCTCTTCACCGGGCAGGGCAGTCAACGGCTCGGCATGGGAAGGGAGTTGTATGCCGCCCACCCGGCGTTCGCCGCCGCCTTCGACACGGCCTGCGCCGCACTGGACGAGCACCTGGGCACCCCGCTGCGGGAGATCGTGTTCGCGAGCACGGACGCGGACACGGTGTCCCCGCCCGACTCCGACCTGAGCCGCACCCGCTACACCCAGCCGGCGCTGTTCGCCTTGGAGGTGGCGCTGTTCCGGCTGCTGGAGTCCTGGGGCGTGCGCCCCGACGTCGTGGCCGGACACTCCGTCGGCGAACTGGCCGCCGCGCATGTCGCGGGTGTCCTGAGCCTCGCGGACGCGGCCACGCTGGTGGTGGCCCGGGGGCGGCTGATGCAGGCCCTGCCCGAGGGCGGAGCCATGGTGGCCGTCGAGGCGACCGAGGACGAGGTGCGCGGCGAACTCGGCGGACTGGAACGGTCGGTGGGCATAGCGGCCGTCAACGGCCCGTCGGCGGTGGTGCTGTCGGGCGCGGAACCGGCCGTCCTCGCGGTGGCGGAGCGGTTCCGTGCCCGGGGCCGCAGGACCGGCAGGCTCCGCACCAGCCACGCCTTCCACTCCCCGCTCATGGACCCGATGACGGCCGAACTGGACCTGATCGCCGGCGGACTCGCTCATCTCCCGCCGGACATCCCCCTGTTGAGCGCCCTCGACGGCACCCTCTTCACCCCCGCGCGGCCGATCCCGCCCGGCCACTGGGCGGCCCACGCCCGGGGCACCGTGCGCTTCCTGGACGTCGTACGCCGGCTGGAGGCAGTCGGGGTCACCGCGTATCTGGAGTTGGGCCCCGATGCCGTGCTCACCGCCCTGGCCCAGGAGGGTCTGGGCGGCGGCGGTGAGGACGAGGACACCCCTGCGCCCGCCCTCGCGGCGACGCTGCGCCGCGGCCGTCCCGAACCGGAGACCCTACTGACCGCGGTCGGCGCGGTGTATGCGCGGGGCGCCCACGTCGACTGGAGCGCAGTCATCGGCCTGTCGGGCCCCGGCCGGGTGGCGCTGCCCACGTACGCCTTCCAGCGCCGCCGCCACTGGACGCCCACGACCGAACCCCGGCCGGACACGGCGACCCGGACCGACGACGGCGGGTTCTGGGAACTGGTGGAGCGCGGGGACGCCGGCCCCCTCGCAGGCACGCTCGGCATCACCGAATCCGCCCAGCGCACGGCCCTGGACTCCGTGCTGCCCGCGCTGGCGTCCTGGCGCGGAGAGCGGAACCGGGCTGCCGAGATCGACAGCTGGCGCCACCGGGTGCGCTGGCAGCCGGTGGCCGTCCCGGAACCCGGCACCGTCCGCGGCGGCCGTTGGCTCCTCCTGCTGCCCGAGCGGACCGATGACGGTGCGAACGGCGCACACGGTGTAGACGGCACAAGCCACGCAGGGCCCCACGAAGCATGGGCGCTGCTGCTGGCGGCGGGCCTCACGGACCTCGGCGTACGGGTCGACCGTGTCCCCGTGCCGGCCGGCCGCCTCGATCGCGCGTCCCTCGCCGCCCTGCTCGCCGAGGCGGTCGGGCACGCACTCGACGAACCTGTGACCGGCGCACTGTCCCTGCTGTTGCTCGACGACGACCAGGAGCCCGGACCGCCCGCCCTCCCGGGCGCGTTCGCCACCGCCACGGCGCTCGTCCAGGCCTGGAGCGGCACGGGCACCGACGCCCCGCTGTGGGTGCTCACCCGCGGCGCGGTGACCACCGGCACCGGCGACCGGCCCGCCGACCCGGCCGCGGCGCTGGTCTGGGGGCTCGCCGCGGTGGCGGCCACGGAGGTGTCCGGCTGGGGCGGTGTCGTCGACCTGCCCGAACGGGCCGACACAGGCGCCGCCGCCCGGGTGCTCACCGCCGTCACCGGCCCCCACCGGGAGGCCGAACTGGCCGTACGGCCCGAAGGGCTGCTCGCCCGGCGCCTGGTGCCTGCCCCCGTGCCCCCGGCCGGCGCCGGGGAGCGGACGCCCCGATGGAGGCCCCGGGGGACGGTCCTGGTCACCGGCGGGACCGGAGCGCTGGCCCGGCACACCGCGCGCTGGCTGGCCCGCGCCGGCGCCGACCACCTGCTGCTGCTCAGCAGAAGCGGCGCCGATGCCCCGGTCGCGCAGGCGCTGCGGGACGAACTGACCGCGCTGGGCGCCCGCGTGACGTTCAGCGCGTGCGACGTCGGGGACCGCGAGGCGCTCGCCCGGGTGATCGCCTCGGTGCCCGAGGAACACCCTCTGACGGCCGTCGTGCACACCGCGGCCGTCCTCGACGACGCCCTGCTGGACGCGCTCACACCCCGGCAGATCGAACGCGTCCTGCGGGTGAAGGCGCTCGGCGCACACCATCTGGACGAGCTGACGCGTGATCTCGACCTGAGCGCGTTCGTCCTATTCTCCTCGGCCACCGCCGTCCTCGGCGCACCCGGGCAGGCCAACTACGCGCCCGGCAACGCCTATCTGGACGCCCTCGCCGGCCGGCGGCGGGCCGCCGGGCTGCCGGCCACCTCCATCGCCTGGGGGCTGTGGGCGGGCGACGGCATCGCCGGAGACGGGGCCGCCCGTACGGTCGAGCGGCACGGACTGCTGCCCATGGCGCCGGAACTCGCCGTCGACGCCCTGCGGCAGGCCCTCGACCGGGACGAGAACCAGCTGGTGGTGTGCCGCGCCGACTGGGCCGCCCTGGCGGCACTGCGGCCCCACCCCCTCCTCGAAGCCCTCACCGGCGCCACCGCGGCCGACCGCGCCGCTCCCGACCCTGACCACCAACCGAACGGCCTCCGGCAGGAGTTGGCGAAGGCGGCGAACGAACACGACCGGCGCCGGCTGCTGCTCCGCTTCGTATGGACGCAGGTCGCCGAGGTGCAGGGCGGCCGGTCCGCCGACACCGTGGACGTGCACCGGGGCTTCAAGGAACAGGGCTTCGACTCCCTCACCACCGTCGAACTGCGCAACCGGCTCAACCGGCGTACCGGGCTCACCCTGCCCACCACCGTGGTGTTCGACCATCCCACGCCCCAGGCACTGGCCGACCTGCTCCATGAACGGCTCGCCCCGGCGGACGCGCCGGATGCCTCGGACGCCCCAGGACCGGCGGCGGGAGCCCGGGCGGACCTGGCAGCCCAACTCGACCGCTTGGAGGCCCTGTTGGCGGCGTTGCCGCCCGACGCCCCCGAACGGGCGGACGCCACGGCCAGGTTGCTCGACCTGGCGGCCGGCGCTCCTGCCCCGAGGGCCGGTCACGCCGGGCCGGACGACGACGTCACGGCGACGCTGTCCACCGCGACCGACGACGAACTCATCGACTTCATCGGCAAGGAACTCGGCATCTCCTGACCCGGGGGACCGGGCACGCGCACGAAGGGCGGATTCATGAACGACAGCCGGATGCGGCACCTCCTGGAACGGGTCACCGCCGAACTCCACGAGACCCGCAGGAAACTGCGCGAGGCCGAGGACGGCGGCCGGGAGCCCATCGCCATCGTGGGGATGGCCTGCCGCTTCCCCGGTGGCATCGACTCGCCGGAGGATCTGTGGCGGCTGCTCCAGGAGGGCGGCGAGGTGGTGGGCGACTTCCCGGACGACCGGGGCTGGAACACGTCCACGCTGTTCGACGCCGACCCGGACCGGCCCGGTACCTCCGCCACCCGGCGCGGCGCCTTCCTCGCCGAACCCGGCGCCTTCGACCCCGACTTCTTCGGTATCTCGCCCCGCGAGGCGCTGGCAGTCGACCCCCAGCAGCGGCTGCTCCTGGAGACCGCCTGGGAGACCTTCGAACGAGCGGGCATCCGGCCCGACACCCTGCGCGGCAGCGGCACCGGTGTCTTCGTCGGCACGAACGGCAACGACTACGCACCCCCGCCCGGCGCAGTCCCCGAGGACCTGGAGGGCTACATCCTCGTCGGCAACGCGGCGAGCGTCGCCTCCGGACGGATCTCCTACACCTTCGGGTTCGAGGGGCCCGCCGTCACCGTCGACACGGCCTGCTCCGCGTCGTCGGTGGCCGTGCACCTGGCGGTCCGGTCGCTGCGCTCGGGGGAGTGCGACCTCGCCCTGGCGGGCGGGGTGACCGTGATGAGCACCCCGGCCACCTTCGTGGAGTTCTCCCGGCAGCACGGCCTGTCGGCGGACGGCCGCTGCAAGGCCTTCGCCCGCGCCGCCGACGGCACCGGCTGGTCCGAGGGCGCCGGACTGCTGCTCGTCGAGCGGCTCTCCGACGCCCGCCGTCTCGGACACCGGGTCCTTGCCGTCATCAGGGGAACGGCGGCCAACCAGGACGGTGCCTCGCACGGTCTGACCGCCCCGAACGGCAGCGCCCAGCAACGGGTCATCCGGCAGGCCCTGGCCGACGCCGGGCTGACCGCCGCACAGGTCGACGCCGTGGAGGCGCACGGCACGGGCACCACCCTCGGCGACCCCATCGAGGCGCAGGCGCTGCTCGCCACCTACGGACAGGACCGCGAGCACGGGCGCCCGCTCTGGCTCGGCTCCGTGAAGTCGAACATCGCGCACACCCAGGCCGCCGCCGGAGCGGCCGGCATCATCAAGATGGTGCTGGCCATGCGGCACGGCCTGCTGCCCAGGACCCTGCACGTGGACGAACCCTCCCCGCACGTCGACTGGGCCGCCGGCGCCGTCTCCCTGCTGACCGACCACCGGGCCTGGCCGCAGACCGGACAACCCCGCAGGGCCGGGGTGTCCGCGTTCGGCATGAGCGGCACGAACACCCACGTCATCCTGGAACAGGCCCCGCCCGAGCCCGACCCCGCCGCCACCGACGGCTCCACCGACCGGGACGGCTCCACCGGTCCGGACGACTCCGCCCACGGCCCGGACGACACCGCCGCGCCGCCGCTCGTCCTCTCCCTCTCCGCCCGCACCCCGGCCGCGCTCACCGCCCGGGCGGCCGCGCTCGCCGCCTACCTGCGCACCGCCGACCGCCCCGACCTCGCGGCCGTCGCCGCCGAACTGGTCCGCGGGCGGACCTCGTTCGAGGAGCGCGCGGTGGCCGTCGGCACGGACGCGGACACCCTGCTCACCGGGCTGGACGCCCTCGCCGCCGGCGAGCCCGCACCCGGCCTGGTGCGCGGAAGCGCCGGGAGCGACCCGCGTACCGTGTTCGTCTTCCCCGGCCAGGGCTCGCAGTGGATCGGCATGGCCCGCGAACTCCTCGACACCTCAAAGGTGTTCGCCGACTCCGTCGCCGCCTGCGCCGACGCCCTGGCCCCCCACACGGACTGGTCCCTGGCGGACGTCCTGCGCGGCGCCGGGGACGCACCCGGCTACGACAGGGTGGACGTCGTACAGCCCGTGCTGTGGGCGGTGATGGTGTCCCTCGCGCGGCTGTGGGAGTCGTACGGGGTACGGCCGGACGCGGTGGTCGGGCACAGCCAGGGCGAGATCGCCGCCGCCCACGTGGCCGGTGTCCTGTCGCTCGACGACGCGGCACGGGTGGTGGCGCTGCGCAGCCGGGCGCTCGGCGCGCTGTCGGGCGGCGGCGCAATGGTGTCGCTGGCGCTGCCTCTGAAGGAGGCCACCGACGCGATCGCCCCGTGGGCGGAGCGGATATCGGTGGCCACGGTCAACGGCCCGTCCGCGGTGGTGGTCGCGGGAGAGCCGGCGGCCCTGGACGAGCTGCTCGCCGTGTGCGAGCGGGAAGGCACCCGCGCCCGCAGGATCGCGGTCGACTACGCCTCCCACTCGCCCCAGGTCGAACGCATCCGCGACGAGCTGCTGACCGTCCTCGCCCCCGTCACCCCGCGACCCGCGCGCATCCCCCTCCTGTCCACGGTGACCGGCGACTGGCTCGGCGCCACCCCGATGGACGCCGCCTACTGGTACACGAACCTCCGGCACACCGTCCTGTTCGAACCGGCCGTCCGGAAGCTGTTCGCCGAGGGCCACGACGTCTTCGTCGAGAGCAGCCCGCATCCCGTGCTGACCACCGCCGTACAGGAGACCGCGGAGGCCGCGGGCGCCGGGCATGTCTCCGTCACCGGGTCGCTGCGCCGCGACGAGGGCGGACCGCTCCGCTTCCTGACCTCCGTCGCCGAGGCACACGTCCACGGCGTCGAGACGGACTGGAGCCCGGTGCTGGGCGGGGGCCGGACGGCCGTGGCGGACCTGCCCACGTACCCGTTCCAGCGGCAGCGCTTCTGGCTCACGCCGGCCGCCGGTACGGCGGTGGACGCGGCCGGTCTCGGACTGCGTCCCGCACGGCACCCGCTGCTCGGCGCGAGTCTGCGACCCGCCGAGGGCGACGGCCTGCTGCTCACCGGCCGGCTGTCCGCGCAGACCCAGCCCTGGCTCACCGACCACACCGTCCTCGACCGGGCCGTCGTACCGGGCACCGCCCTGCTGGAACTGGCTCTCCGGGCCGCCGACGAGGCCGGCAGCGACACGGTCGACGAACTGGTCGTCGAGACCCCGCTCGTCCTCCCCGCCACGGGCGCCGTCCGGATCCAGGTCTCCGTCACCGGACCCGGCGAGGGCGGCCGGCGCGCGCTGACCGTCCACTCCCGGCCGCAGGACGCACCGGACGGCACCGACTGGACCCGGCACGCCTCGG
>NZ_JBHXLU010000075.1:0-60888 GCF_042720695.1 Streptomyces sp. NPDC058457 | reverse complement strand
AGCGCGGCCGCCGCCGCGTCCACCGCACGGTTGACATCATCGACGGAGGCTGCCGCGACCCTCGCGATCGACTCACCCGTCAGGGCCTCGGTCGTACTCGAGAACTGCGACACGACGGGGGCGGGCCAGTGAGTCGGGTGGAGATCGCCGCGGTCGGCACACCGCTGGCCGAGGGCAAGGAGGAGCGGGAGATCGACGGCCGGAAGTACCTGCTGGAGTACCCCATCAAGGGTGATTACGCGTTGATCGGCGCGCACACCGCGGACACGCTGGGCAACCTAGTCCACCGCAAGACCGCCCGCAACTTCGGACCGGTCATGGCCACGGTCGCGACGACGACCATCGTCCAGGTCCACCAGGTCGGCACAGGACGCCTGGAGTGACGATGAGGCGCACGATGCCGTGAGAGGTGAGTCACCGAGGTGGCAGCGGAGCGCGGCCGATGTCGTCGTAGCGCCGTGGTGGGTCAGGTGTTCCAGGGGTCCGTTCGCAGGTGGCGGTCGAAGAACCGCTCGATCAGCTGGGGGGTCAGCCGCGCGGAGCCCTCGGCGTCCGGGAAGCGTGAGGACCGTACCGTGGCCGTCATGGGGTTCAGTTCCCAGGCGCCGGTGTTGAGGAGGCCGTGGTCGGCGCCGTGCACCAGCAGCAGATGGGACTCGGCGCCCGCGGCGACCAGGGTGTCGTGGAGGCGGCGGCTCTGGGCCGGGCCGATGAGCAGGTCGGCGTCGCCGTGCAGGAGCAGGACGGGCGGCACCCGCGGGTGGGCCTGCCGGGCCGGGCTGGCCTCGACTGCGGCGGCGGCCCGGTCCGACGGCCGGCCGCCCAGCAGGCCCCACGCCGGATCAGAGGGATCCACGCCCAGCATTCCACCGGGCAGCGCGTCCTCATTGAGCCGGAGCAGGTCGGTCGGGGGATAGCCCGCCACCACCGCACGTACGCCGGGCACCGCGGGGGAACCGTCGGCGTCGGTGGCGAAGGCCGTGAGCAGTGCGAGGTGCGCGCCGGACGAGCTGCCCCACAGGCCGATCGACGCCTGGGCCAGGCCGTAGGTGTCCGCGAGGTCGTGCAGGCGGCCCAACGCGTCCTGGACGTCGTGCATTTGCGCGGGCCAAACGGCGACCTCGGAGGAGCGGTATTCGATGTCCGCCATGGCGTATCCGCGTTCGGCGAAGAGCCGGGTCAAGCGGGGCCCGTAGCCCCGGCGTTGATGCCGCCAGCCGCCACCCGGCAGCCATATGATCACGGGGGTGGGCGCCGACGCGGGCGACGTCGGCAGGTACAGATCCATCCGCAGGTCCGTGCCCGGTGCCGAGCCGTAGCCGATGTCGCGTACCACCCGGACGGAAGTCGGGTCGACCCTCTCGGGCGGGAGCGGTGCCCGGCTGAGCCCTTCCATGAAGCGGCCCATGACCGCGGCGTTGTTCGCCGCCACGGCCGTCGGGTCGAAGGTGTGCGGCTGCTGTGAGGTCTCACTGGTCAACGGCTGGTCCTGTCCTGGTCATGGCGATAAGGGGGAGGGCACGACGCTTGTGTTCACGATGTACGTCGAGCCGTTGCCGGTAGTGCGGTGCGAGCCTGTCCGGGGTCCAGTCGAAGTCGTCCGCCAGCCGCACGTCCACCGCGGAGACACCGGGCAGAGCCGTGAGCCGGACCTGGGCCTCGGTCGCGAACGAGCCGATGAGCACGCAGCTCGGCTCGGTCACGCCGACGGTGACCGCGATACGCTGACCGCCGGCGCCGTCGTCCTGAACGCGAATATCACCGACGAGTCCCATGTCGTCGAGTCCGGCGGGGACTCCCGCGGTGATGCTGCACGGATCGAGGATCTCGTTGAGCGTCGCGCGGACCTGGGTTTCCGTGACCGTCATCGGGCACCGGCCAACGCGTCGTCGACCGGGGCTACGCGTCCGCCCCACGGCTCCTGGAGTTCGGTGGTGTCGAACTCGTCGCCGCGGATGCGCTCGCGGAGGTCCTTCTCGTCGATGCCGTGCATCCGCAGGAAGTTGCGGCCGAGGATGCCGGCCTTGATTTCCTTGGTGAGCTCGGGCAGCCCGTACTCCTCGATCAGGTCACGGGGCATCTCGAAGTTCCAGAACGCCTCGATCGCCGGCCGGGGGTGGACGGCGTCGCAGCCGGTCGCCCAGATGATCCGCTCGGCGGCACCGGCCTGTAGGAAGGCACCCATTGCCTGGGCGAAGCGGCGGGGCGCGTAGACCGCCATGAACGACGTGGCCTCCAGGTTGACCCATATGTTGCGGAAGGACTCCAGCTGAAGGGCCGTCTCCTCGACGAAGGCCATGCCGCCGTGGACGACTTCGAAGGTGAGGTCGGGGAAGGCCAGCGCGGCGGCTTCCACGTCGCCCATGCCGAGGGCGGAGGTCGGCCCGGGCCCGACCGGGAGGGCCTTGTGGATGGCCACGACCTTCAGACCGTGCTGCCGGGCCCGCTCGAACAGCGGGAAGCAGATCTCCGGGTCCCCCATGTCCAGCGCGGTCGCCCGGCCCTCGACGACGTCGATCGGATAGAGCTTGAGGGCGTTGACCCGGTGCTCCTCCACCAGCTTGTCCACCCGGTCCAGGGCGCCGGGGCGCAGCGGGGACACCGCGCCGTAGATCAGCACGCGCTCCGGCCACTTCTCGCGCATCTCAAGGCCGAAGCCGAGCGCCGAGCCCCCGTCCCGGAAATGGCCGTAGATGGGCGTCTCGTGGTAGGCGATCACGTCTGTCTGGCTCTCCGCGAGCAGGGCCCGGCCGATGATGTCCGCGCCCGCGCCCTGCATGTAGGTGGAGCGTTCGAGGGTGTATTCGGGGCCGCTGACCCGCTTGTGCAGGTCGTAGAGGTGCTCGCCGATGGCCGCTCCGATGTGCGGGTTGACGCAGTTCTCGGGCCGGAAGTTGTAGTTGTGGGCCACGCCCTCGACGACGAGGAAGTCCTCGATCACGGTCGTTCTCCTTTGGTGTCACGGGTGGCAGAGGCGCTCACGCGATCAGGTCCTTCAGGCCTTCCAGGGCGCGGGAGGCGACTCGTTCGTCGGTCTCGGCGTCGGCTCCGCCGACGCCGACGGCGCCGATGACCTCGCCGTCGTCCACGGTGATGGGCAACCCGCCCGGTACGGCCAGGAGGTCGGCGTCGACGTGGTGCACGGGCGCGACCGCCATCGCGGGTGACGCGGCGAAAGCGGCGAACTTCGAGGTCGGCACACCGGTGACGGCGGCGGTGTAGGCCTTGCGGCGAGCGGTCTCGATCCCGATGGGGCCGACTCCGTCGTCGCTCAGCAGTACCTTGGTGATGCCGCTGCGGTTGACGACCGCCACGCAGATCCGCGCCCCCTCGGCCCGGGCCGCGTCCAGCGCCGCCTCGGCCGCCTTGTGCGCGATGGCGTACGACAGCGGTTCCCTCATCCCGCGGTCCTCTCCTGGAGTGGGGCACTGGAGGCTGCCGGGATCCCGCGGATCAGGTCCGAAGCCTTCTCCGCCACGGCGATGACGGTGGCGTTGATGTTCGCGCCGGGCACGGTCGGCAGCACCGACGCGTCGACGACACGCAGTCCGTCGATGCCGCGCACCCGCAGCTCGGGGTCGACGACCGCGGTCTCGGAGGTTCCGATCGCGCACGTGCCGCAGGCGTGGTTGGCGGAGTAACCGGTCTCGCGCAGATAGCGCTCGAAGTCGGCGTCGGTGCGCACGTCGGGGCCCGGTGCGAGCTCCGCCTTGATCATCGGGGCGACCTCGGGGCTGCGCAGGAGGGCCAGCGTGGTGCGCACGGTCTCCCGCAGCGCGGCGACGTCCTCCGGCTCGGTGAGCAGGTTGAACGTGATCCGCGGCGGGGCGGCCGGGTCGGCGGAGCCCAGCCTGACCTCACCGCGGCTGCGGGGGGTCGCGACGGCGTTGAGGGCCACGCAGTGCCGGTCCTTCAGCGGCCGGATGCCGGGGAACCACGGCCGGGCGTCGAAACCGCCGGCCAGGATGCCGAGGAACCCGTCGGGACGGTCCAGGTCGGGGCGGGTGCGAATGTACGCGGAGAGGAACTCGGGCATCCCGGCCAGCGGACCGTTGCCCGTGAGCAGCCAGCGGAGCGCGCCCACCGCCGCGCGGTCGGCGCGCAGGTGCTCGTGGAAGGTCACCGGATCCTTGACGTCGAACAGCACGGGAGCCGCCGGGTGGTCCTGGAGGTTGGCGCCGACGCCGGCCAGGTCCGCCACCGGTTCGATGCCGTGCTCGCGCAGGTGATCCGCCGGTCCGATGCCCGAACGCATCAGCAGCTGCGGCGAGTTGTAGACACCCGCGCAGACCACGACCTCGCGGGCCGCCCGGATCACCCGGATCTGTCCGCCCTCCACGACACGGACGCCCGTCACGCGTCCCTGGTCGAGCACGAGCGTGTCCGCCAGCACCCCGGTGAGCAGGGCGAGGCCGGGGCGTCGCCGCAGCGCGGGGCGCAGGTACGCGGCGGCGGTGCTGTGTCGTCGCCCACGGTGGATGGCGTTCTCGACCTGGCCTGCTCCGGTGGGGTCCCCGCTCTGGGTGTCGTCGGGGAACTCGATGCCCAGCGATCGGGCGGCGCGGTCCAGACGGCGGCCGAAGGGACCTCGCCGGACCGTGGTCGACACAGTGACGGGTCCATACCCGCCGTGGTGCTCGGTGTCCCCGCGCCAACTGCTCTCCGAGCGGCGGAAGTAGGGCAGCAGGTCATCCCAACCCCAGCCCGTCGCACCGGACTTGACCCAGTCGTCGTAGTCGAGGCGGTGTGCGCGGACATGGGTCGAGCCGTTGATCGATCCGGTGCCGCCGACCAGCCGGCCCCGCGGGACCGGGATATGCCTGCCGTTCAGGCCCGGCTCGGGCTCCGACTCGTAACCCCAGCCGATGTCCTTGCGTCCCGACAGCAGGCCGACCCCGAGGGGGAGTTGAACGAGCAGACCGCGGTCCGCGGGCGGGCCGGCCTCGATCAGCAGCACCCGTGTCCCGGTGTCCGCGGACAGGCGCGCGGCGAGGACGCAGCCGGCCGTACCCGCGCCGACGACGACGTAGTCGTACTCGGCGCTGTGCCCGGCGCTCATACGGAGGGTCCTGCGCTGGGTCCGGACATCTCGTCTCCTTCGGCTCTGGAGCGAACGCGCGCTGGAGGAGCTGCGGAAAATCGCGGGGAGGCGGTCGCCGGCTCGGCACGTTCTCAGGTGTTGTCGCGAGGTGCGGCCAAGTCCGCGAGCGGGGCGCCACCTCGGTGCCGGGTCACCGTAACAAGAGCGTCCGGCGATTCGACAGGGGTCTGCAAGTAATTCATCAAACCAGGTCGGAGCCATTGACAGTTTTTCATCAGGGCCGTACAACGGCATGAACGCCTCAGGGGCGCACACCGCTGGCCGTGCCTGTCCGTCCCTTGTCGGAGCGTGCCGGAGAGCCGCCGCACGCTTGCGCCGCAGCGCCTCGCGACAGCGCGAAGCAGCCTCGACCGCGGGCTGTCCGACCCCTCGAACGGCCCTCGTACACGCGTCCCCACTGCCTCAATGCCGAGGAGATGGTCCACATGACCGACATGACCGTGCCCGACACGGGAACCGGCTACGGCCGTAAGCCCTCCTCCCACGACGCCCGCCTGACCGAGGTCGGCCCCGGCACCCCGATGGGCGAGGCGCTGCGCCGCCATTGGCAGCCGATCGCCAGCTCCACCGCCCTGACCAGCGACGTTCCGCACCGAGTGCGCCTGCTGGGCGAGAACCTGATCGTCTTCCGGGACGGCCAGGGCCGCCCCGGCGTCGTCTTCGAGCGGTGCGCGCACCGCGGCAGCAGCCTCTTCTACGGCCGTGTCGAGGAGGACGGCATCCGCTGCTGCTACCACGGCTGGAAGTTCGACGTGCAGGGCCACTGCCTGGACCAGGCCTGCGAACTCGACGGCGGCAAGCGCCGCAATCTCGCACGTCAGCCGTGGTATCCGGTGGAGGAGGCCTACGGCCTGGTCTTCGTCTACATGGGCCCGCCCGAGATCAAGCCCCCGCTGCCGCGCTACGACAGCCTCGAACCCCTGGGCGAGGGCGAGAGCTATCACACCAGCTGGATGGTGCCCGGCGCCGAGGTCATCGGCCTGGAGCAGGACTACAACTGGCTCCAGCTGTTCGAGAACGCCGTCGACCCCGTGCACGCCGCGTGGCTGCACTCCAACCACAGCGGGTTCCAGTTCCAGGGCACCGGCACGACCGGCTTCCCCGAGCACTACTACAACCACCGCACCGCCGCCGAGCGCACCACCTACCACCGCACCGACAACGGCGTGAAGTACGTCTGGCGCTACCAGGACACCAAGGGCGACGGTGGCGCACCCGTCGACCTGGAGTGGTCGGTGGAGTGCATGCTGCCCAACATCATCGCCCTGCCCGACTTCATCCGCTCGACCCCCGACGTCCGCAACGACATGCTGATCTGGGTCGTCCCAGCCGACGACACCCACCACCGGCTGGTCTTCTCCATCCGTTCCGCCGACCCCGAGCGGGCCACGTCCTTCATGTTCGGCATCAAGCAGAACGGCAAGGACGGCTGGCAGCTGAGCGACGAAGAGAAACAGCGCTTTCCCGGCGACTACGAGGCCCAGTGGTCACAGGGCCCCATCACCCAGCACTCCGAAGAGACCCTGGCGCCGTCCGACAAGGGCGTCGTCATGCTCCGGCGCATGCTGCGCACGATGCTGGACGACGTCGAGGCCGGACGCACCCCGCTCGGCGTCGCCACCCCCGGCGAGCCGGTCCGCCGTGTGGAGGCCGGCCTCGTCACCCGGCCGGAGGCGCCCACGGGGACGGACCGGGCGGCAGCGCCCACGGCGGCAGGGGCGTGACCGAAACGTGAGCACCACCTGGACGGACGCGGTCGTCGTGGCCCGGTACGACGCCACGCCGAGAATCGCGGTCTTCGACCTCGCCCGGGCCGACGGCGACGAACTGTGGGAGTACGAGCCGGGCGCCCACATCGACGTACAGGTCGGCGCGGCGGGACTGATCCGGCAGTACTCCCTGTGCGGACCACCGGGCGTCCGCAAGCAGTACCGGCTCGCGGTCCTCGACGAGCCCGCCTCGCGCGGCGGTTCACGCGCCATGCACGCCCTCGCCGAGGGCGACACGCTGCGCATCGCCGCACCGCGCAACCGCTTCGGCCTGACGTCCGCGCGCCGGCACGTGCTTCTCGCGGGCGGCATCGGCATCACCCCGCTGCTGTCGATGGCCCAGAGCCTCGACGCCACCGGGGGCGACTACCACCTGCACTACTGCGCCCGCAGCCGGAGCGAGGCCGCGTTCCTCGCCGACCTGGAGAACCACCCGCGGGTCACCCTCCACTTCGACGACGAGCCCCCGGAGCAACGCCTGGATCTGGGAGGCGACTTGGGGAGCCCCGCTCCCGGGACCGCGGTCTACGTCTGCGGTCCCGGCGGGTTCATGGACTACGCGCTGGGGCGGGCGGCCGAGCTCGGATGGCCCACGTCCGCCCTGCACAAGGAGCGCTTCAGTGCCTCGCCCGCAGTCGCGGCCGAGCCCGGCGGGGGAGGGGAGGGCAGATTCACCGTGCGCCTGTCCTCCACGGGAGCGGAGTACCCCGTTCCCGAGGACCAGAGCGTCCTGGACGTCCTGCTGGCGAACGGGGTCGAGGCGCCGAACTCGTGTGGACAGGGCATCTGCGGCGAATGCATCGTGCGGGTGCGCGCCGGTGAGCCCGACCACCGGGACGACGTCCTGACCGACGAGGAGCGCGGGGAGGGTCTGTTCACCCCATGCTCGTCCCGGTCGAAGTCCCCGATCCTGGAGCTGGAGCTGTGACCACCTCATCGACCGTGGCGAAAGACCTCGCCGCCGCTGCCCCCGTCCCCGCCTCCGCTCCCGTAACGGTCGAGGAGGCCGAGGCCGCCTGGCTCGCCGCACAGACCCTCCCGGACCCGGAACCGGTGCTCCGCGACCTGATGCATCCCGACTGCGTGATCGTGCACTCGGCGGTGGGCCACATCCACGGCGTCGACGACTGGTTGCGGTACGCGGCACGCCTGGGCCGTACCAGTCAGGTGGACACCCATGACGTGACCGTCCAGAGCTTCGGCACCACGGCCGTGGTCTCCTGTCTCCAGGAGATGCGGGTCGCCTTCGTGCCCGAGCTGACCCCGTTCGTCATCCAGGCCGCCGTCACCCGGGTCTGGGTGCGCTCCCCGTCGGGCGGCTGGCAGCTGGCGCACCTCCAGATGGCCCGGCGGCTGCCGCCCGGCTGAGCGGCGCACGGACTCCCGGAACCCTGGGATCCGGTCGAGGATCCGGTGGTCGTCAGTCCTGGGGCTCGCCGTCCACCGGCGAGCCCTCGTCCTGTGCCGCCTGTGCCGCCTGTGTCGCTGTTGTCGCTTCGGCGAGCGCGGAGACGATCCGGCCCACCTGCTCCGCGTAGTGGTCGATGAATTCCGGTGATTCTGGGTCCTGTTGGCCGAGTTCACGGGCGATCCACGGGATGGCCACCGGAGCGATCGAGGCGGCGAAGAAGACGAGGGCCACGGCCCCCACGTCGAGGTCGCTCCGGAATTCACCGCGCGCCTGCCGGGCGCGGAGTTCCTCGACGTGCTTGAACAGCTCGGCGGCCCGCTCGTCCTCTGCGGGCGGGCGCGTGCCGGGCTCTTCGCGCGTCAGCGTGTGCACCCACGCGGGGTCCTCATGCGCCCAGTGGACGTAGCGCCGCGCGGCATCCGCGAAGGTACGGGCCTGGCTGACGCGCATGGACTCCTCGAGCCACTGATCGCTCAGCGCCTCGTACAGCCCGCGTTTGCCCCCGAAGTAGTAGGTGATCAGCTGATGGCTGACGCCGGCCGACTCCGCGATCCGCACGACCCGGGCCCCGTCGAAACCGTGGGCGGCGAACTCCGCGCCGGCGGCGGCCAGAATGGCCCGCCGGGTGCCCACCGGGTCGCGCTGACGACCGGGATCATCAGGGTGCCTCCGGCGCTGCTGCCTGCCCGACGCCGCTCCCGACTTTCCTCGTGTCGCCTCTTCCCCTGTCACATGGACGACCTTACCGGCGGCCTTGTTGGGCAGGCCAACTACTTGCGACATCCTTCGTGCTCACCGCCGCGGCAACGGTAGTGGGTCGGCGAGGCAGCAGTGGCTGGACAGCCGCCCCCAGCTCGTCGTCGACTTCCGCCGAGCCACCTGACACCCCCGGATGACCCCGCCCCGGAGTGATCCAACCGGCCTCGCCGGCGCCACCGAAAGTCACCGGACGATGTCGAAGCGCATCCGGCTCCACACACCGTCGATGACACGACCCTCGGGCGTCGGCGTGCTGGCGGGCTGCTGCTCGAACTGTTTGATCGATCAGGGGGCGCTAAGGCGTACTGCCTGTGCGCTCTGTCGTTTGTGTAGGTCGCCGTCTGTTCCGGTAAGACAGGCAATGGCCGAAGGAGCCGGCGAGCGAGCGTCAGCGTCTTGTTGGATATGGCAGCTTTCCTGGTGGTGCATACCATTTGTATGTGTACGGGAGGACTTCTTCGTGAGCAGGAGCCGAGGTGACCCCTGAGGATGCTGGCCCGGATAGCCGCGCAGAGGAGCAGCCTCAGCCGGTGGCGTCCGGCTGCCCGGCGAACTGGGACGAAGGGGGGCGGCGCGAGGGAGCGTGGGGCAAGGAGACCACGGAGGCGCTGCCCCTCGTGCTTCAGCACGCGACGATTTGCCTTGGTGGCCTGGGAGCCTTGATGCACCGGTGGGTTCCCTCTACCGGTCGGCTGAGCCTGGTGTCGGTCAGCGGGCTCGCCCCACTAAACGCCGAAGCGTGGGCAGATCTTCACGCTGAGCAGGACGTGGCACCCGTGCGGGCCATGCGGGGTGGCGACTTCGTCTGGGTGGGCGGGGACAGCCTAGGTGTCGGGGCGGCTGGCACGGCGGCAGTGCCACTCCTGGGGGTCGACGGGCTGGTCGGAGTGCTGTCTGTACTCACCGCACGGGCTGATGAACCGGGTGAGGTGCAATGGTCCTTCCTGCGCGCGGTGGCGGGGTGGGCTGCTGGGCGCCTGGGCGGCGGGCCAGGCATACCGGCGGGCCCGGGACCAGTGTCCGGAGCCGAGCGCTCCGTCCGCATGGGTGAGCTGACCGTCGCGCTGGCCGAGGCTGTCACCTCACAGGACGTAGCGGAGGTTTTTGCGAAGCATGTCCTGGCTCCGTTCGGAGCCGACGGGCTGATGTTCATCGTGCTGGAGGGCGGGCGAACACATGTGGTCGCCAGCGTCGGCTACCCACAGGAATTCCTCGAAGCGATCAGCGGCACTCCGGCCTCCGCCAGTGCCCCGGCGCTCGACGTAGTGCGCACCCGTGTTCCCCGGTTCGTCGAATCGGGTACGGAGTTCTTGCAGCGATATCCGACGATGAGGGGCTTGTGGGAGCTGGCACCCAAGGAGGCCTGGGCGTTCCTGCCCCTGATGGTGTCCGGACGCGTCTTGGGTATGTGCACGGTGTCCTTCGGCCATCCACGTTCCTTCGGGGACGAGGAGCGCACCTTGCTGACGGCTCTCGGTGGTCTGGTCGGCCAGGCGCTGGAGCGGGCCCGGCTGTACGACGTAGAGCACGCCCGTTCCCAGGAACTGCAGCGCGGTCTGCTGCCCAGGATGCTGCCTCGTCTGCCTGCCACCAGCGCCGCCGCCCGCTACCTGCCCGCAGGAAGAGACGAAGATGTGGGCGGTGACTGGTACGACTTGATTCCACTGTCCGCCGACCGGGTCGCCCTGGTGATCGGCGACGTCATGGGGCACGGCATCACCGAAGCGGCGATGATGGGCCGTCTGCGCACCGCCGTTCGCACCCTCGCCGACCTCGAAATGCCTCCTGACGAGCTTTTTATCCATCTCAATGACCTCGTCAGCGACCTTGGCGAGGACAGCTACGCCACCTGCCTGTATGCCGTTTTCGACCCCGTCGCACGTACTTGCACCTATTCCCTGGCCGGTCACCCCCCGCCCGTCGTGGTCCACCCCGATGGCACCGTCCGCATTCCCGACGTGAGTCCGGACCCGCCGCTGGGAGCCGCTGAACCACCGTTCGACTCGCACCAGCTGGACCTGCCCGACGAGAGCCTTATCGTCCTGTGCACCGACGGCCTCGTCGAATCGCCCACCCGGGATGTTGATCAAGGGCTGGCTCAGCTCCGGCAAATCGTGTCGCAGGCCGCTGCCCACACCGCGTACTTCGACCCCGATGACGAGGACAGCGACGTTCGGCGCTTGGAAGATCTGTGCGACACCGTCGTCTCGGCTCTGCTGCCCGACCCTGGGCAGACAAATGACGACGCCGGCCTGCTCATCGTCCACACCCGATGCACCGATGCAGGAGATGTCGCCTCCTGCGGCCTCCCCGAGGGCCCTCAGGCGGCCGGACAGGCCAGAGCGTACGTTCGGGAGCGCCTCCACGTGTGGGGCTTGGAGGAGCTTGTACCCGCCACGGAGCTGTTGGTGAGCGAGCTGGTCGGTAACGTCGTTCGGCACGCCAAGGGCCCAATCCGCATGCGCCTAATGCGCAGCCACTCGCTGACATGTGAGGTTTACGACGGCAGCCTCACGACCCCGCGCATGCGCCGTGCCACCTACACGGACGAAGGTGGACGTGGCTTGCAACTCGTCGCAGCCCTGTCCAGGCGCTGGGGCGCCCGGTATCTCGATGACGGCAAATGCATCTGGACAGAGCAGGACATCCCGCACGGGGATGCCTCTGGTGAGCCTGGGCTGGTGAATGCCGCTTCGGCGGTGTGACCGGAGGCTCGAGTTCCTGGATGGAGCGTAGGACAGGCGGCCTCCCGGATCGCCTGCGATGAGAGGCGGCCCGTGACGACGGCGAATGAGGTCACGATGCCGCCTCAAGACCCTGTTCGGCGAGACGATCCGAGGAAGCGCCGCAGCTTCGAGCTCTCCGAGGGACCGGCCCGGGAAAACCTTGCGATGCAGTCACGGTGCTCGCGGCTGATCCGAGGGTCATCGACCACATGCTTTCCCCACGGCCCTTCGGACTGCCCTCCCCAGTCCTCCTGTGGAGCCACTGATCTCGGTACCTCGCGCTCGAGAGGGCGTTGGTCGACAATGCGCGCGGTCGGATCAGCTCCCGCGCGGTGTCGGTCGAACCGCGGACGCCGCCGGCGAACCGTTTTGTCGGCTCGATCTCGCTACTCTTGCGCCTGCGTCGGCGTAGAGGGGGAGGCCGTGAGGCGAGGGACATCGGAGTACGAGGCGGCCCAGGAGGCCATGGCGGAAATCCTGCTGGAGCGGGCCCGCAGCGGGGACTGGCCGATCCAGTACGGGAAGCTGAGCAACCTCCTGGAGGAGCAGGGTCACAACGTCCCGGCCCACAGCGTGGAGATGGATCACCTCTTGGCCGACGTCTCCCACCAGGAGAGCCCAGACGGCACCAAGACGACGCTCTCCGTCATGGTCGTACTCAAGGAGAAGGGAGAGCCTGGCGCCGGGTTCTACCGCCTGGCCCGAGAGGAGTTCGGCCGCAAGGGCGACAACGTGGGCATCTGGGGCGAAGAGATGAAGCTCCTGGCCGGTGACTTCAGGCATCGCTGAGTCACTCACTGAGCAGGCACGGCCTTGGACTCCTGAGTAAGGATGGGAGAGGGGCTATCGTTATTTTACGCCCCTGGCGGATCCAGCTGGCGAACCCACACGACGATTGCATGTGTCCGACGGTATGCCGGACATGTTGCGTACCTCGGTGGTGCCGCGGGGGAGTGCCTGCGAGGCGAGTTGGCCGCTGCTATCGACGATTTGCTCGTATGCGGAGACCGTCACGCAGATCGCGCACTGGCGCTACTATGAGCGGATCGGTTACATGACCATCGTCGACCGCTTGAACGCCGACCCGGACAAGTACCCACCACCCGAGCCGCCCGGCGGTGCCACCAAGGCCAGGGGTACCTGGAGTACATCGGCGGTCTGCCCAGGTTTGAACGGCTCTTCTCCCGGGCCGGTGGAGGGCATACATGTGGCGCCCCCGGAGCCGCCGAACTGTGAGCCACACGGCGGGCACAAGCGGTCCTGGGTGAGGGTGGGTTTCTCTCTGGGCCTGGGGCGAGCGAGACCCTCTACCCCAGTCGTAACGTGACGCGCCATGCGGATGCTGGTCCGGACGGCGCTATGTCGCCAGGCTGTCTGGGTGGCAGAACAAGTACGCGTCCGCGAGATCGATGACGACGAAGGGCAACGCCTGTTGCGGATCATCCGCAGAGGCACCGGATCGGTGGTGACCTGGCGTCGAGCCCAGATGGTCTTGCTGTCCGCGCAAGCATGCCCGTGGAGAAGATCGCCGAGGTGCCGTTCACCCTCCCGGAACGCCGGGAGATCAAGAAGATCGCCAAGTCCAAGTCGGCCGAGCACGGTCTGCCATATTCGACCTGGAGCCCGGCCAAGCTGGCCGATTTCCTGGTCGCCGAGGGGGTGATCGACGACATCAGCCACGAGGGCCTTCGGGTCCTTCTCCGCGAGGAGGGCGTGTCGTTTCCATGCATAAAGACCTGGAAGACCTCGAGGTCGTACCCGAGGAGGGCGAGCCCGGCGTCGCCTTATGCCTGGATGAGTTCGGCCCGCCCAACCTCCAGCCCCACCCCGGCCGGCAAGGGGCCGAGCGCGGCGGACGGCACAAGGATCCCGACCGGGAACCCCGGCACCGCCGCCGGGCGACCTTCACGCGGCCCCGACTACGCCATCGAGAAGGCTCGTGTCGAGCACCGAGCACCTCTAAGCGATCGCCGACGGCGAGCCATTGCCATGAAAGACACTTCCGGCTATAGGGATGACTCCCGTGTCGACGGCCGGGCACGGACGCGCCGAGAGGACCGGCTCTTCGGCGGCGTGCAACTGGATGTCACGGGGTGTGTCGGCAGGCCATCCCACTGCGTCCGGCCGTTCCGGTGTACTGGCGCTGGACCCCGACCGTGTGGGTGCCCTTCTTCACGGCGCCGCACCGGTCTCCCCCGGCCCCTGCCAGCGAGATCATGGCTGATGGAAGCTAGCACAATGAGGTGGATCGCTCCTGGTTGCCGTGTCTGGGGCGGGAGTTGAGCGTTCGGTCCGGCGTGGGGACGTCGCCGTGGATCGTGTCGGATGAGCTGTGGGGTCATTTGGACCCGCTGTTGCCGCAGCGCGAGTGCAGGTTCCGGTATCCGGGTCGCAGGCCGTTGCCGGACCGGGACGTGTTGTGTGGGATCTTGTATGTGCTGCACACCGGGATCCAGTGGGGTACCTGCCGCCGGACCTCGGCTTCGGGTCGGGCATGACGTGTTGGCGGCGGTTGCGGGACTGGAATGATGCTGGCGTGTGGCAGCGGCTGCACGAGGTCCTGCTGGCCGAACTGAACGCGGCGTCGCGGCTGGACTGGTCCCGTTGCGTGGTTGACTCCTCGCAAGTTCGAGCGCTAAAAGGGGGCAGCACATGGGTCCGTCACCGGTCGACCGGGGCCGCTGGCGAGGATGCCGCGCGGATGCTGACTTTTTGCTGATCCTGAACGTGTTGCATGGCCCTGACCTGCGGAAACTCTGGCAAACACCTGGATGATGCTCTGGGTGACCTTCCTCGCCGAGCTGCTCTACGGCCTCCTCGGCGTCCTCACCCCCGGCCTGCTGGCGCTCCGGCTGGCCGAGACCGCGGTGGGCGCCCTCGGTGCCGTACTCGCCGTGCTGTTCGTGCTGCCGGTCACCACCCACCTCACCACCGACGCCTGGATCCGGCGCGCCCTGCGCTGCGTGCACGCCTGCACGGCCGAGGCCGCCGCCAGGCTCGCCGGCTCAGCCACCGCCGACCCGGCACCCCGGGTGGCCGAACTGGAACAGCTCCTCGGCCGGGTACGGCTCTCGGTCGCCCCTCTCGTGCACCCGCTCACCCCGATGCACGGCCGCAAGCGCCGCGCCCGCCGGGTCCTCGCCCTGCTGGACGACTGCGCCCGGGAGGTCCGCGGCCTGGTCGCGGTCGCCGCCGACCCGGAGGCCTCGCACGACGCCCGGCTGGCCGCCGCCTGCTGGCGCGTCGAGGCGGCCGTCGAGGCGCTCACCAGGGGCTCGGAGCACATCACCGCCCCCGCCGAGCCGCCCGCCGAACCCGCCCTCGCCCACCTGCACGGCCTGGAGCGCGCCCTGTCCGAACTCGCCGAGCCGCTGCGCACCCCCTCGGGCTCGCCCCTGGTCGGCGCCTGAGACGCGCCGCCCCGCACGTCTTGGTCTAGACCGCAAGCTGCTACCGTCGGCCCGGACCGGCTCGTACGGCTCGGTACTCCCTCGTACTGACCCGTACCGGCTTGTGGCGGCTCGTAGCGGCTCGTGGCGAGAGGGGACAGCGGTGGCAGACGGCGGCAGGCGGCGGAGGGCGTTCATCGGGTCGTTCACGGCCGCGGGCGGCCCCGGGGTCGTCACGGCGGCGGTCCGTCCGGACAGCGGCGCCCTGGCCCTCCTGGAGGGCGTCGACGGCGTCCCCGACCCGTCGTATCTCGCCCTCGCACCCGGTGGGCGCACCCTGTACGCGGTCAGCGAGACCGCCGACGGCGCGGTGGCCGCGTACCACGTCCACGACGACAAGCCGCGGCTCGCCGGGCCACCGGTCCCGGTCGACGCCAGCGGTCCCACCCACCTCAGCGTTTTCGACGGTCATGTCCTGACCGCCAACTACGGCTCCGGCAGCGTCACCGCCGTCCCCGTCCGCCCCGACGGCACCCTCGCCCCCGCCCCCTCCGGGCAGCTCCGGCACACCGGCTCAGGCCCGCACGAGCGGCGCCAGCGCGGCCCGCACGCCCACCAGGTGCAGCCCGACCCGAGCGGCCGCTGGGCGGTCAGCGTCGACCTGGGCACCGACTCGGTCCGCGTCTGCACCCTGGACGAGGGCACCCCCGCCCTCCACCGGGAGTTCGCCCTGCGCCCCGGCTCCGGCCCCCGCCACCTGGCCTTCCACCCCGGCGGCCGGTACGCGTACGTCGTCAACGAACTCACCCCGACCGTGACCGTGTGCCGCTGGGACGCCGGCACCGGCACCCTGAAACCACTGACCGAGACCCCGGTCCTGCCCGGCGCCCCGGCCGGCGACGCCTATCCGTCCGGCATCGCCGTCTCCGCCGACGGCCGCTTCGTCTGGACGGCGACCCGGGGCGAGGACGTCCTGACCACGTTCACGGTCGACGGGGACCAGCTCCACCTGACGGCGACGGTCCCGTGCGGGGGCCACTGGCCCCGGGCGATCACCGAGTCGGAAGGCTTCCTCTACGCCGCGAACGAGCGCTCGGGCAACATCACCTGGTTCACGATCGACCAGCACACGGGCCTGCCCCGCTACGACGGCACGGTGGAGATCCCGGCGCCCTCCTGCATCGTCTTCGACTGAAGCGCCCCGTCAGGGCTGCGGGACCGTGATGATCTGCGGCGGCCGTAGCGCCCCGGAGGGGCGCGGGGAACTGCGCGCTGAGCCCCCACCGGCCCGCAGCCGAGGGCCTGCCGTACCACCCCAAAAAAAGCCGATGGCCCCCTCTCCAGGAAAGGGAGCCGTCGGCTTTTGCCGGCTGTCAACGTACAGGCGCACCCTGCGGCTGCTGCGGAGCAATGCCCAGCGCCGTCGTGTACTTGGCCAGCGCCAGCTTGCCGATCGCCGGGTACGGCCCCAGCGGGTCGGCGGTGGCGCAACCGGCCTCCTCGGCGGCCGCCGCCACCAGCGCCGCGTCGATCTCCGGCCCTATCAGGTACGGCGCCAGCGCCAGCTGCTGCGACCCCGAACCCCGCAGCTGCTCCGCGACGGAGGCGATCGAACCCTCCTGGTCCAGCGCGGCGGCCATCACCGGCACGGCCAGGCGCGCGGCGAGCAGCATGCCGGTGATCCCGGCGGCCTGCACCGCCTCGTCGCCGCCCACGGACGCGAGGATGATGCCGTCCGCGGCCGTCGCCACGGTGAACAGCCGGGCCCGGTCGGCACGGGCCAGACCCGCCTCGGAGAGGCGCACGTGCAGCGCCTCGGCGAGCAGCGGGTGCGGACCGAGGACGTCGGTCAGGTCGGCGGCGACCCGGCTCTCCATGACCGCCTGGCGGACCTGGCGCAGCAGCGCGCTGTCCGGACCGGCCAGCAGCGGTACGACGACGGCGACGGGGCCGTCGGGGGCCTTGATCCCCTCGACGCCGGCGGCGACGGCCTGCTCGTAGCGGGCGGTGCGCTCCTCGGCGGCACGGGCGAGCACGGACTGGAGGGTGGGGAACTCCGCGTCGTTCCCGTCCAGGTACCCGATGCGGGCGTCCAGGCCGGGCAGCTCGGAACGGGCGATGCTCACGACCTCATCGGCGAGGCTGCGCGTGGTCGCGCTGGGCGTCCCCGGTACCGCGAGGACGAGAGCGGGCGCGTCCTCGGGAGCCACCAGCGGCTCGGGACGGCGGTGCCGTCCGGGCTGGCGGGGGCGCGGCATTCGTACTGGCAGGCCGGCGGGCCCAGTGGGGGAGCTCATGGCGCCGCATGTTACTGGCTATCTGGGCTCCCTTGTTCGGGGAGGGTGCAGGTGAGCGGTATCCGTCCGGTTTTGTCTGATGAGTTACGCATGATTCGGAGGTGATCCCTTCACCTGTCGGATACTTCATGTCCCAGTGGGATCAATCCCTTTTTGTACGCACCACGAAGAGCAGCTTTTCATCACCCGGGAGAGTGAGCCGTCCGGTGACCAGGTCACTCGCGACGCGTACCGCTCCGTGCAGCGGATCACCCTCCGCCGGCACCTGCCGCGCCCGCGGAAGCGACCGCGCCAACTCCTCGGTCAGCGGTACGAGAAGCGGATCGCCCAGCTTGGACAGGCCGCCGGTGAGGGCGACCAGGGGCCCACCGGCAGTGGGGCAGACGGCGGCGGCCGACTCGGCCATGTGCCGGGCGGCGGCACGCAGGATCGCGACCGCGACCGGGTCGCCCGCAGCGGCGCAGTCCGCGACGTGCGGGGCGAAGGAGGCCAGTACGGCGGGCCGGTCGGCGCGCGGATAGAGCTGCCCGGGCAGCCCGGGCAGCGGCCCGAACCGCTCCTCGGCGCGGGCCCGTAGCGCGGCCGAGCCGCCGTCCCGCCCGTCGAAGGCGCGCAGCGCCGCCTCCAGGCCGGCCCGGCCGATCCAGGCGCCACTGCCGCAGTCGCCCAGCAGGTGTCCCCAGCCGTCCGCCCGCCGCCACCCGGCGAGATCGGTGCCGATCGCGATCAGCCCGGTCCCGGCGGCGACCACCGCGCCCGGGCGCGGACCCAGGGCGCCGACGTACGCGGTCACGGCGTCGGCGGCCAGCGCGACCGTCCGCACACCGAGCTCGCGGGCCAGCGCGCCCGGCAGCTGGGCCCGCAGCGCGTCGCCGAGACTGGCCAGCCCGGCGGCACCGACGACGACCGTCGTCACCCGCTCCAGCCCGTACGAGTCGGCCAACGCCCGGGCCATGGGCAGGAGTTGCTCCAGCAGATGCCCGGGGTCGATGCCCCGCGCCCCTGTCCGTACCGGCTCCCGGGAGGCCCGTGGCGCCGACGGCTCGCGTCCCGGCACGCCGACGACGGCCCGTAGCCCGGAGCCACCGGAGTCGACCGCGAGGAATCCCGCGCCGAATCCGGCGCCGGACCCCGCAGCGAGTTCCGTGCCCCGGGATCCACCACCCTCGTCGGTCACGGCAGGCGCCGGTCCACCGGCTGTCCCCCCTGCTGGATCAGCAGGGCGTTGGCGCGGCTGAACGGGCGGGAGCCGAAGAAGCCGCGGTCCGCCGACATGGGCGAGGGATGCGCGGACTCCACCGCCGGCAGCCGGCCGAGCAGCGGGCGGAGATTGCGGGCGTCGCGGCCCCACGGGATGGACACCGGCGGCTTGCCGCAGCCGGCCGGCGCCCTGTTGAGCAGCAGGGCGCCCTGCCGGCTCCAGGGGGTGAGGGCGCCGTCGGACGGCTGGGGCAGGCCCGGGTCGGTGCCGAGCTCCCGGTAGATGTCGATCAGGCTGCCCGGCAGGGTGCGATGTCGACGGCGGAGTGGCCTGGTCACTGGATGCAACAGGCTCCCCTCCTTCCCGGTGGCCGACTGCGCGCATTGCCGGACCGGCTCGATGACCTTGATCAGGAGGAAGGGTAGCGCCGCGGGCGTCGTGCGTGCGGGGAGACTTGTGCGTCTGTGTGGAACCCGGTGTGTGCCAGTAGGGTGACGCGCTGTGGCACCACGACCCTTGTATGAACTTGTTGAAGCAGGCTGGGCGAAGGCTCTTGAACCTGCGGCCGAACGTATCGCTGCGATGGGGGACTTTCTCCGGGCCGAGATCGCGGCCGGCCGGACCTACCTGCCGTCCGGGGCGAATGTCCTGCGGGCCTTCCAGCAGCCCTTCGATGACGTACGCGTCCTGATCGTCGGTCAGGATCCCTACCCCACGCCGGGCATGGCCATCGGGCTGAGTTTCGCGGTGGCGCCCGAGGTGCGTTCGTTGCCGGGGAGTCTGGAGAACATTTTCCGGGAGCTGCACTCCGACCTGGCAGCGCCCAGGCCGTCCAGTGGCGATCTGACGCCGTGGACGGAGCAGGGGGTGCTGCTGCTGAACCGGGCGCTGACGACGGCGCCGCGCAGCCCCGGTGCGCACCGGGGCAAGGGCTGGGAGGAGGTCACCGAGCAGGCGATCCGGGCGCTGGCGGCACGTGGCAAGCCGCTGGTGTCCATCCTGTGGGGGCGTGACGCGCGTAATCTGCGGCCGTTGCTCGGGGATCTCCCGGCGATCGAGTCCGCCCACCCGTCCCCGATGTCGGCGGACCGTGGCTTCTTCGGCTCCCGCCCGTTCAGCCGCGCCAACGACCTGCTGGTCCAGCAGGGGGGACAGCCGGTGGACTGGCGACTGCCGTAAGCCCTGGTGCGGGTGACGGCTCGGTCGGCGGTCAAAGGTCTCTGGCGCCGCGGAGTGGACCGGCCGACTCGGCGGCTTCTCCCGTCTCACCGCGACAGGGCGGCAGAACCACGGCATGGCATCGCGGAACAGAGCCGAACACCCAGTCGGTTCGAGAACGGTTCAGCGTCAGCCGCCCTGCCGGGCCCCGGCCCTACCGAGACGTCCCCTTGGCGAGGTCGACCGCGTCGAGCGACATGGTGGCCGGTCCGGACCGCGGTGCGGGAACCAGATGGAGGCGCTGGACATCGACGGCGCCGTCGACTGATGCCTGCTGCCCGTCGTGACACCCGCAGGGCTGGTCGTCGAAGCCGGCGAACCGGTACGCGATCTCCATCATGCGGTTGCGGTCAGTGGCCCGGAAGTCGGCGCTCAGATGCGCTCCAGCCGTGGCGGCCTGATCGATGAGCCAGTTGAGGATGACCGAGCCGGCACCGAAGGACACCACGCGGCACGAGGTCGCCAGCAGCCTGAGGTGCCATGCCCCGGGCTGCCGGCGCAGGAGGATCAGGCCCACCGCGCCGTGCGGCCCGAACCGGTCGCCCATGGTGACGACCAGCACCTCGTGCTCGGGGTCGGCCATCAGCCGGCGCAGCGCGGCGTCGTCGTAGTGCACCCCGGTCGCGTTCATCTGACTCGTGCGCAGGGTCAGTTCCTCGACGCGGCTCAGTTCTTCGTCGGTCGCCCTGCTGATCGACATCCACAGGTCGAGCGAGCGCAGGAAGTCCTCGTCCGCTCCCTTGTACTCCTCGCGCTCGGCGTCCCGGCGGAAACCGGCCTGGTACATCTCACGGCGTCGCGTCGAGTCCACCGTGACGGAGGCGGGACTGAACTCCGGCAGGTTCAGCAGGTCCGTCACCTGCCCGGCGTCGTAGCAGCGCACCTCCGGCAGGTGGTACGACACCTCGGCGCACTCGGCCGGTGTGTCGTCGATGAACGCCATCGCGCCGTGGGCGAAGTTGAGTCGTTCGGCGATGGACCGGACCGAGTCGGACTTCGGTCCCCAGCCGATGTGCGGGAGGACGAAGTACTCGGCCACGCCCAGTTGCTCCAGCCGCTGCCACGCGAGGTCGTGGTCGTTCTTGCTGGACACCGCCTGCAGGATGCCCCGCCGGTCCAGTTCGGCGACCACGTGCTTGATGCCGTCCGTGATCCGGACGTCGTCTCCGTCCAGCAGGGTGCCCTGCCACAGTGTGTTGTCGAGATCCCAGACGAGGCACTTCACCGTCGTCGGCCGCTCGGCCATGGGCCGTCTCCTTCATGAGTCCGACGTCTTCACGAGTCCGACAGCACGTGCTCGGCCAGCATGACCTGGCACAGCTCGTTGCTGCCCTCGATGATTTCCATCAGCTTGGCGTCCCGGTAGGCCCGGGCGACCAGGCTGCTGTTGTCCGCGCCGGCGGATGCCAGGACCTGCACCGCCGCGGCGGCCCCCTGTGCCGCCTGGGTGGCACCGACGTGCTTGGCCAGGATGACGGCGGTGACCGCGTCGGTGGCGTTGGCGTCCCAGAGGGCGCTCGCGTGCTCGCATGCCCGAGTGGCGATCTGTTCGGAGACCAGCAGCTCGGCGAGGTGCCGACCGACCAGTTGGTGTTCACCGAGGGGCTTGCCGAACTGGTGGCGGGAGCGGGCATGCGCGCCTGCCGCGGCCAGGCAGGCGCGGAGGATGCCGACACAGCCCCAGCCCACGGACATGCGTCCGTACGCCAGGACGAGGGTGACCAGCATCGAGAGCGGCATTCCCGCCCCGCCCAGCAGCCGCCGTGCCGGTACCCGGACGTCCTCCAGGCGGATCGTGGAGTGTCCGGCGGCGCGGCAGCCCAGCGGATCGGGCACCCGCTCGACGGTGACACCGGGAGTGTCCGCGGGGATCACGACGGCCGCGCCGCCTTCCCCGTACCGCCCGAAGACCACCAGTTCGTCGGCGTAGTGGGCCGCGGTGATCCACACCTTGGTGCCGTTCACCACCACGTCGTCCCCGTCAGGTCGGACGGTGGTGCTCATGGCGGTGACGTCGCTGCCCGCTTCGGCCTCGCTGAAGCCGACGGCCGCCAGCCGGCCTCCGACCAGGCCGCCCAGGAGATCGGTGTGCTGCTGGGCGGCACCGAGGCGCTGGACGGCCCAGGCGGCCATGCCCTGCGAGGTCATCACGCTCCGCAGCGAGCTGCACAGACTCCCGACGTGCGCGGTGAACTCGCCGCTGAGGGCGCTGTTCAGGCCGAGACCGCCGTACTCCTGCGGAACCTGGGTGCAGAGCATGCCGCGCGCGGACATCTTCCGTAGCAGCTCGTGCGGGATCAGTCCGGTCCGGTCCCAGTGGTCGGCCTGGTCGCCCACCAGCTCGGTGACCTCGGCGGCGAGCCGGTCAGGCACGGGTGTTCCCGCCGAGCCTTGTGACGAGCTGGACCATCGAGTCGACCGTGCGGAAGTTCTCCAGACGCATGTCGGCGCCGCCGATGGAGATGCCGAACGTCTTCTCCAGGTGGACCACCAGCTCCATGGCGAACAGTGAGTTGAGCCCACCGGCCGCGAAGATGTCGGCGCCGGGGTCCCAGCTCGTCTTGGTCCTGGTCTCGACGAAGGCCAGGACGGCCGCCTGGACGTCCGCGGGCCGGTCTGTCGGGACGGTCATGTCGTGCTCTCCTCGTACTCGTAGAAACCGCGTCCGGTCTTCCGGCCGTGGTGGCCGTCGGCGACCTTCTGCAGCAGCAGGTCGCAGGGGCGGCAGCCCTCGTCGCCGGTGCGCTTGAGCAGCACCCACAGGGAGTCGACGAGGTTGTCGATGCCGATCAGGTCCGCCGTGCGCAGTGGTCCGGTGGGGTGGCCCAGGCAGCCCTGCATCAGCGCGTCGACGTCCTCGGCGGTCGCCGTGCCCTGCTGGACCACCCGTGCCGCGTCATTGATCATCGGGTGCAGCAGACGGCTGGTGACGAAGCCGGGTGCGTCGCGGACCACCACGGGCCTGCGACCGACCTCGTGGAGCAGGCCGCGTACCGCCTCCAGGGCCGTCTCACCGGTGCGCACGCCGCGGATGACCTCGGTGGTGCCGATCAGGGCCGGCGGGTTCATGAAGTGCGTGCCGATCAGGTCGGCGGGGCGGAGCACGGCGTCAGCCAGCTCGTCGATGGGGATCGAGGACGTGTTGGAGACGATCGGGGTCCCCGGGGACACGAGCGCGGAGACCTCGGACAGCACCGCGTTCTTCAGGCCGGCGTCCTCGGTGATCGCCTCGATCACCAGTCGCGCGCCGCGGACGGCGGACGAATCGCCGTGCGGGCTGACCTCGCCCTGGGCACGGTCCGAGGGCAGGGCGCCCATGAGCTGGGCCATGCGCAGTTCCTGGCGGATCCTGCCGGGTGCGCGCGTCAGTTTCTCGGGGTCGTTGTCCACCAGCCGTACCGGCAGGCCATGGCCCGCCAGGAGCGTGGTGATACCCACGCCCATCACACCGGCACCGAGAACCGCGATCGGCTCGGTCGTCATCGTCGCTCCTGCTTTCTGGGCATGACTCGTGCTCGGCGGCCGAGTACGCGGACGGGTGGTCGCCGGGGCCCGGCGGGAGCCGGACGCTCTTCACGGCCGTCCCGCCGCCACGGTTCTGGCCGCGGCGGTCGGGGCGTCCTCAGGCGGATCGCTTGCGGGCGAGGGTGATGCCGTCGGCCATCGGAAGCAGGGACACGTCGACCCGCTCGTCCTCGCGTAGGAAGGCGTTGAACGCGCGGATCGCGACGGTGTCGGCGTCCTGGGCCTCCGGATCCACCACCCGCCCGAAGAACAGGGTGTTGTCCACCACCACGAGACCGCCTGGCCGCAGCAACGTCAGCGCCTTCTCGTAGTAGTGCAGGTAACCGGTCTTGTCCGCGTCGATGAAGACCAGGTCGAAGTGGCCCGCTCCGTGCTCCTGGTGCAGCGCGTCAAGGGTGTCCCTGGCGTCACCGATCCGCAGCTCGATGCGGTCCTCGACGTCCGCCTTCCGCCAGTAGTCGACTGCGATGCCGGGCCAGCGGTCGGTGATGTCGCAGGTCGTCAGGCGGCCCCCGGACGGGAGGGCACGCGCCATGCACAGCGTGCTGTAGCCCGTGAAGGTACCGACCTCCAGGACATTGACCGCGCCGGTCAGGCGGACCAGGAGAGCAAGGAGCTGCCCTTCCTCCGGTGACACCTGCATCGCGGCACCCCCCGGCAGTTGCGCGGAGAAGTCGCGAAGGGCGGTCAGTACAGGATCCTCCCTGAGCGAGACCTCACGGAGATACGCATGCAATGTCTCGGAGAAAGCGAGTTGTTCGGCCATCGTGTAATCCCGTCGGCAAACGTCCGTTTTGCGCAGAGTGAGGTGGGGTTTGACCGCGGCGGCCTTCGGTGTCGTGGTGGTGAATGGCCCCGGGTGATTGCCGCATTGAAAATATGAAGGTTTATTTTGAATTTAGTTGCTGATGGCTCCGGTCTGGCGGTGGAGGGGCGCTCGGATTGCGGCCGAGTTAAAAGCGGATTGCATCGGGGTCTCTTGACGCGGCTTTGTCGTCGAGTGGTTCCGGTGAAACCTCCGGGTCGCCTGCCGTGAATGGCCATACCCTGCTTGTCTACCCTGCGTGCGATCGGCTTGTCCAGTCCGGTCGAGTGCTCAAGTGCCTTGCTGTGGTGGTGATCTGAAGCACTGTGGGCGGTTTCCGGACTGGCGCGAATCTGCTGCTCGGGGCCCTCTCATCCCGATATGTGGGGTCTGTCCAGTTGGCGGTGGATATAAAGCAGAGAAGGGCCCGCATTCCAGGACGTGGCTCAAAAACTCTGGCGTGAATCATGTCCATGGTGTGCGCTAGCATCAAATGGTCGTTGCCTGCTGCATGCGTAACGGGCTTTGGTCTCTGCTCTTATGGAGGCCGTGAGGTTGGGCGGCATTGGTTTGGATTGACCGGCGATGCTTCGTGGGATCGCGTTGGATACCTGTACCTGTGAACCTGCTGAACAGCACGGAAACAATGCGGAAAAGGTCCGGCATGTTGAGGAGTACGCGTTGACTACGACGGACCTGCAGCAGGCTGCCATCGCGGTCATCGGCTATTCGTGCCGACTGCCCGACGCGCCCGACCCGGAGGCTTTCTGGCGGCTGCTGCTCGACGCACGGCATGCCATCACCGAGGCGCCGGCCGACCGGTGGACCCGCGCCCAGATCGACGCCGTGGGAACGCCGAACGCCGCCAGTGCGCGCTGGGGCGGGTTCATCGAGCATCCCGACGCTTTCGACGCGGCCTTCTTCGGTGTCTCGCCCCGCGAGGCCGCCGCGATGGACCCGCAGCAGCGCCTCGTCCTGGAACTGGGCTGGGAGGCCGTCGAACGCGCGGGCCTGCTGCCCGCCGCGCTCGCCGGTACCCGCACGGGCGTGTTCGTCGGCGCGGGATGGGACGACTACGCCACCCTGCGGCGGCAGTCCGCCGACGAGATCACCCATCACACGCTGGTCGGCACACAGCGCGCCCTGATCGCCAACCGGCTCTCGCACACCCTCGGTGTGCGCGGCCCGAGTCAGCTCGTCGACACCGGGCAGTCCTCGTCCCTGGTCGCGGTGCACCTGGCGTGTCAGAGCCTGCGCAGCGGTGAGTCCGTCACCGCGCTGGCCGGTGGCGTCAACCTGAACCTGGCACTCGACACCGCGCTGGTCGCCGCCGGCGTGGGCGCCCTCTCGCCGACAGGGCGCTGCCACACCTTCGACGCGCGGGCCGACGGCTATGTGCGCGGCGAGGGCGGCGGCCTGGTGCTGCTGAAGCTGCTCGACCGGGCCGTCGCCGACGGCGACACCATCCACGGCGTGCTCCTCGGCAGCGCCGTCAACCACGACGGCGGCGGCAGCGCGCTGACCGTGCCCGACGTCGAGGCGCAGCGCGAGGTGGTGGAACTGGCCCAGCGGGCCGCCGGGGTGTCGCCCGCCGACGTCGACTACGTCGAGCTGCACGGCACGGGCACCAGGGTCGGAGACCCCGTCGAGGCGGCCGCACTGGGCGCCTCGATCGGCTCCGCGCGGCCGGCCGGCTCACCGCTGGTCGTCGGCTCGGCCAAGACCAACGTCGGCCACCTGGAGAGCGCCGCCGGTATCGTCGGCCTGCTCAAGACCGTCCTGGCGGTCCGTCACGGCGAGATCCCGGCCAGCCTCAACTTCGACACGCCGCCGCCCGGCATCCCCCTCGACGAGCTGAACCTCAAGGTGGCCACCGAACGCGGCCCCTGGCGTGGGAACCGCCGGATCGCAGGCGTCAGCTCTTTCGGCCTGGGCGGTGCCAACTGCCACGTGGTGGTGGCCGGTTACGAGCAGGACGGGGCCACGGCGCCGGCCTCTCCCGAACGGCCCGCAGCACCCGGCGCCACGCCCTTGGTGGTGTCCGGGCGCACGCAGGCCGCGCTGCGCACGCAGGCCGCGCGACTGGCCGACTGGATCGACGACCACCCTGGTACGGACCCTGTCGATCTGGGCGGTTCCCTGCTGTCGTCCCGCACGCTCTTCGACCACCGTGCGGTGTCCCTGGGCGGGACCGGGCTGCGGACGCTGGCGGCGGGCGGAGCCGGGGAGGACGTGGTCACCGGACACGCCGCGGCACCCGTGGGCAAGACGGTGTTCGTCTTCCCCGGGCAGGGCTCGCAGTGGGTGGGCATGGCGCGTGAACTCCTGGACGATTCACCGGTGTTCGCCGCCCGCATGGCCGAGTGCGAACAGGCCCTGGCACCGTTCACGGACTGGCGTCTGGCCGACGTGCTGGGCGACGCGGACGCACTGTTACGCACCGAGGTCGTCCAACCCGTCCTGTGGGCGGTCATGGTGTCGCTCGCCGCGACGTGGCGGTCATGGGGTGTCGTCCCCGACGCGGTGCTCGGCCACTCCCAGGGCGAGGTCGCGGCCGCCGTGGTGGCGGGCGCCCTGTCGCTGGAGGACGGTGCGCGGGTGGTGGCCCTGCGCGCCAGGGCCCTGCGCGCCCTAGCCGGACGCGGTGGCATGACGTCACTGGCGCTGCCGGCCGCGGAGGCCCGCGCGCTCCTCGGGCCGGGGCTCTCGATCGCCACGGTCAACGGCCCCTCGTCGGTGGTCGTGGCCGGCGCCCCCGAGGCGCTCGCGGAGCTGGAGGCCCGTGCCGAGGCGCGGGACGTCCGCGCCCGTCGGCTGCCCGTGGAGTACGCCTCCCACTCCGCACAGGTGGAGGAGATCGAGGAGCAGCTGCTGGACGCCCTGCGGGACGTGACCCCCCGCGCGGGAAGCGTCCCCTTCTTCTCGACCGTGGACGTGGACTGGGCGGACGGCGCGGAGCTCGACGCCGGGTACTGGTACCGGAACCTGCGTCGGACCGTCGAGTTCGAGTCGGCCGTACGGACTCTGGCGGGCGCGGGATACGGCGTGTTCGTCGAGGCCAGCGCTCATCCGGTGCTGACCGCGGCGGTGGCGGAGACCGCCGGTGACGTGATCACGGGCGGGACGCTGCGCCGGGACGACGGGGGACTGGAGCGGCTGAAGCGCTCGGCGGCCGAACTCTTCGTCCAGGGCGTCGACGTCGACTGGTCCTCTGCGCACGCCGGCGCCACCCGCGTCACCCTGCCCACCTACCCGTTCCAGCGACAGTCCTACTGGTTCGACCGGGCCGCCGGGCCCGCCCCGGCCGTGACGGAGGCCGCCGACACCGGACTGCCCGCACTGACCGAGCTGGTCAGATCGCACGCCGCCGCCGTCCTGGGACACGCGAGCCCGGACGAGGTCGATGCCGGGCTGGCTTTCAAGGCGCTCGGCCTCGACTCCCACTCGTCGCTGGAACTGCGCGGCCGGCTGGCCGCCGCCACCGGCCTGCGACTGCCCGCCGCCCTGGTCTACAACCACCCCACCGTCGAAGAGGTCGCGTCCTTCCTGCACCGCGCTCTGCACGGCGCGGACAGTGCCGCGCCGGTCGCCGCACCGGTGGACGGGCCGGTGGACGGGCCGGTGGACGAGCCCGTCGCGATCGTCGCCATGAGCTGTCGGCTGCCCGGCGGGGTGGGCTCCCCCGAGGACCTGTGGCGGCTCGTGGAGTCCGGCACCGACGCCATCGGGCCACTGCCCGAGGACCGAGGCTGGGACCTGGACGCCCTGCTCGGCGGCGAGGACGGCGGCACCTCCCACACCGGCTTCGGCGGATTCCTGGACGGGGTGGGCGACTTCGACGCCGACTTCTTCGGTATCTCGCCGCGCGAGGCGCTGGCCATGGACCCGCAGCAGAGGCTGCTGCTGGAGACCAGCTGGGAGGCGTTCGAGCGGGCCGGTATCGTCCCGGCCACGCTGCGGGGCAGCGCCACCGGAGTCTTCGTCGGCGCCATGAGCCAGGACTACCTGCCCCGGCTGCACGAGATACCGGCCGAGGCCGAAGGATACGGCCTGGTCGGTGGCGCAGGCAGCGTCGCCTCGGGCCGTATCTCCTACACCTTCGGCCTGCACGGTCCGGCCGTGACCGTCGACACGGCCTGCTCGTCGTCGCTGGTGGCGCTGCACATGGCGGCACGCGCGCTGCGCACGGGCGAGTGCACCCTGGCCCTGGCCGCCGGAGCCACGGTGATGTCGGGCCCCGGCATGCTGATGGAGTTCAGCCGGCAGAACGGCCTTGCCCGAGACGGCCGTTGCCGGTCCTTCAGCGACGACGCCGCCGGCACCGGCTGGGGCGAGGGCGTTGCCGTACTGCTCCTGGAGCGGCTCTCGGACGCCCGGCGCAACGGCCACCCGGTGCTTGCGCTGGTGCGCGGCAGCGCCGTCAACCAGGACGGCGCCTCGAACGGGCTGACCGCGCCGCACGGACCCTCGCAGGAGGGCGTCATCCGCGACGCCCTGGCCGACGCGCGGCTGACCGCGGCCGAGGTGGACGCCGTCGAGGCACACGGCACCGGCACCGTCCTGGGCGACCCGATCGAGGCCGAGGCGCTGTTGGCCGGCTACGGTCAGGACCGCGAACAGCCCCTGTGGCTGGGCTCGTTGAAGTCGAACATCGGACACACCCAGGCCGCCGCGGGCATCGCCGGAGTCATCAAGACGGTGCAGGCCATGCGGCACGCGACGCTGCCCGCGACGTTGCACGTCCGTACGCCGTCGTCCCGGGTGGACTGGTCCGCCGGTGCGGTGCGGCTCCTCACGGAGCAGTCGGCGTGGCCGGACGCGGGCCGCCCGCGCCGGGCCGGCGTCTCGTCCTTCGGCGTGAGCGGTACCAACGCCCACGTCATCCTCGAAGAGGCCCCGCCTGCCGTAGCCGAGTCGGTGGAGCATGTCCCGGACGTCGTAGCCGAGTCGGTGGGGCATGTCCCGGACGCCGTACCCGAGTCGGCGGAACACGCCCCGGACACCGCACCGGCCTCCCCGCCCTGGATCCTGACCGCCCGGGACGCCCACGCCCTGCACCGGCAGGCCGGCCGACTGGCGATGCACCTGGGCGTCGCCCCGCAGCCGCGCCCCGCGGACGTCGGCTACTCGCTGGCGGCCGAGCGGACCGCGTTCGACGAGCGTGCGGTGCTGCTCGGCGGGCCGGCCGGGCTGCGCCCGCTCGCCGAGGCGGCGCCCGGCGACGCACTGCCGCTGGCCGGCGTGGTGCGCGGCACCGCGCTGCCCGGCGCCAGGACGGTCTTCGTCTTCCCCGGACAGGGCTCGCAGTGGGCTGGCATGGCCCTGGAACTCGCCGAGGCCGCGCCCGTCTTCGCCGAGCGACTGCGGGCCTGCGAGGACGCCCTGGCACCGTACGTCGACTGGTCGCTGTCCCAGGTCCTGGCCGAGCCCGGAGCACCCGGACTGCAGCGCGTGGACGTCGTGCAGCCCGCACTGTTCGCCGTCATGGTCTCCCTGGCCGCCCTCTGGCGCTCCCACGGCGTGCGGCCCGACCTGGTCGTCGGTCACTCGCAGGGCGAGATCGCCGCGGCCGTGGTGTCCGGTGCGCTGACCCTGGAGGACGGCGCGCGCGTTGTCGCGCTGCGCAGCAAGGCGCTGCGCGCCCTCGCCGGACGCGGCGGCATGGTCTCCGTCGCCGAGCCGGAGGAGGCGGCCGTGCGCCGCCTCGCCCGCTGGGGCGACCGGCTGGCCGTCGCCGCCGTCAACGGACCCGGAGCGGTCGTCGTCTCCGGCGACCCCGGGGCGCTGGACGAACTCCTCGCCGCGTGCGAGGAGGAGGGCTGCCGCGCCCGCCGGGTCCCGGTCGACTACGCCTCCCACTCGGCGCACGTCGAGGAGATCCGCGAGGCGGTCATCGAGGCGCTGGACGGGATCGAGCCCCGCCGCGCCGCGGTGCCGTTCCTCTCCACGGTCACCGGCGAGGTGCTCGACGGCACGGAGCTCGACGCCGGCTACTGGTACCGCAACCTGCGCGGCACGGTCCGCTTCGGCCCGGCCGTCGCGGACGTGCTCTCCCACGGCTCCGCGCTCTTCATCGAGGTCAGCCCGCACCCGGTGCTCACGCAGGGCGTCTCCGAGTCCCTCGACCAGGCCCCCGACCGCCCGGCGGCGGCGCTCGGCACGCTGCGCCGGGACGACGGAGGCCCCGAACGGTTCCTCACCTCCCTGGCCGAGGCGTACGTGCACGGGGCACCGGTGGACTGGGCGGCGCTGTACGCGGGCAGCGGTGCCCGGCGCACGGAGCTGCCGACCTATCCGTTCGAGCGCCGGCGATACTGGCTGGACACCTCGCGGGCCGCCGCGCCCGCGCGCTCCGGACCGGACACCTGGCGCTATCGCGTCACCTGGACCCCGCGGCCCGACGCCGAGCGGGCACCGGGTCCGGACGCCCTGTCCGGGCGCTGGCTGGCGGTGGTGCCCGAGCACCTCGCCGAGGACCCGTACACCGCCGCGGTGGCCGCCGTTCCGGCCGCGTACGGCGCGGACGTCCACACCGTGGCCGTACCGGCCGCCGACGACCGGGCGGCCCTCGTCGGGCGGCTGCGCGCCGCGGCCGCGGAGGGACCCGTCGCGGGCGTGCTCTCGTTGCTCGCCCTCGACGAACGGCCGTGCCCCGGGCGCCCGGCGGCGCCCGGCGGTCTGGTGTCCACCGTGGCGCTCGTCCAGGCACTCGGCGACACCGGCCTGACCGCACCGCTGTGGCTGGCCACCCGTGGCGCCGTCGCGGTGGACGCCGCCGACCGGCTCACCGCCGCCGCGCAGTCCCCGGTCTGGGGGCTGGGCCGGGTCGTCGGCCTGGAGCACGCTGACCGCTGGGGCGGTCTCGTCGACCTCCCGGCCACTCTGGACGAGGACACCCGCAGCCGACTGGCCGCCGTCCTGGCGGGCCTGCCCGCGGACGGCGCGGCGGACCCGGCCCGCGGTACCGAGGACCAGCTGGCCGTGCGCGCCACGGGCGTGTCCGTGCGCCGCCTGACACGGGCGACGCGGAGCACCCGCTCCGGGGCTCCCCGCACCTGGGAGCCCCGCGGCACCACGCTCGTCACCGGCGGCACCGGCGCCCTGGGCGCGCACGTCGCCCGTCGGCTCGCCCGCCGCGGCGCCGACCACCTGCTCCTCGTCGGCCGCGGCGGGCCACAGGCGCCCGGCGCCGACGCGCTCCGCCGGGAGCTGGCGGAACTCGGCTCCCGCGTCACGATCGCCGCCTGCGACGTGGCCGACCGCGACGCCCTGACGGCGCTGCTCGCGACGGTCCCGCCGGACCACCCGCTCACCGCCGTCGTGCACACCGCCGCCGTCCTGGACGACGACACGGTGGCGGCGCTGCGCCCGGAGCAGATCGACCGGGTGCTGCGCCCGAAGCTGGCCGGCGCGCGGCACCTGCACGAGCTGACCCGGACGCTGGACCTCGACGCCTTCGTGCTGTTCTCCTCCGTGGCGGCCACCTTCGGCGTGCCCGGCCAGGGCAACTACGCCCCGGGCAACGCGTTCCTGGACGCCCTCGCCGAGGAGCGCCGCGCCGAGGGGCTCGTCGCGACCTCCGTCGCCTTCGGCCCCTGGGCGGGCGCGGGCATGGCAGGCCTCGACGGTGTCGGCGACCTGCTGGCCCGGCACGGCCTGCCCGCCATGGACCCCGAGGACGCCCTGACCGCGATGGAGCGGGCCGTCACGGACGACGAGACCTGCCTGACCGTGGCGGACGTCGACTGGGACCGGTTCTTCCTGGCGTTCACCGCCTCCCGCGTCCGGCCGCTGCTGCACGACCTGCCCGAGGTACGGCGGATCCGTGCGGCGGCGGCCACCGCGGCCGGGGAGCCCGGCGCGGCGGGGACCGGGCTCGCCCGGCGGCTCGCCGACGCCGGCGAGGAGGAGCGCGGCCGCATCCTGCTCGATCTGGTGCGCGGTCACGTCGCCGCCGTGCTCGGTCACTCCGGCGCCGGGGCGGTCCCGGCGGAGCGCACGTTCAAGGAACTCGGCTTCGACTCGCTGACCGGCGTGGAGGTCCGCAACCGGCTGAGCGCCGCGACCGGACTGCGGCTGCCGGCCACCGTGGTGTACGACCACCCGACCCCGGCCGCCCTGGTGCGCCACCTGCGCGCCGAACTGACCGGCTCCGCGGCCGCCGTACCCGGGCCGGACCGCTCATCCGGGCCGGACCGTGCGCCCGTGCCGGTCGCGGCCGACGACGACTCGATCGCCGTCGTCGCGATGAGCTGCCGCTTCCCCGGCGGCGTACGCACCCCCGAGGACCTCTGGCGTCTCGTCGACGAAGGCACCGACGCGGTCGGCGCCTTCCCCGCCGACCGCGGCTGGGACCTGGACGGGCTGTACCACCCCGACCCGGCGCACCCGGGCACCACCTACGTGCGCGAGGGCGCCTTCCTCGACGACGCCGCCGACTTCGACGCCGACTTCTTCGGCATCTCGCCGCGCGAGGCGCTCGCCATGGACCCGCAGCAGCGCGTGCTCCTTGAGACGTCCTGGGAGCTGCTGGAGCGCGCCGGCCTCGACCCCACCACGCTGCGCGGCAGCCGTACGGCGGTCTTCGCGGGCACCAACGGGCAGGACTACCCGGCGCTGCTCGCCGCCGCGCCCGCGGACCACGCCGACAGCGAGGGCTACGGCAGCACCGGCGGCGCGGCCAGTGTCGTCTCCGGCCGCGTCTCCTACGCCCTCGGCCTGGAGGGGCCCGCCGTCACGGTCGACACCGCCTGCTCCTCCGCGCTGGTGGCCCTGCATCTGGCCTGTCAGTCGCTGCGCCGGGGCGAGGCCGACCTGGCCCTGGCCGGCGGCGTGACCGTGATGTCCACACCGGGTCTGTTCCTGTCGTTCAGCCGGCAGCGGGGCATCGCCCCCGACGGGCGCGCCAAGGCGTACGCCGCCTCCGCCGACGGCACCGCCTGGGGCGAGGGCGCCGGACTTCTGCTGCTGGAGCGGCTGTCCGACGCCCGGCGCAACGGGCACCAGGTGCTCGCCCTGGTGCGGGGCAGCGCGGTCAACCAGGACGGCGCCAGCAACGGTCTGGCCGCTCCGAACGGGCCCTCGCAGCAGCGGGTCATCACGGCGGCCCTGGCCGACGCCGGCCTGCGGGCCGACGAGGTGGACGCGGTCGAGGGCCACGGCACCGGCACCCGGCTGGGCGACCCCATCGAGGCCCAGGCGCTGATCGCCACGTACGGGCAGGACCGCGACGCCGACCGGCCGCTGTGGCTCGGCTCGGTGAAGTCGAACATCGGCCACACCCAGGCCGCGGCGGGTGTCGCAGGCGTCATCAAGATGATCATGGCGATGCGGCACGGTGTCCTCCCCGAGTCCCTGCACCTGGACGCACCCTCCGACGTCGTGGACTGGACCGCGGGAGCCGTACGGCCGCTGGCCGAGGCGCGGCCCTGGCAGCCACGGCCCGGAGCGCCCCGCCGGTTCGGCGTGTCCGCGTTCGGCATCAGCGGCACCAACGCGCACGCCGTCCTGGAGGAGCCCGGGCAGCAGGACGCCGGACCCGCCGCCGAACCCACCGCGGAACGGCCCGGCGGCCGCCCGGCCGCCGGAGCCCGGCTGTTCCCGCTCGCCGCCAAGGGCCGCCCCGCCCTGCGCGCCCAGGCCGCGAACCTGTCGGCGCTCCTCGGCAGCGGGTCCGTGGCCGACGACGGGCTGACGGACGTGGCGTACTCGCTGGCCACCACCCGCGCCGCGCTGCCTGACCGGGCCGTCGTGCTCGCCGAGGACCGCGACGCCCTGGTGCGCGCGCTCGACGCGTTCGCCGACGGCAGGCCCTCGGCGGCGGTCTTCGAGGGCAGCGCCCGCGACGACGCCGCTCAGCCCGTGGCCTTCCTGTTCACCGGGCAGGGCAGCCAGCGTCTCGGCATGGGCGCCGAACTGCGCGCCCGCGTCCCCGCGTTCGCCGTCGCCTACGACGAGGTCTGCGCGGAGCTGGACCGGCACCTGGACCGGCCGCTGCGCCAGGTCGTGGACGAGGACGCCGAGGCCCTGGAGCGCACCGAGTACGCCCAGCCCGCGCTGTTCGCCGTCGAGGTCGCCCTCTTCCGGACGCTGCGGGAATGGGGAGTGCACCCGCAGGGGCTCGCCGGCCACTCCGTCGGCGAACTGGCCGCCGCGCATGCCGCCGGTGTCCTCACCCTCGCCGACGCCGCCGTCCTCGTGACCGCGCGCGGGCGGCAGATGCAGGCCCAGCGCGCCGACGGCGCGATGCTCGCCGTCCAGGCCTCCGCCGACGAGGCGGCAGGACCGCTCGCCGCGTACGGGGACCGGGTCGCCGTCGCCGCCGTCAACGCCCCGGGGTCCGTGGTGCTCTCCGGCGACGCCGACGCGATCGCCGAACTCGCACGGCACTGGCGCGACCGGGGCCGCAGGACCAAGTTGCTGCGCACCTCCCACGCCTTCCACTCCGCGCACCTGGACGGCATGCTCGCCGACTACGAGCGGATCGCGGCCGGCCTCTCCTACGCGGCGCCGCGCATCCCCGTCGTCTCCACCGTGACGGGCGCCGAACTCACCCCCGAGGAGGCGTGCTCGCCGGCCTACTGGGTTCGCCAGGCCCGGGCGACCGTCCGGTTCGCCGACGCCGTACGCACCCTGCGGACCGCCGGCACCACCACGTTCGTGGAACTCGGCCCCGACGGCGTGCTCTCGGGCATGGTGCCCGACTGCCTGCCCGAGGAGAGCCCGCTGGCGGTGTCCCTGCTGCGCGACGGCCGGCCCGAGGAACAGACCCTGCTGGCCGCCGTGGCCCGCCTGCACACCGTGGGCGCCGGACCGGACTGGGAGGCGCTGTTCGCCCCCACCGGCGCCGTCCGCCGCGCGGTGCCCACCTACCCGTTCCGGCGCAAGCGGTTCTGGCCGAACGTACCGACCGCGTCCGGCGCCGCCGGGCAGACCGCCGACCGGTGGCGCTACCGGATCGGCTGGACCGAGCCGGCGCAGCCCGCCGGGACGGGCGTGCCCGACCGCACCTGGCTCGCCCTGGTGCCCGACACCGAGGACGGCGGCACAGCGCTGGCCGCCTGCCGCGGCTGGCTCCGCGAGCTCGGCACGCCCGTCGTCCCCGTCGCCGCCGGCACCGAACGGGACGCGCTCGCACAACTCCTGCGGGACGCTGCCGGACCGGACCCGGTAGCGGGCGTCCTGTCGCTGCTCGCGCTCGACGAGCGGCCCCATCCCGACCACCCGGCGGTACCCATCGGCCTGGCCGGCACCCTGACCGCCGCCCAGGCGCTGACCGACGCGGCGCTCGGCGCCCCGCTGTGGCTGGTGACGCAGAGCGCGGTCACCGTGGACCAGGACCAGGACCAGGACCGGGACCGGGACCGGGACCGGGATCAGTATCAGGACCGGGACATGGCACGGCCCGAGCAGGCGCAGATCTGGGGTCTCGGCCAGGTCCTCGGACTGGAACAGCCCGAGCTGTGGGGCGGTCTGGTCGACCTGCCCGCCGATGTCGACGACACCGTCCTGGCCCTGCTGGGCGCCGTGGTCACCGGCGGCGGCGACGAGGACCAGCTCGCCGTGCGGGCCGGCGGTGTCCGGGCCCGCCGCCTGGAGCACGCGCCGGCGGCCGGTCCGCTCTGGCAGCCGCGCGGCACGGTCCTCGTCACCGGCGGCACCGGTGCGCTCGGCCGCCACGTCGCGCTGCGCCTGGCCCAGGACGGCGCCGAGCACCTGGTGCTCACCAGCCGCCGAGGCCCGGCCGCGCCCGGCGCCGACGCGCTCCGCTCCGAACTGGCCGCCCTCGGCGCGCGCGTCACCGTCGAGGCGTGCGACATGACGGACCGCGAGGCGGTCGCCGCCCTGCTGGCGGCGCACCCGCCGACCGCCGTCGTGCATGCCGCGGGCGCGCTCGGCCTCGGGTCCGTCGCCGAGGACAGTGTGGCCGCACTCGCCGAGGTCGCCGCGGCCAAGGTGCTGGGCGCCCGCCACCTGGACGAACTGCTCGGTCACACCCCGCTGGACGCGTTCGTGCTGTTCTCCTCCATCGCCGGCGTCTGGGGCAGCGGGGGACAGGGCGCCTACGCCGCGGCCAACGCCCATCTGGACGCGCTGGCCGCCCGGCGCAGGGCCCGCGGGCTCACGGCTGTCTCGGTCGCCTGGGGGCCCTGGGCCGGCGGCGGCATGGCCGACGACGAAGCGCTGGACCGGCTGCACCGCCGCGGCCTCACCGCGCTGGCGCCCGCCGCGGCCGTCGCCGCCCTGCGCGCCCTGCCGGCCGGGCCGGACGCCACGGTCGCCGTCGCCGACGTCCGCTGGGAGGACTTCGCCCCCGCCTACACCGCGGCGCGCTCCCGCCCGCTCGTCGAGGACCTGCCCGAGGTGCGGGCGGTCCTGGCGGCCCGTGCGGAGGACCCGGCGCCGCCGGCGTCCGCGTTCGCCGCACACCTCGCCGGGCTGCCTGCGGCCGGCCGCGAGGAGGCGGTGCGCGACCTGGTCCGTGACCACGTCGCGGCCGTCCTGGGCCATGACTCCGCCGAGGGTGTCGCCGTCGACCGGGTCTTCCGCGACCTCGGCTTCGACTCCCTGACCGCCGTCGAACTGCGTAACCGGCTGGTCGAGGCCACCGGGGTACGGCTGCCCGTCACCGAGGTGTTCGACCACCCCACCGTCGGCGACCTGGCGCGCCGGTTGTACGCCGGACTCGACGGCACCGCGCCCGGAACGGCGCACCGTGCGTCCCCGGCGGCCACCCCGCGGACGGACGCCGACGAACCGCTGGCGATCGTCTCGATGGCCTGTCGGTTCCCCGGCGGTGTGACCTCGCCGGAGGACCTGTGGCGGCTGGTCGCCGACGGGACGGACGCCATCGGCGACCTGCCGGCGGAACGCGGCTGGGACCTGGAGCGGCTCTACCACCCCGACCCCGACCACGAGGGCACCTTCTACGCCCGCGGCGGCGGCTTCCTCCAGGACGCCGGTGCCTTCGACGCGGCGTTCTTCGGCATCGCCCCGCGCGAGGCGCTCGCGATGGACCCGCAGCAGCGGCTGCTCCTGGAGACCTCCTGGGAGGCGCTGGAGCGGGCGGGCATCGACCCGACGTCGCTGCGCGGCACCCAGGGCGGTGTCTTCGTCGGCGTCGCCACGATGGGCTACGGCAGCGGGTCCGCCGACGGCGTCGAGGGACACCTGCTCAGCGGCACCGTCACCAGCGTGGCATCCGGCCGTATCGCCTACACGCTGGGCACCGAGGGCCCCGCGGTCACCGTGGAGACGGCCTGTTCGTCCTCCCTGGTGGCGCTGCACCTGGCCGGCCAGTCCCTGCGCTCCGGCGAGTGCGCGTACGCCCTGGTCGGCGGCGCCGCCGTGATGGCGTCCCCCGACGTCTTCGTCGAGTTCAGCCGGCAGCGCGGGCTGTCCGCCGACGGCCGGTGCCGGTCGTTCGCCGAGGAGGCCGACGGCACCGGCTGGTCCGAGGGCGTCGGCGTGCTCGTCGTCGAGCGGCTGTCGGACGCCCGGCGCAACGGACACCCGGTGCTCGCCGTGGTCCGCGGTTCCGCCGTCAACCAGGACGGCTCGTCCAACGGCCTGACCGCACCCAACGGCCTCGCCCAGCAGCGGGTCATCCGCCAGGCGCTGGCCAACGCCCGTCTGAACCCTGCTGACATCGATGTCGTCGAGGCGCACGGCACCGGTACGACGCTCGGCGACCCGATCGAGGCGCAGGCGCTCCTGGCCACCTACGGCCAGGACCGCGCGGAGCCCCTGTGGCTCGGGTCGTTGAAGTCGAACATCGGCCACACCCAGGCCGCGGCCGGAGTCGCCGCGATCATCAAGACGGTGATGGCGATGCGCCACGGCACCCTGCCCAGGACCCTGCACGCCGAACAGCCCAGCACCAGGATCGACTGGACGGCCGGGAACGTCCGGCTGCTCACCGAAGCCCGCCCCTGGACGGGCCCGCGCCGGGCGGGCGTGTCGGCGTTCGGCATGAGCGGCACCAACGCCCACGTCGTACTGGAGCAGCCGGAGCCGGAGCCGGACGTGACGACGCCCGCGCCCGGCATCCCGGACCGCAGCGCGCCCCTGCTGCTGTCCGCCCGTACCCCCGGAGCCCTGCGCGAGCAGGCCGCGAGCCTGCACCGGCTGCTGCGCGACACCGGCGTCCGCGCCGCCGACGTGGCCCGCACGCTGGCCGGCAGGCCCCGCTTCGAGCGGCGCCTGGCGGTCCTGGGCACCGACCGGGACGCCCTGCTGTCCGCGCTCGCCGCGCCCGGCACCGCACCGAACGCCGTGACAGGCGAGGCCGGCTCCGGCCGCACGGTGTTCGTCTTCCCCGGCCAGGGCACCCAGTGGACCGACATGGCGCTCGAACTCGCCGACGCGGAACCGGAGTTCGCGGCCCGCCTGGACGCCTGCGCCGAGGCCCTGGCGCCGTACGTGGACTGGTCCCTGCGCGAGGTCCTCGCGGACGAGGCCGCCCTGAGCCGCGTCGACGTCGTCCAGCCCGCCCTCTTCGCCGTCATGGTCTCGCTCGCCGAGCTGTGGCGCTCCTACGGTGTTCGGCCGGACGCCGTCGTGGGCCACTCGCAGGGCGAGATCGCCGCGGCCGTGGTGGCCGGCGTGCTGAGCCTGGACGACGGCGCGAAGACCGTCGCGCTGCGCAGCCGGGCCATCCGCCGGTCCCTGGCGGGCAAGGGCGGCATGGTCTCCGTGGCGGCGGACGAGCCCACCGTCCGCGGACTCCTGGACGGTCACGCCGGGCGCATCGGGATCGCCGCGCTCAACGGCCCCGCCGCGACCGTCGTCTCCGGCGACCCCGAGGCGCTCGACACCCTCGTCGCCGACTGCGAGGCCCGCGGCGTCCGCGCCAGGCGCGTCCCCGTCGACTACGCCTCGCACTCCGCCCACGTGACGCAGGTGCGGGAGGAACTCCTCGCCGAACTAGCCGGAGTCCGGCCCGCCCCGGGCGACGTACCCCTGCTGTCCACCGTCACCGCGGACTTCGTCGACGGCACCACGATGGACGCCGAGTACTGGTACCGGAACCTGCGCGAACCGGTCGCCCTGCACGCGGCCACCGAACGCCTGCTGCGCACCGGCCACACCCTGTTCGTCGAGGTCGGCCCGCACCCCGTGCTGGTCGCCGGTATCGAGGGCACAGCCGCGGACGCCGGACTCCCGGTCACCACCGTCGGCACCCTCCAGCGCGGCCAGGGCGGCCGGGACCGCATGCACGCCGCCCTCGCCGAGGCGTGGACCGCGGGCGCCGACGTCGACCGGACCGCCCTGACCGGCACCGGCCGCCATGTCGAGCTGCCGACCTACCCCTTCCAGCGCGAGCACTACTGGCTGCCCACGCCCGGCAGATCCGCGGCCGGCGCCCCGCAACAGGCACCCGACCTGCTGTACCGGGTCGAGTGGCGCGCCCTGCCGGACCAGGACACGCCCGTACCGCTGGACGGCTGGGCGGTCGTCGTGCCCGACGGCGGCCACCCGCTCGTCGCCGCCCTGCCCGGATCCGTCACCACCGACGCCGATCTCAAGGGCCTCACCGGCCCCGTCACCGGCGTGGTCTCCCTGCTGCCGCCCGCCGACATCCCCGCCCTGGTGCGCACCCTGGGAGCCGTCGGCATCCAGGCACCCCTGTGGTGCGTCACCACCGAGGCCGAACGGGACCCGGAACAGGCCACGCTGTGGGGACTCGGCCAGGTCGTCGGCCTGGAGCAGCCGCAACGCTGGGGCGGCCTCGTCGACCTGCCCGCCGACCTCGACGACACGGTGGTACGCCGGCTGCGCACCGCCCTGGCCGGCACCGAGAACCAGGTCCGGGTGCGCGCCGACGGCACATACGCCCGGCGCCTGGTGCGCACTGCGCAGGCCGCGCCGCCCGCCGAACGCTGGGCACCCGGCCGCGTCCTCGTCCGCGGCGCCGACGAGCCCCTGGCGAGCGGGCTCGCCGGCTGGCTGGAGCGGCACGGAGCCGAGGGCGTCCGGGTCAGCGCCGACCCCGCCGCCCCGCCGGAGCCCGACGAGCGCACCGTGATCCAGATCGCGCCCGCCGAACCGCCGGCCGGCCCGGTCACCGAGGCCGTGCTGTCCGTGCCGGCCGAACAGACCGGTGCCATGGACACCTTCGTCCTGCTCCACCCGCTCAGCGGCGTCTGGGGCGCGGCACGGCAGGCTGCCGCCACCGCCCGGTACGCGGGCCTGGCCGCGCTCACCGCACGGCTGCGGGACCGCGGTGTCCGCGCCGTCTCGGTCGCCGTCGGCGGCTGGGAGCCACAGGCACCCGCCGAGACGCCGGTGCCCGCCGACTCGGTGATGGCGGCGGTCCGGCGGGCCGTCGAACGCGACGAACCGGCGCTGATCGTCGCCGACGTCGACTGGGACCTGGTCGTCTCGGCGGTCTCCACCCCGCGCCAGCTCAACCTGCTCTCCGAACTACCGGAGGCCGCACCGGCGGAGCACGGCGACGACCTCGTGGCACGGCTGTCCGCACTGCCGGAGGCCGACCAGCGCCGGGCCCTGCTCGACCTGGTCACCCAGCAGGTCGGCGCCGCCCTCGGTCACGACACACCCGATGCCGTCCGGCCCGACGCGCCCTTCGCCGACCTGGGCTTCGACTCCCTGCTCGCCGTCCAGTTCCGTAACCGGCTGTCCGCGGCCACCGGACTGGCCATCTCCCCGACCGTCGTCTTCGACCACCCGACACCGACCGTCCTCGCGGACCACCTGCACGGCGAACTGCTCGCCGAGCCCGACCCCGTCGCCCCGATGCTGGCCGAACTCGACCGTCTGGAGCGGGCCCTGGGCCGGCTGCCGGTCGTGGACGAGATCAGCACCCGACTCCACACCCTGCTGCGCCGCTGGGACGAGCGCAGCGCACCGGCCGACGCCGGTGAACTCAGTTCGGCGAGCGCCGACGAATTGTTCGACCTTCTCGACAACAACTTCGGCACCGCCTGAGGAGACCGGCCATCATGACAGACGACAAGAAACTTCTTGACTACCTCAGGCGTGCCACGGCGGAACTCGGCCAGACCAAGGCGGCGCTGCAAGAGGCCCGCCAGGCCCGGCACGAGCCGATCGCCATCGTCGGGATGGACTGCCGTTACCCCGGCGGTGTCGGGTCCCCCGAGGACCTGTGGCGACTGGTGGCCGACGGCACCGACGCCATCAGCGAGTGGCCCGACAACCGGGGCTGGGACCTGGAGGGCCGCTACGACCCCGACCCGGAACGGTCGGGCACCTCCTACACCCGCAACGGCGGCTTCCTGCACGACGCGGGCCTGTTCGACGCGGGCTTCTTCGGTATCTCGCCGCGCGAGGCGCTGGCCATGGACCCGCAGCAGCGGCTGCTCCTCGAGACCACCTGGACCGCCGTCGAGCGCGCCGGCCTCGACCCGCACGCGCTTCGCGGCACCAGGACGGGCGTGTACATCGGCGCCATCGGCAACGGCTACGGCGACGGCTCCAGGGACGTCCCCGAACTCCAGGGGCTGCTGGACACCGGTACCGCCGACAGCGTGGTGTCCGGCCGGATCTCCTACGTACTGGGCCTCGAAGGCCCGGCGGTCAGCGTCAACACCGCCTGCTCCTCCTCGCTGGTCGCCCTGCACCTCGCCGTCCAGGCCCTGCGCACCGGCGAGGCCACCATGGCGCTGGCCGGCGGCATCACCGTGATGGCCACCCAGGACGCGTTCGTCGCCTTCAGCCGGCAGCGCGGTCTGTCCGCCGACGGCCGCTGCAAGGCGTTCGCCGACGCTGCCGACGGCACCGGCTGGTCCGAGGGCGCGGGCGTCCTGGTCCTGGAACGCCTCTCCGACGCGCAGCGAAACGGCCACCAGGTGCTGGCCGTGGTCCGCGGCAGCGCCGTCAACCAGGACGGCGCGTCCAACGGCCTGTCGGCGCCCAACGGCCCTTCCCAGCAGCGCGTCATCAAGGAGGCGCTCGCCAACGCGCAGCTCTCCGCGGGTGACATCGACGTGGTCGAGGCGCACGGCACCGGCACCAAGCTGGGCGACCCGATCGAGGCCCAGGCCCTGCTGGCCACCTACGGGCGCCATCGCGAGCGGCCGCTGTGGCTGGGCTCGCTGAAATCCAACATCGGCCACTCCGCGGCCGCGGCCGGCGTCGGCGGCGTCATCAAGATGGTGATGGCCATGCGGAACGGCACGCTGCCGAGGACGCTGCACGTCGACACCCCGAGCCGGGCCGTCGACTGGTCGGCGGGCAACGTACGGCTGCTGACCGAGGCCCGGCCGTGGGACGACGAGGGCGGCCCGCGCCGCGCCGGCGTCTCCGCCTTCGGCGTCAGCGGCACCAACGTCCACACCATCCTGGAGCAGGCTCCGGTGGCGGAGCCGGCGGCTTCGCCTGTGGTGGCTCCGGGTGTGGTGCCGTGGGTGGTGTCGGGTCGTTCGGCGGACGCCGTGCGTGCGCAGGCGGGCCGGCTGGTCGCGTTGGCGGGTGAGGACCGGGCTGCGGTGGGTGCGGCTCTGGCGGGCCGGTCGGTGTTCGAGCATCGTGCGGTGGTCGTCGGTGGTTCGGCGGAGGAGTTCGGGGCCGGCCTGACGGCGGTCGCGGACGACGGGCCGGCGGCGGGCGTGATATCCGGTGTTGCCTCGCCTGTGGGGAAGACGGTGTTCGTCTTTCCGGGGCAGGGGTCGCAGTGGGCGGGGATGGCGGTGGAACTCCTTGAGTCGTCGCCGGTGTTCGCGTCGCGGTTCGCCGAGTGTGAGCGGGCCCTGGCGCCGTATGCCGACTGGTCGCTGACGGAGGTCGTGCGGTCGGGTGAGTTCGGCCGGGTGGATGTGGTGCAGCCGGTGCTCTGGGCGGTGATGGTGTCCCTCGCCGCGCTGTGGGAGTCGGTGGGGGCGCGGCCGGACGCGGTGGTGGGCCACTCCCAGGGCGAGATCGCTGCCGCGGTGGTGGCGGGTGCGCTGTCGTTGGAGGACGGTGCGCGGGTCGTGGCGCTGCGGTCGAAGGCGATCACGGCGCTGGCGGGCCGGGGTGGCATGGTCTCGGTGCCACTGCCGGTGGACCGGGTCCGGGGGCTGCTGCCGGACGGGGTGTCCGTCGCCGCGGTCAACGGCCCCTCATCGGTCGTGGTCTCCGGTGACCCGGCCGGTCTGGAATCGGTACTGGCGTCCGTGGAGCGGGCGAAGCGCGTGCCCGTGGACTACGCGTCGCACTCGGCGCACGTCGAGGAGATCCGCGAGGAGATCCGGCACGTGCTGGAGGGCGTGTCGCCTCGGACGGCGACGGTTCCCTTCTTCTCCACCGTCGATGTCGCATGGGCGGACGGGACAGGTCTGGACGCCGACTACTGGTACCGCAACCTGCGGCAGACCGTGGAGTTCGAGGCGGCCGTGCGCGACCTGGCGGCCGAGGGCTTCGGTGCCTTCGTCGAGGTGAGCGCGCATCCGGTCCTGACGACAGGGATCACCGAGACCGTCGGTGACGAGTCCGTCGTGTCGGGGACGCTGCGGCGGGACGAGGGCGGGCTGCGCCGGTTCCTGCTGTCCGCGGCGGAGTTGTTCGTCCGGGGCGTCGCGGTGGACTTCACACCGTTCTTCGGCGGCACGCCCGCGTACCGGGACCTGCCCCCGTATGCCTTCCAGCGCAAGTGGTACTGGCTGGAGGACAGCGTCGGCATCGCCGAGTCGGAGCAGAACCGCTTCTGGCAGACGGTCGAGGACGGCGGACTGGGGGAGCTGCTCGGACTGGACCCGCAGACCCCGCTCAGCGAGGTGCTGCCCGCCCTGTCGGAGTGGCGCAACCGTCACGACAGCCGCGCCACGGTCGACTCCTGGCGGTACCGCGTCACGTGGAAGGCGCTGCCCGACGGTGAGACCGCCGAGCTGTCCGGGCGCCACTGCCTGGTGCTCGTACCGGAGACCGGCCATCCGCTCATGGACGAGGTCTGCCGGGCCCTGGCGGACGCCGGCGCCACCGTGACGCGGGCGCAGCTGACCGCCGCCGACAGCGACCGGCGGACGCTCGCTCGGCGGCTGGCCGACGTGGCCGGCCCCCTCGACCGGGTCGTCTCGCTGCTGGGCCTGGACGAGCGGCCGCACCCGGACCATCCCGTCGTGCCGGTCGGCACGGCCCTCACCCTCGCCCTCGTCCAGGCACTGGACGACGCGGGCATCGACGCCCCCCTGTGGTGCCTGACCGGCGGAGCGGTCTCCACCGGTGACGACGACCCGGTGACCGGCGTCGCCCAGAACCTGGTGTGGGGTCTGGGACGCGTCGCCGCACTGGAATACCCGCGCCGCTGGGGCGGACTGCTGGACCTGGTCGCCGGCTTCGACCCCGCCGCCCTGGTGACCGCGCTGGCCGGTGCCGGCGACGAGGACCAGCTCGCGCTGCGCCCCGGTGGCGCGTACGGGCGCCGGATCGCCCGCGCCCCGCTGCCCGACGGACCAGCCCCCGAACCCTGGCGGCCCCGCGGCACGGTCCTCGTCACCGGCGGCACGGGCGCCGTCGGCGGACAGATCGCCGCCTGGCTGGCCCGCAACGGAGCCGAGCACCTCGTGCTCCTCAGCCGGCAGGGCGGCGACGCCCCCGGCGCCGCCGAACTGACCACGGAACTCCGGTCCCTGGGCGCCCGCGTGACCACCGCCGCCTGCGACGTGACCGACCGCGAGCAGCTCGCCGCACTCGTCGCCGGCCTGGAGGCGCAGGGCGAGACCATTCGGTCCGTCATGCACACCGCGGGCGCCGGCAGCCTCGTACCGCTGCCGGACACCGACCTCGCCGAGTTCGGCGACACCCTGCACGCCAAGGTGCTCGGCGCCGCGCATCTGGACGAACTGATCGGCGAGGTGGACGCGTTCGTCCTGTTCTCCTCCATCTCCGCGGTCTGGGGCAGTGCCGACCACGGCGCCTACGCCGCGGCCAACGCCTACCTCGACGGTCTCGCGGAGAACCGGCGCGCCCGCGGCCTCGGCGCGACCTCGGTGGTGTGGGGCATCTGGGCCCCGCAGGACGGCAAGGGCATGGCCGCCAACCTCGCCGAGCAGCAACTGCGCGGACGGGGCATCCCCTTCATGCGTCCCGCGCTCGCCATCGAGGGCTTCCAGCAGGTGCTGGACCGTGACGAGACGGTCATCGTGGTGGCCGCCGTCGACTGGGACCGCTTCGCTCCCGTGTTCACCTCGGCCCGGCCCAGCGCGCTCATCTCCGACCTGCCCGACGTCCGCGCCGCACTGGCCGGTCAGGACGCGGACAGCGCGGCACAGGACCAGGCCGGCTCGCCCCTGCCGGCCCGGCTGCGCGCGATACCCGCCGCCGAGCAGCGCGAGTTCCTGGCCGACCTGGTGCGCACCCAGGCGGCGGCCGTCCTGGGCCATGACTCGGGCGCCGCGATCGAACCGGGCCGCGCCTTCCGCGAGCTGGGCTTCGACTCGCTGACCGCCGTCGACCTGCGCGGCCGGCTGAACGCCGCGACGGGTCTGCGGCTGCCGGTCACCGTCGTCTTCGACTACTCCTCCGCCATCACGCTCGCCGACCACCTGCGCGACGAACTGCTCGGCACGGCGGCGACCCCGGCCGCCCCGGTCGCGGTCACCGTGCCCGCCGGGGACGACCCGATCGTCATCGTCGCCGCGAGCTGCCGCTACCCGGGCGGTGTCCGCACCCCCGAGGACCTCTGGCAGCTGCTCGCCGACGGGCGCGACGCGATATCCGAGCTGCCCGGCGACCGCGGCTGGGACCTCGGCGACGTCTACGACACCGACCCCGACCGGCCCGGCACCACGTACTCCCGGGCAGGCGGCTTCGTCTACGACGCCGGCCTGTTCGACCCCGTGTTCTTCGGTATCTCGCCGCGCGAGGCGCTCGCGATGGACCCGCAGCAGCGGCTGCTCCTGGAGACGTCCTGGGAGGCACTGGAGCGGGCCGGCATCGACCCGACCTCGCTGCGCGGCACCCACACCGGCGTCTTCGTCGGCGCCGGGTACCAGGGGTACGGCGGTGACGGCGAGCGGGTCCCCGAGGAGGCCGAGGGCCACCTCATCGCCGGCATCTCCAGCAGCGTGCTGTCCGGCCGCATCTCGTACTCGCTCGGCCTGGAAGGGCCGGCGCTGACCATCGACACCGCCTGCTCGTCCTCACTGGTCGCCGTGCACCTCGCGGCGCAGGCGCTGCGGTCCGGCGAATGCTCGCTGGCCCTGGCCGCGGGCGCCACCATCCTCGGCTCCACCCTGTCGTTCACCGGCTTCAGCAGGCAGCGCGGCCTCGCGGCCGACGGCCGGTGCAAGCCGTTCGGTGCGGAGGCCGACGGGTTCGGCATCGCCGAGGGCGTCGGCATGCTCGTACTGGAGCGGCTGTCCGACGCCCGGCGCCACGGACACCCGGTGCTGGCGACCGTGCGGGGCAGCGCCGTCAACCAGGACGGCGCCTCCAACGGCCTGACCGCGCCGAACGGCCTCTCGCAGCAGCGGGTCATCCAGCAGGCCCTGGCCAACGCCGGGCTCGAACCCGCCGACGTGCGGGTGGTCGAGGCACACGGCACCGGCACCAGGCTGGGCGACCCGATCGAGGCGCAGGCGCTGCTCGCCACCTACGGGCAGGACCGCACCGAGCCGCTGTGGCTGGGCTCGCTGAAGTCCAACATCGGCCACACCCAGGCCGCCTCCGGTGTCGCCGGGATCATCAAGATGCTCCAGGCCATGGAGCACGGCGTGCTGCCCCGGACCCTGCACGCGGACGTGCCCTCGCCGTTCATCGACTGGTCCGCGGGCAACATCGAGCTGCTGACCGAGGCCCGGCCCTGGGCGGGACCGCGGCGGGCCGGCGTGTCGTCGTTCGGCATGAGCGGCACCAACGCGCACGTCATCATCGAGCAGGCCGACCCCGTCGAGATCACCGAGCGGGTCGGCTCCGTCGAGGCACCGGCCCCGGCGGGCGACCGCAGCACGCCCGCGCCGGCCGTGGCCTGGACGCTGTCCGGACGGACCGAGGAGGCCGTGCGCGAGCAGGCGCGCGCCCTGCTGGACCGGCTGGACGCCGACCCGCTGGACGTCGGCTGGTCGCTGGCGGCCACCAGGACCGCCTTCGAGCGCAGGGCCGTCGTCGCGGGCGCGGACCGGGAGCACCTGGCCGCCGGACTGCGGGCGGTGCGCGACGGCGAGGCGCCCGTGCACACCGCCGACGTCGGCCGCCGTACCGTGTTCGTCTTCCCCGGCCAGGGCACCCAGTGGACCGGCATGGCCCTGGAACTGCTGGAGAGCGCCCCGGCGTTCGCCGAGCGCTTCGCCGAGTGCGAGCGCGCCCTGGCACCGCACCTCGACTGGTCGTTGACCGAGGTGCTGCGCAGCGGCGAGTACGAGCAGGTGGACCGCATCCAGCCGGTGCTGTTCTCCGTGATGGTCTCGCTGGCCGCGCTGTGGCGGTCCTGCGGCGTCGAGCCCGACGCGGTGGTCGGGCACAGCCAGGGTGAGATCGCCGCCGCCGTGGTGGCCGGTGCGCTGTCGCTGGAGGACGCGGCGAGGATCGTCGCACTGCGCAGCCAGACCCTCATCGCGCTCGCCGGGCAGGGCGCCATGATGTTCGTGGCCATGGCCGCCGAGCCGCTGCGCGAGCGCGTCGCCGCCTGGGACGGCCGGATCGGGGTGGCCGCCGTCAACGGGCCCGCCTCGGTCACGGTCTCCGGCGACCCCGAGGCGCTGGAGGAGCTGAGCGCCGCGCTGTCGGACGAGGGCGTCCTGCGCTGGCCGATCCCCGGTGCCGACTTCGCCGCCCACTCGGCCCAGGTGGAGCGCATCCACGACGAACTCCTGCGCGTGCTGGACGGCGTGCGCCCGCGGTCGACGACCGTCGGGTTCTGGTCCACCGCCGACAGCGCCTGGCTGGACGGCGCCGCCCTGGACGCCGAGTACTGGTACCGCAACCTGCGCCGGACCGTCGAGTTCGACCAGGCCGTCCACCAGCTGATCGCCGCCGGATACGACGCCTTCGTGGAGGTCAGCCCGAACCCGGTGCTGGCGATCTGGGTACAGCAGGCCCTGGAGGCCGCCGGCGGCGGAGTCGTCGTCGGCACCCTGCACCGCGAGGCGGGCGGCCTGGACCGCTTCCTGACCTCGCTGGGCGAACTGCACGCGCGCGGCGCCGCGGTCGACTGGGCCGCCGTGCACCGCGGCGGCCGGCGGGTCGACCTGCCCACCTACGCGTTCCAGCGGCAGCACTACTGGCTCGTCCCGCGCCCCCTCGCACCGCCGGCCCTGCCCGCGGCCGAGGACACCGACGCCTGGCGGTACCGGGTCGACTGGCGCGTCCTGCACGACCTGCCGGCCGGCCAGGCCACCGGGGAGTGGCTCGTCGTCACCCCTGCCGGCACGGATGTCACCCCACACCTCGACACCCTGCGCCGGCACGGCCTCACCACGCTCGTGGTGCCGTGGGAGGACACCGGCGACCGCACGGCCGACGCGGAACGCCTGCGCGCCGCGGCCGACGGGCACGAACCCACCGGAGTGCTCTCCCTGCTCGGCCTCGCCGACCGGCCCTGGTCGGACGGCACGGTGCTGCCCGCCGGGCTGCCGCTGACCGTGTCCCTGATCCATGCTCTGGGCGCGGCGGGCATCGACGCCCCGCTGTGGGCCACCACCCGCGGCGCCGTCTCCGTCAGCCCCGCCGACCCCGTCGCCGGCCCCGCGCCGGCGGCCCTGTGGGGCCTGGGCGGCGTGGCCGGAGTCGAGTACCCGGGACGCTGGGCCGGTCTGGTCGACCTGCCCGCGGCCCTCGACGACCAGGCCGCACAGCGCCTGCTGGCGGTCCTCACCGGCGAGTCGGGCGAGGACCAGGTGGCCATCCGCCCGTCCGGCGTCTACGGCCGCCGTATCGCCCACGCAGGCAGGTCCGGTTCCAGCGCCGGCCGGCCCTGGGAGCCCAGCGGAACCGTCCTGGTCACCGGCGGTCTCGGCGCCCTCGGCGGGCACGTGGCCCGCTGGCTGGCCACCGCCGGCGCCGAACACCTGCTGCTGACCGGGCGGCGCGGCGCGGACACCCCGGGCGCGGCCGAACTCGTCGCCGAACTCGGCGCGCTGGGCGCCCGGGTCACCGTCGCCGCCTGCGACGTGGCCGACCGGGACGCCGTCGCGGAGCTGCTGGCCGGCATCTCGGCCGAGACCCCGCTGACCGCCGTGGTGCACGCGGCGGGCGTCCTCGACGACGGCGTGCTCGACTCCCTCACCGCCGAGCGGGCGGTCGGCGTGGCCCGGCCCAAGGCCGACGCCGCGCTGGTGCTGCACGAGCTGACCCGGGAGACGGACCTGGCGGCGTTCGTGCTGTTCTCCTCGGTGGCCTCCACCCTCGCCGGCACCGGACAGGGCAGCTATGCCGCGGCCAACGCCTACCTCGACGCGCTGGCCCTGCACCGCCGCGACCTCGGCCTGCCCGCCACCTCCGTGTCCTGGGGGCTGTGGGCCGGCAAGAGCCTCGCCGACGACGCGGTGGCCGCCCGGCTGGTCCGCGACGGCATGCCCGCCATGGATCCCGGGCGGGCCGTCGCCGCCCTGCGGGACGCGGTCGGCTCGGGCGAACCGCACGTGATCCTCTCCGACTTCGCGTGGGACCGCTTCGCCGCGGCCTTCACCGCCCTGCGGCCCAGCCCGCTCATCGCCGACCTCCCGGAGGTGGCCGCGGTCATCGAGCGGTCGGCCGCGCCCGAGCGGCCGACCGCCCTGGACCGGACCGCGCTCCTGGACCTGGTGCGCACGGTGGCCGCCGAGGCCCTCGGCTACGACGGTGCCGACGCGATCGGCCGTGACCGGGTCTTCAAGGACCTCGGCTGCGACTCGCTGACCGCGGTGGAGCTGCGCAACAAACTCTCCGTGGCGACCGGGCTGCGGCTCCCGGTCACCCTGGTCTTCGACTACCCGACCCCGACCGCCGTCGTCGACCACCTGGCGGCGGAACTGGGCGAGCCGGAGGCCCGCGCCGAGACCGCCGCCGCGGTGCCGTCGGCCGGCGCCGCGGTCACCGACGACGCCATCGCCATCGTCGCGCTCGCCTGCCGCTTCCCCGGCGGGATACGCACCCCGGAGGACTTCTGGCGGCTGGTCAGCGAGGGCGGCGACGCCATCACGCCGTTCCCCACCGACCGCGGCTGGGACCTGGACGCCCTCTACGACCCGGACCCCGAGCACCACGGCACCACGTACACACGCGAAGGCGGCTTCCTGCACGACCTGGCCGACTTCGACCCCGCCTTCTTCGGCATCTCCCCGCGCGAGGCGACCACCATCGACCCGCAGCAGCGGCTGCTCCTGGAGACCACCTGGGAGGCGTTCGAACGGGCCGGCATCGACCCGCGGTCGGTCAAGGGCAGCCGTGCCGGCGTGTTCGTCGGCTCCAGCTACCACGACTACGGCCTGCGGGTGCGCAACGCCCCGGAGGAGGTGGAGGGCTACCTCGGCATCGGCAGCGCGGGCAGCGTCGCCTCCGGACGCATCTCCTACACCTTCGGCCTGGAGGGCCCGGCCGTCAGCGTGGACACCGCGTGCTCGTCCTCGCTGGTCGCCATCCACCTCGCCGCACAGTCGCTGCGCTCCGGCGAGTGCACGATGGCGCTGGCCGGCGGGGCTGCCGCGATGGCCACCCCCACGTCGTTCATCGAGTTCAGCCGGCAGCGCGGGCTCGCCGAGAACGGCCGCTGCAAGCCCTTCGCGGCCGCCGCCGACGGCACCGCCTGGGCCGAGGGCGTCGGCCTGGTCCTGCTGGAGCGGCTCTCCGACGCCCGGCGCAACGGCCACCCGGTGCTTGCCCTGGTGCGCGGCAGCGCGGTCAACCAGGACGGCGCGTCCAACGGCCTGACCGCCCCCAACGGCCCCTCCCAGCAGCGCGTCATCCGCGACGCACTGGCCGGCGCCCGCCTGACGCCCGCCGAGCTCGACGTGGTCGAGGCGCACGGCACCGGTACCCGGCTGGGCGACCCCATCGAGGCCCAGGCCCTGCTGGCCACCTACGGCCAGAACCGCACACAGCCACTGCTGCTGGGCTCGGTCAAGTCCAACATCGGTCACACCCAGGCCGCCGCGGGCATCGCCGGCGTCATCAAGATGGTGCTGGCCATGCAGCACGGCACGGTGCCCGGCACCCTCCACGTGGACGAGCCGTCCCCGTTCATCGACTGGAGTGCGGGCAGCGTCGACCTGGTCACCGAGAACACCCCGTGGCCGGTCACCGGCCGGCCGCGCCGGGCCGCCGTGTCCTCCTTCGGCGTCAGCGGCACCAACGCCCACACCATCCTGGAACAGGCCCCCGACGACGAGCCGACCGCCACCGTCGGCGGGCGGGCACCGCTGCCGGTGCCGCTGGTGCTCTCCGCCCGCAGCGCACCGGCGCTGCGCGAGCAGGCGGCCCTGCTCGACCGGCACCTTGCGGAGAACCCGGACGTACGGCCCGCCGACGTCGGCTACACCCTGGCCACCGCCCGCGCCCACCTGGAGCACCGGGCCGTCGTGCCGGACGGCGACCGCGACGCGATCCGTGCCGCCCTGCGGTCGGTGACCGGCACCGTGCCGCCCGCCGAACCGCGCGTGGCGTTCCTCTTCTCCGGCCAGGGCAGCCAGCGGCTCGGCATGGGACTTCGGCTGCACCGCGAGTTCCCGGTGTTCGCCGAGGCCTTCGACGCCGTCTGCGCCGCTCTCGACCCACTGCTCGAACGGCCGCTGCACGAGGTGATCGGCGCCGCCGCCGGCTCCGCGGACGCCGACCTGCTCGACCGCACGGCCTACACCCAGCCGGCCCTGTTCGCCGTCGAGGTCGCCCTGTTCCGGCTCGCCGAGCACTGGGGCCTGCGCCCCGACCACCTCATCGGCCACTCGGTCGGCGAGCTGGCGGCCGCCCACGTCGCCGGGGTGCTGTCGCTGCCGGACGCCGCCCTGCTGGTCGCGGAGCGCGCCCGGCTGATGCAGGCCATGCGCGGCGACGGCGCCATGGTGTCCGTGATGGCGCCGGAGGAGGCGGTGCTGCCCTACCTCGCCGAGTGCGGGGACCGGGTCACCGTGGCCGCGGTCAACAGCACGGTCGCCACCGTCGTCGCCGGTGACGAGGACGCCGTGCTCGAGGTCGCCGCCCGGCTCGCCGCCGACGGCCGCAAGACCAAACGGCTGCGGGTCAGCCACGCCTTCCACTCCCCGCACATGGACGGGATGCTGGAGGAGTTCCGCCAGGTCGCGGCCCGGCTGGAGTTCCACCCGCCCCGCATCCCCGTCGTCTCCAACGTCACCGGCGCCCTCGCCGGCGCCGACGAGCTGTGCACCCCGGACTACTGGGTGCGCCACGTCCGCGGCGCGGTCCGGTTCCTCGACGGCGTACGGGCCCTCGAACGGGCCGGAGTGACCGCGTTCGTCGAGATCGGCCCCGACAGCTCCCTCACCGCGCTCGCCCAGGACTGCCTGGAGGGCCACGCCGAACTGATCCCGCTGCTGCACCGGGACCGCGACGAGGCCGACTCGGTGACCGCCGCCCTGGGCCGCCTGCACGCCCAGGTGACCGCCCCCGACTGGGAGCGGGTCCTCGCGGACCGCGACGTGCGCCGCGTGCCGCTGCCCACCTACGCGTTCCAGCGCGAGCGCTACTGGCTCGACGACACCGCGGGTGCCGGCGACGTGACGTCGGCGGGCCTGGTCGCCACCGGGCACCCGCTGATCGGCGCCGCCGTCGAACTGGCCGACGCGGACACCTACGTCTTCACCGGCAGGCTGTCGCTGCACAGCACGCCGTGGCTGGCCGACCACGGGGTCTTCGACGAGGCCCTGTTCCCGGCGACGGCCTTCCTCGAACTGGCCGTCAGGGCGGCCGACGAGGTCGGCTGCGCCCGGGTCGACGAACTGTCCCTGGCGGCACCGCTGGTCCTGCCGAGGGACGGCGCCGTCGTGCTGCAGATGCGGGTCGGCCCGCAGGGCACGGACGGCACCCGCTCGCTCGAGGTGTTCTCCCGGCCGCAGGACGCGCCGGCCGACGAGACCTGGATCCGGCACGCCGACGGTGTGCTGTCGCCGGGCGCCGCGCCCGTCGCACCGGTCACCGGGACGCTCACCGAGTGGCCGCCGCCGGGCGCCGAGCCGATCGACGTGAACGGCCTGTACGACCGGTTCGCCGAGAGCGGCTTCGCCTACGGTCCCGTCTTCCAGGGGCTGACGGCGGTGTGGCGCCGCGGCGACGAGGTGTTCGCCGAGGCCGCGCTGCCCGCCGCCCAGCGGTCCGAGGCCGGCCGGTTCGGACTCCATCCGGCCCTCCTGGACAGCGTGCTGCACTCCCTCGCCTTCGGCGTACTGAGCGGCAGCGACCAGGCCTGGCTGCCGTTCGCCTGGAGCGGTGTCACCCTGCACGCCGGGGGCGCGGCCGCCGTCCGGCTGCGGATGGCGCCCACCGGGGACAGCTCGATGTCGGTCGCCCTCTTCGACGGCACCGGGGCGCCGGTCGCCACGGCCGAGTCGCTCGCCCTGCGTCCCGCGGCGCCCGCCCGGTCCGCGACGGGCGGCGGACGAACCCACCGGACGCTGTTCCGCCCCGAGTTCACCGAGGTGCCGCTGCCCGCCGCCGACGCCGGTCCCGCGTTCGAGGTCCGCAGCTACGAGCCGGGGCAGGACGCCGAGGCGGTACGCCGTGCCACCCGGCGGGCGCTGGCCGACATCCGCGACTGGCTCGGTCGCGACCGGGCCGGGGCGAAGCTCGTCTTCAGCACCCGCGGCGCGGTGCCGCTGACCGCCGGGGACGACGTGCCCGACCTCGCCGGAGCCGCCGTCTGGGGCCTGGTCCGTTCCGCGCAGACCGAGCACCCGGACCGGTTCGTCCTGGTCGACCAGGAGCACGGCGACCAAGGCCACGACGGTCATGACGGCGACGGTCATGCCGGTGACGGCACGACGTTCGCGCGTGCCGTCGCCAGTGGTGAGCCGCAGCTCGCGGTGCGCGACGGACGGGCGTACGCCTACCGCATCGCGCGCGTCCCGGTCGGCGTCGCGGACGCCGAGCAGGAGTGGGAGCGCGGCGGCACCGTCCTGGTGACCGGCGGCACCGGCGCGATCGGCGCCCATGTCTCCCGGCACCTGGTCGCCGCACACGGCGTCAAGCGACTGCTGCTGACCAGCCGCAGCGGCCTGGCCGGCGAGGGCGCCGCACGGCTGCAGGAGGAGCTGACCGCGCTGGGCGCCGAGGTGCAGGTGGCGTCCTGCGACGTCGCCGATCGCGACGCACTCGCCGCCCTGCTCGCCGCCGTCCCGTCCGAACACCCGGTCACCGCCGTCGTCCACACCGCCGGTGTGGTCCAGGACGGCATCGTGGCGTCGATCACCGACGAGCAGCTGGACCTCGTCCTGCGGCCCAAGGTCGACGCGGTCCTCAACCTCCAGGAACTCACCGCGGAGCTGGACCTGTCGGCCTTCGTGGTCTTCTCCTCCATCGCCGGCGTCTTCGGCGGCATGGGACAGGCCAACTACGCGGCGGCCAACGCCTTCCTGGACGCCCTGGCGCACCGCCGCAGGGCCCAGGGACTGCCGGCCGCCTCACTGGCCTGGGGCCTGTGGGCCAACGACACCGGCATGAGCGGCCACCTGGGCGAGAACGACTTCAAGCGCATCGCGCGCGGCGGCATCATCGCCTTCCCGCCCGCGGAGGGCCTGGAGCTGTTCGACACCGCCCTCGCCGAGGGCCATCCGGTACTGCTGCCACTGCGCCTGGACACCAAGGCGGTCCAGGCGCAGGGCGAGGTGCCCGCGGTGCTGCGGGGCCTGGTGCGCGCGGCCGTACGGCGCAGCGCCGCCGACACCGCAGGCGGCGCCGCCGAGGCGGCCGGGCTGGCCCAGCGGCTGTCCGCAATGACGGACACCCAGCGTGACCGGGCCCTGCTCGACCTGGTCCGCGACCACACGGCCACCGTGCTGGGCTTCGCCGACGCCGGCTCCGTCGACGTCGACCGGGGCCTGCTGGAGGTGGGCTTCGACTCCCTGACCGCGGTCGAACTGCGCAACCGGCTGGGCGCGGCCAGCGGGCTCCGGCTGCCCGCCACCCTGCTCTTCGACTACCCGTCGTGCCGTGCCATCGCCGGCCACCTCGCCGCCGAGCTCGCGCCCGAACCGGCGGACGGACAGCTGCCCGGCCTCGCCGAACTCGCGCGGCTCACCGTCCTCCTGGAGGACGAGCGCCACCGCGAGGAACTGACCGGGCGGCTGAACGACCTGCTGGCCAGGGCACGCGCGGCCGCCGGCGGCGACTCCGTCGAGGAGCTCCTCGACGCGGCCGACGACGACGAGATCTTCGACTTCATCGACAACGAGCTGGGCATGTCGTGACCGCCCACCAAGGTAGAGGGACAGCAGTGAACGACGACAAGCTCCGTACCTACCTCAAGCGGGTCACGACCGATCTGCACCGCACGCGTCAGCAGCTGACCAGACTCGAGGCCAAGGACACCGAACCCATCGCCATCGTCGGCATGGCCTGCCGCTACCCGGGCGGCGTGCACAGCCCCGAGGACCTGTGGCGCATGGTCGCCGCCGGCACGGACGCCGTCACCCCGTTCCCGGACGACCGCGGCTGGGACCTGGAGCGGCTGTACGACCCGGCGGGCAGCCGCCCGGACAGCAGCTACGCCCGGGAGGGCGGCTTCCTCGACGAGATCGCCGGCTTCGAGCCGCAGTTCTTCGGCATCTCGCCGAACGAGGCGCTCGCGATGGACCCGCAGCAGCGACTGCTCCTGGAGACCACCTGGGAGGCGTTCGAACGGGCCGGCATCGACCCGCAGGCCCAGCGCGGCGCCCAGGTCGGCGTCTTCGCCGGCGTGCAGTACCAGGACTACGGTTCCCGGCTGCGCCGGGTGCCCGAGGAGGTCGAGGGATTCCTCGCCGGGGGCAACTCCGACAGCGTCGCCTCCGGACGCATCGCGTACGTCTTCGGTTTCGAGGGCCCCGCGGTCAGCGTGGACACCGCCTGCTCGTCGTCGCTGGTCGCCCTCCACCTGGCAGCCCAGGCACTGCGCGCCGAGGAGTGCACGCTCGCCGTGGCCGGCGGAGCCATGGTGATGTCGACACCCGTCGCGTTCACCGAGATGAGCAGGCAGCGTGGCCTGGCCGCCGACGGCCGCTGCAAGTCGTTCGCCGCCACCGCCGACGGCACCGGCTGGGGCGAGGGCGTCGGCATGCTCCTGCTGGAGCGGCTGTCGGACGCCCGGCGCAACGGCCACCCGGTGCTCGCCCTGGTCCGCGGCACCGCCGTCAACCAGGACGGTGCCAGCTCCCGGCTCACCGCGCCCAACGGCCCCGCCCAGCAGCGGGTCATCCGCAAGGCGCTGGCCAACGCCAGGCTGACCGCGGCCGACGTCGATGTCGTCGAGGCGCACGGGACCGGCACGCCGCTCGGCGACCCGATCGAGGCGCAGGCGCTCCTCGCCACCTACGGCCGCGCGCACAGCCCGGAGCAGCCGCTGCTGCTGGGCTCCCTGAAGTCGAACATCGGCCACACCCAGGCCGCCGCCGGAGTGGGCGGCATCATCAAGATGGTGCAGGCCATGCGGCACGCCCAGGTGCCGCCCACCCTGCACGCGGACCGGCCCACGCCCCAGGTCGACTGGGAGTCGGGCACGGTCCGGCTGGCCACCGAACTCCAGCCGTGGCCCGCCGTGGACCGGGTCCGCCGCGCCGCCGTCTCCTCCTTCGGCGTCAGCGGCACCAACAGCCACGTCGTACTGGAACAGGCACCGGAGCCCGATCAGCCGGAGGAGACCGAGCCCGGTCCCGACGCCGACGCCCCCGCCGCGGTGACCGCCCCGGCCGTCGTGCCCTGGACGCTCTCCGCGCGCAGCCCGCAGGCGCTGCGCGCCCGGGCGGCCCAGCTGCGCTCCCTCACCGGCCTCGACCCGCTCGACGTCGGCCACTCCCTGGCCACCACCCGGGCCGCACTGGAACACCGCGCCGTCCTCGTCGGGGGCAGCGACACCGACGCCGCGCTCGCCGCCCTGGCGAACGACGAGGAACACCCCTCCCTGGTGCGCGGCACCGTCCGCCCCACCCGCGACCTGGTCTTCGTCTTCCCCGGCCAGGGCGCGCAGTGGACCGGCATGGCGGTGGACCTCCTCGACACCTCACCCGTCTTCGCCGAGCGGATCCACCAGTGCGCCGAGGCGCTCGCCCCGCACGTCGACTGGTCCCTGGAGGACGTGCTGCGCTCCGGCGACTTCGACCGGGTGGACGTCGTCCAGCCGGCGCTGTTCGCCGTGATGGTCTCCCTCGCCGCCCTGTGGCAGGCCGCGGGCGTCCGGCCGGACGCCGTCGTCGGCCACTCGCAGGGCGAGATCGCCGCGGCCGTGGTGGCCGGCGCGCTCTCCCTGGAGGACGGCGCGCGCGTCGTCGCGCTGCGCAGCAAGGCGCTGAACGCCCTCGCCGGCCGCGGCGGCATGACCTCGGTCGCCCTCTCGGCGGAGGAGGCCCGGCGCCGCATCGGCCCCGGCCTGTCCGTCGCCGCCGTCAACGGCCCGTCGTCCGTCGTGGTCGCCGGCGACACCGCCGCCCTCGACACCCTCGACACCTGGGACGACGTGCGCGTCCGCCGCGTCCCCGTCGACTACGCCTCCCACTCCGCCCATGTGGAGGAGATCCGCGAGGAGCTGCTGACCACGCTCGCGGGCCTGGCCCCGCGCAGCGCCGAGATCCCCTTCCACTCGACGGTGACCGGGGGTCTGCTGGACACCGCGGCGCTCGACGCCGAGTACTGGTACCGCAACCTGCGGCAGACCGTGGAGCTGGAGACCACCGTGCGTGCGCTGGGCGCCGCGGGACACGGTGTGTTCGTCGAGGTCAGTCCGCATCCGGTGCTGACCTCGGCGATCGAGGAGACGGTCGGCGGGACCGTGGTGGGCACGCTGCGGCGGAACGCGGGCGGCTGGGACCGGTTCCTGCTCTCCCTCGCCGAACTCCACGTGACCGGCGTCTCCGCCGACCTCACCGCGCTGCTCCCCGGCGGCTCCCGCATCGACCTGCCCACCTACCCCTTCCAGCGCGAGGCGTACTGGCTGGAGGACCACTCCGCCCAGCAGGGCGACGTGACCGCCGCCGGCCTCGGCTCCGCCGACCACCCGCTGCTCGGCGCGGTCGTCGCGCTGGCGGACACCGAGGGTGCCCTGCTCACCGGACGTCTCTCCGTCCGCACCCACCCCTGGCTCGCCGACCACACGGTGCGCGGCGCGATCCTGCTGCCCGGCACGGCGTTCCTGGAGCTCGCCGCCCGCGCCGGCGACCAGGTGGGATGCGAGCGGGTCGAGGAACTCCTGCTGGAGACACCGCTCGTCCTGCCGGAGAACGGCGCCGTCACCATCCAGCTCGCGGTCGGCGCCCCCGACGCGGCGGGCCGCCGCACGGTCACCCTGCACGCGGCCCCCGACGGCACGGACGAGTGGACCCGCCACGCCAGCGGCACCCTGTCCGCCGCGCCCGCCGCGCCCGCCGCCGATCTCACCGTCTGGCCGCCGCGGGACGCCACACCGCTCGACAGCGCCGACATGTACGACCGCTACGCCGCGGCCGGCTTCGGCTACGGACCGGCGTTCCAAGGCCTGCGTACGGCGTGGCGTCGCGGCGACGAACTCTTCGCCGAGGTCGCCCTCCCCGACGACCAGCAGGGCCCGGCCCGGCTCTTCGGCCTGCACCCCGCGCTGCTCGACGCGGCGCTGCACGTCACCGGACTCGCCGACGCCGCCGAAGCCCGGCTCCCGTTCTCCTGGAACGGCGTGGTCCTGCACGCCCAGGGCGCCACCGCGCTCCGCGTCCGCATCGCCCCCGCCGGACCGGACGCCGTCTCCGTGCACGTCGCCGACCCCGCCGGCCGGCCCGTGGCCTCGGTGGAGTCCCTCGCGCTGCGCCCGCCCGCCGCCGACGCCATGGCCACGCCGGGCGCCGACGCCGTCTTCCGCCCGGCCTGGACACCGGTGTCCGCCACGCCCGGCACCACAACACCGGCCGAGACGCTGCGCATCGAGCCCGGCGGCGACGTCCGGGCCACGCTGCACCACGCCCTCGCCCGGATCCAGCGGTGGCTCGCCGACGACGAGCCCGGACAGCTGGCGTTCGTCACCACCGGAGCGGTGTCCGCCACCTCTCCGGAGGACGTCACCGACCTGGCCGGCGCCGCCGTCTGGGGCCTGGTCAGGTCCGCCCAGTCCGAGCACCCGGGCCGCTTCGTGCTCGTGGACACCGACACGGACGGCGCCGAGGCACCGTTCGTCACCGGCGAGGACCAGCTCGCGGTGCGCGGTGCCCGGCTCCTCGCCCCCCGCCTGGAGCGTGCCCGGTCCGACGGCCGGCCAGCCGCGCTCGACGGCACCGTCCTGATCACCGGTGGCACCGGCCTGCTCGGCTCCCACCTCGCCCGGCACCTCGTCACCCACTACGGCGTAAGCCACCTCGTGCTGCTCAGCCGCACCGGGCACGCTCCGGAGCTGCACGCGGAGCTCACCGGGCTCGGTGCCGAGGTCGACGTGGTCGCCTGCGACGCCGCCGACCGCGCCGCCCTGGCCGCAGTGATCGAGGGACTGCGCCGACCGCTCCGCGCCGTGATCCACGCTGCCGGCGCGCTCGACGACGGCGTCGTCACCGCCCAGACCCCCGAGCGCATCGACACCGTCCTGCGGCCCAAGGTGGACGCCGCCGTCAATCTGCACGAGCTGACGCGCGACCTCGACCTGTCCGCGTTCATCCTGTTCTCCTCCGCCTCCGGCGTCTTCGGTGGCCCCGGCCAGGCCAACTACGCAGCCGCCAACGCCTTCCTCGACGCGCTGGCCCAGCACCGCCGCGCCGCAGGGCTGCCCGCCCAGTCCCTCGCCTGGTCCCTGTGGGAGCAGGCCAGCGCGATGACCGGCCACCTCGACGAGGCCGACCTGCGCCGCATCGCGCGCTCCGGCATGCCGCCGCTCACCGTCGAGCAGGGACTCCAGCTGTTCGACCGGGCGCTGACCGCACCGGACCCGCTGCTCGTCCTGATGCGCCTGGACCTGCCGGTGCTGCGCGCTTCATCCGACCCGGTCCCGCCGCTGCTGCGCGGGCTGGTCCGCACCCCGGCCCGCCGGGCCGTCGCGGGGCAGGACACCGCCGTCGACACCACCTCGCTGGCCGCACAGCTCGCCGCCCTGCCCGCCGCCGACCGCCTCGGCACCGTCGTCGACCTCGTGCGCACCCGCGTCGCCACGGTCCTCGGCCACGCCTCCGCCGACGTCATCGACGGCAGCAGGGCCTTCCGCGACCTCGGCTTCGACTCGCTGGCCTCGGTCCAGCTGCGCAACCGGCTGGGCGCCGTCACCGGTCTGAAGCTCCCGGCCACGCTGGTCTTCGACTACCCGACCCCGCTGGTGCTCGCCGAGCACCTCCTCAGCGAACTGGGCGAGGGGCAGGACACGGCCGCCGCCACGGTCCGGGCCGTCGCGGTGGACGAGCCGATCGCGATCGTCTCCATCGGCTGCCGCTTCCCCGGCGACGTCCGGACCCCCGAGGACCTGTGGCACCTGGTCGCCTCCGGCGGCGACGCCGTCGCCGCCTTCCCTGGCGACCGGGGCTGGGACCTGGAGGGTCTGTACGACCCGGAGGGCGTCCGCCGCGGCAGCTCGTATGCGCGCGAGGGCGGCTTCCTCGCCGAGGCCGCCGACTTCGACCCCGGCTTCTTCGGCATCAGCCCGCGTGAGGCGCTGGCCATGGACCCGCAGCAGCG
>NZ_JBHXLU010000074.1:0-61968 GCF_042720695.1 Streptomyces sp. NPDC058457 | reverse complement strand
GGCGCGGGGGGGCGGGGCGCGTGCTCCGGGGGCGGGCCGCCGGGGGCCCCCGCGGTCGCCCGGGGGGCCGGGGGGGGCCCCGGCGGCGCGGTGGGTCCGGCGCGGTGCGCGGTGACCGGCCGTACGACGGGGTCCGCAGCGGTCGTACGATCGGCGCCGCGGCTGCCGTGTGGCGGGCTCCGTGGCGGTCCGAACGGCCCGAAGAGATCATCAACGGCAACCTCTGCCCGTATCTGACCATTTTTGAGCGCTTACGGGATGTGACTCGGGCCACGTAGATTGGGCGTAACGCTCTTGCGAACAACGCGATGACCTAAGAGGTGACAGCCGCGGAGGGAATACGGACGCCATTCATGGCGCTGTGAATCTTCCCGGCCCCCGCCCGCGCCGTCGGCCCATCCCCAAGCCGGCGGTCGGCTCCAGTCCGTCCCGGACGGGGCCGGAAGCCGTTTTCCAACGTTCCGAGAGGTTGTTCGTGTCGGCCAGCACATCCCGTACGCTCCCGCCGGAGATCGCCGAGTCCGTCTCTGTCATGGCTCTCATTGAGCGGGGAAAGGCTGATGGGCAGATCGCCGGCGACGATGTGCGTCGGGCCTTCGAAGCTGACCAGATTCCGGCCACTCAGTGGAAGAACGTACTGCGCAGCCTCAACCAGATCCTTGAGGAAGAGGGTGTGACGCTGATGGTCAGTGCCGCGGAGCCCAAGCGCACCCGTAAGAGCGTCGCAGCGAAGAGTCCGGCCAAGCGCACCGCCACCAAGACGGTCGCGGCGAAGACGGTGACCACCAGGAAGGCCACCGCCACGGCCGCCCCGGCCGTGGCTCCCGCAGCCGTCGCCGACGATCCGGCCGAGGAGGCGGCGCCCGTGAAGAAGGCCGTTGCCAAGAAGGCCGCCCCCATCGCCAAGAAGACGGCCGCGAAGAAGACCGCGACCGCCGCCGCCAAGAAGACGGTGGCCAAGAAGACCGCCGCCAAGAAGGACGACGTCGAGATTCTCGAGGATGAGGCTCTCGAGGAGGTCAAGGCGGGCGCAGAGGAGCCCGAGGGCACCGAGAGCGCGGGCTTCGTCCTGTCCGACGAGGACGAGGACGACGCGCCGGCGCAGCAGGTCGCCGCGGCCGGTGCCACCGCCGACCCGGTCAAGGACTACCTCAAGCAGATCGGCAAGGTCCCCCTGCTAAACGCCGAGCAGGAGGTCGAGCTCGCCAAGCGCATCGAGGCCGGTCTGTTCGCCGAGGACAAGCTGGCCAACGCCGACAAGCTCGCCCCGAAGCTCAAGCGCGAGCTGGAGATCATCGCCGAGGACGGCCGCCGCGCCAAGAACCACCTCCTGGAGGCCAACCTCCGTCTGGTGGTCTCCCTGGCCAAGCGCTACACCGGCCGCGGCATGCTCTTCCTGGACCTCATCCAGGAGGGCAACCTCGGTCTGATCCGCGCGGTCGAGAAGTTCGACTACACCAAGGGCTACAAGTTCTCCACGTACGCCACCTGGTGGATCCGTCAGGCGATCACCCGCGCCATGGCCGACCAGGCCCGCACCATCCGTATCCCGGTGCACATGGTCGAGGTCATCAACAAGCTCGCGCGCGTGCAGCGCCAGATGCTCCAGGACCTGGGCCGCGAGCCCACCCCGGAGGAGCTGGCCAAGGAACTCGACATGACCCCGGAGAAGGTCATCGAGGTCCAGAAGTACGGCCGTGAGCCCATCTCCCTGCACACCCCTCTGGGTGAGGACGGCGACAGCGAGTTCGGTGACCTCATCGAGGACTCCGAGGCCGTCGTCCCCGCCGACGCCGTCAGCTTCACGCTGCTCCAGGAGCAGCTGCACTCGGTGCTGGACACCCTGTCCGAGCGCGAGGCCGGCGTCGTGTCCATGCGGTTCGGTCTCACCGACGGTCAGCCGAAGACCCTCGACGAGATCGGCAAGGTCTACGGCGTCACGCGTGAGCGCATCCGCCAGATCGAGTCCAAGACCATGTCGAAGCTGCGTCACCCGTCGCGTTCCCAGGTGCTGCGCGACTACCTCGACTAGGTCGCGGTCGTACGACGTCGAAGGCCCGGTCCCCTCGCGGGGGAGCCGGGCCTTCGGGCTGCGGGTCGCGGTGCGCTGGATGACTCTGGGTGTCCTGGTACCACCCAGAGTGAGGAGCGTGCATGCGCCGTCCTGTTGCCCCGGTCCTGATCCGGCCGCTGATCCTGGCGGCCGTCGCCACGGCCATACCGCTGGCTACCGTGCCTCCCGCCGCCGCCGACAGTGTGGTGGTCGGTGGCTTCCCCGTCGACGTCTCCCAGACCCCGTGGACGGTCGCGCTGTCCAGCCGTGACCGGTTCGGGGGTACGCGGGCCGGTCAGTTCTGCGGCGGAGTGGCGATCGGCCGGACCACGGTGCTGACCGCGGCCCACTGCCTGGCCGACGAGGTCGTCGGCGGGCCGTCCGACCCGGTCCGTGACCTCAAGGTCATCGCGGGCCGTACGGATCTGCTCGCTGCGCGGGGCAAGGAGATCCCCGTCACCGCCGCCCGCGTCAATCCGGGCTACGACCCTGACGCCAACACCGGTGACTTCGCCGTCCTCACCCTTGCCGAGCCCCTGCCCGGCGCCGCGGTCATCGCGATGGCCCCTCGGGGGGACACCGCCTACAGCCCCGGCACCAGCGCCCTGGTCTCGGGGTGGGGTGACATCACGGGCGGCGGCGACTACTCGCGCCGGTTGTACGCGGCACGGCTCCATGTGCTGCCCGACGAGACGTGCGAGCGGGCCTATCCCGGCGGCGCCGACGGCACCTACCGGGCGGACTCGATGGTGTGTGCGGGCGAGACCCGGGGCGGCCCGGACGCCTGCCAGGGCGACAGCGGAGGACCGCTGGTCGCCGGCGGGAAGCTGATCGGGCTCGTGTCGTGGGGGAGCGGCTGCGGGCGCCCGGGGAATCCCGGCGTCTACACGCGCGTCTCGGAGGTCGTACGGGCGCTGGGCCCCGGCGGTGCCCTCAGTGGCTCACGCCGGCCTCACACGCCCTCCTGACGGCCTCTGCGCGGCTACCACGAGGGCGGCCGCTCCCCTGGGGGAGCGGCCGCCCTTCACCGGCCTGTGCCGGAGCTGGCTCGTCGTGGGTGCGAGAGGTCAGCGCTCATCTTCCGAGGCGATGGTAGGAACGGAGGTCAGCCGCTCCGTCTCGTCCTGTATCTCAGCGGCGATCTTCTTGAGTTCCGGCTCGAACTTGCGACCGTGGTGGGCGCAGAAGAGCAGTTCTCCGCCGCTGAGCAGCACGACGCGCAGGTATGCCTGGGCGCCGCAGCGGTCGCAGCGATCGGCGGCCGTCAGGTGGCTCGCGGGGGTCAGAACAGTAGTCACGTCGCCTCTTCTCTAGCTCGACGAGCTGTCGTACCAGGGTCAACATCCAACCAGCCCGAAAACGTTCCCGCTCGGGGCTTCTCCTCGAAAAAAATCTTTCGAGGTGGCCGTCTGCTGCCGGTTGGCGGCGAATGTGCCGTATTGCGGTTCTTGAGTGCTTACGGGTTCGCGCGGTTCATCGGTCTCATCCTCCCGGCCGGGTTGCCGGTTGTTTGTGAGGACGTGCCCGGAGCCTAAATGGTTCATGCCTCGAAGGGAACGTGATATGTACTTCACTCCATCGAGGGATCGAACACGTATACGACCTTGGACTAGGGTGAGTTCACGACGAGGGTGGCGTTACAACGGCTCTACCAGGCCTCGGTACCCTCTGAGCGGCGACCGAAGCCGACCCCTTACCCAAAAGGGGCTCCATTGAAATTCAGCGAGGAGCGAACCGCGTGACCGCCGATACGTCCGTGCCGTCCACTGCGCTGCTGGCAGGAGCAGACCGGGACGGCTCCAACTACACCGCGCGGCACCTGCTCGTCCTTGAGGGCCTCGAAGCCGTGCGCAAGCGCCCCGGCATGTACATCGGCTCGACCGACAGCCGCGGCCTGATGCACTGCCTGTGGGAGATCATCGACAACGCCGTCGACGAGGCCCTCGGCGGCTACTGCGACCACATCGATGTCATCCTCCACGACGACGGCTCTGTCGAGGTCCGGGACAACGGCCGCGGCATTCCCGTGGACGTCGAGCCCAAGACCGGTCTGTCCGGCGTCGAGGTCGTCATGACCAAGCTGCACGCCGGCGGCAAGTTCGGCGGTGGCTCCTACGCCGCCTCCGGCGGTCTGCACGGCGTCGGTGCCTCCGTGGTCAACGCGCTCTCCGCACGTCTCGACGTCGAGGTCGACCGCGGCGGCAGTGTGCACGCCATCAGCTTCCGCCGTGGCGTGCCGGGGGCCTTCACCGGCGTCGGCCCGGACGGCAAGTTCGAGGCCGGGAGCGGGCTGCGCAAGACCAAGAGGGTGCCCAAGACCCGCACCGGCACGCGCGTGCGCTACTGGGCCGACCGCCAGATCTTCCTCAAGGACGCCAAGCTCTCCCTGGACACGCTCCACCAGCGTGCGCGCCAGACCGCGTTCCTGGTGCCCGGCCTGACCATCGTCGTCCGGGACGAGTACGGCCTCGGCGAGGGCGGCAGCAAGGGCGAGGAGTCGTTCCGTTTCGACGGGGGCATCAGTGAGTTCTGCGAGTACCTGGCCACCGACAAGCCGGTCTGCGACGTCCTCCGCTTCTCCGGTCAGGGCACCTTCAAGGAGACCGTCCCGGTCCTGGACGAACACGGCCAGATGACGCCCACCGAGGTCACCCGCGAACTCGGCGTCGACGTGGCGCTGCGCTGGGGCACCGGTTACGACCAGAACCTCAGGTCGTTCGTCAACATCATCGCCACGCCCAAGGGCGGCACCCACGTGGCCGGCTTCGAGCAGGCCATCCGCGAGACCCTCAACGAGGCGTTGCGCGCCAAGAAGCTGCTGCGCGTCGCCGAGGACGACATCGTCAAGGACGACGCCCTGGAGGGCCTCACCGCCGTCGTCACCGTCCGGCTCGCCGAGCCGCAGTTCGAGGGTCAGACCAAGGAGGTCCTCGGTACCTCGGCGGCCCGCCGGATCGTGAACAGCGTGATCTCCAGGGAACTGAAGGCGTTCCTCACCTCCACCAAGCGTGACGCCGCCGCCCAGGCCCGCGTGGTCATGGAGAAGGTGGTCGCCGCCGCGCGGACCCGTATCGCCGCCCGCCAGCACAAGGACGCGCAGCGCCGCAAGACGGCCCTGGAGTCCTCGTCCCTGCCCGCAAAGCTCGCCGACTGCCGCAGCGACGACGTCGAGCGCAGCGAACTGTTCATCGTCGAGGGCGACTCCGCGCTCGGTACGGCGAAGCTCGCCCGGAACTCCGAGTTCCAGGCGCTGCTGCCGATCCGCGGCAAGATCCTCAACGTCCAGCGGTCCTCGGTGACGGACATGCTGAAGAACGCCGAGTGCGGGGCGATCATCCAGGTAATAGGGGCGGGCTCCGGCCGCACCTTCGACATCGACGCCGCCCGCTACGGCAAGATCATCATGATGACCGACGCCGACGTCGACGGTTCCCACATCCGCTGCCTGCTGCTGACGCTGTTCCAGCGCTACATGCGGCCCATGGTCGAGGCCGGCCGGGTCTTCGCCGCGGTGCCGCCCTTGCACCGCATCGAGATCGTGCAGCCCAAGAAGGGCCAGGACAAGTACGTGTACACGTACTCGGACCGCGAGCTGCGCGACAAGCTCATGGAGTTCCAGAGCAAGGGCGTCCGGTACAAGGACTCCATCCAGCGCTACAAGGGTCTCGGCGAGATGGATGCCGACCAGCTGGCCGAGACGACGATGGACCCGCGCCACCGCACCCTGCGCCGCATCAACCTCTCCGACCTCGATGCGGCCGAACAGGTCTTCGACCTTCTGATGGGCAACGACGTGGCTCCTCGCAAGGAGTTCATCTCCAGCTCGGCGGCGACGCTGGATCGGTCGCGGATCGACGCGTAGCCGCTGCGTCGGGCTTCGGCCGAAGGAGCAGTGGGCAGGCCGGGGCGGGGTAGGCCGGGCGGCGGCGCGCTGTGCGCTGCCCGGCCGGGGGTTTCGTCAAGCAAACCCGCGGGCTGCCCCGCCAGGCGCCGACCGGCCGTTCACGCGCGGCGCCGGCCGCTTGTCCTGCGGGGTGTCGACTGCCCGTTTCGCGGGGTGATGGGCCGCGTCTTGCGGGGGTGTCGACCGGGTCGTTTCGTGATGGGGTCTGTTCGGCCGTGCAGCGGAGTGTCTGCCGGTTGTCCGGAGGTGCCGACCGGTCGCTTTCGCGAACTGCCCGTCGGCTCTGCCGTGAGCTGCCTTCAGGCTGTGCTGCTGCAGGGTGCCTGCCGGCATTTCTGCGCGATGCCAACCTGGCCGTTCTGCGAGATTCCCACCGCCTGCCCCTCCGAGGCCCGTCGGCTCATCCGAGGCCCGTCGGTCTACCCGAAGCCCGTCGGCCCGCCCGAGGTCTGTCGCTCTGCCCGAGACCTGTCGCTCTGCCCGAGACTCGTCGGTCTACCCGAGGCCCCTCGGTCCGTCCGAGGTCTGTCGGTCCGTCCGAGGTCTGTCGGTCTGCCCGAGGTCCGGCGCACTTGAGGTCCGTCGGCGCACCTGAGGATCTCGGCCGACCATGCACAGCCCCCGGCTGATTCTCCACCCGGGGGTGGAGAGACTCCGCTCGCTGGAATCCACCCGTGATCCACCCCCGCTCCGATCTGCTGACCTGCGCATTTCCGTAGCGTCGAAGGCGTCGGCAGCTCCCGCTCCCGGCACCACCTTCCCGCTCACGGAGGCTCTGATGTCCGGGCTCGTCAACGCGTTGCTGATCGTGGCCGTCGTCGTCGTGGTGATCGCGCGCCAGTTCCGCGCCCGCCCGATCAGCACAGGACGGCGCTGGTGGCTGCTGCCCGTGATCCTCGCGGTCGTCGCGCTGCGCGAACCCGGCATACTCGACGCCCATCACCGCACCGGGTCCGCCCTGCTGCTCGCCACCGAGGTACTGGTGGGACTGGGGATGGGCGCCGGCTGGGCCTGGACGACCCGGGTGTGGACGGAAGCCGACGGTGTCGTCTGGACCAAGAGCACCAAGGCCAGCGCGGCCGTCTGGTTCGCCGGCATAGCCGTGCGTGTCGGTCTCTACGCCCTCGGAGCCGTCATCGGCGTCCACCAGGACAGCTCGGCCCTGATGCTCGGCCTGGCGGTCACCCTGCTGGTCCGCTCCGGCATCCTCGTCTGGCGTGCGCAGATGCTCCCCTCCGCCGCGTCCTCGAGCGGCTCCACCCGGGCGTACGGTGACGACATGGCCCGGGTCACCAGGAAGGAAGGCGTGTGACGGAGAACGCCTGGACACGCTGGCCCTCGCGAGAAGCGCTGAGCCGTGAGGGGCTCTCCCGGCCCCGGCGCTCCCTCGCCTGGGGCGTGCGACTGCTGGTCCTCGCCCTGCTGCTGTGGAGTGCCTTCAACCAGTCGCACGTCCACGGCTGGGGCGTGGCCGCGGCCATGGCGGGGGTTGTCGTGACCGCCGTGGTCTCCTGGGGATTCTTCCGGACCACCTACGCCCACCGGCTGGTGCCCTCCCTGGCGCTGATCACTGTCCTCCTGGCCATCGCGGTCGTGGCGGAGACCACCGGCTTCCGGGGCCCGGCCCTCGTGATCTGGTGCGGCTGCGGCATCTCCGCCCTGGAGCGGTTGCCGGTCGCGATCGCCCTTCCCGTCGCGTCCGTGGGCCTGGCCTCGTACTCCGCGTTCAACAACGACGTGTGGCTGACCACCGCGGCCACCGTCGTCGGAATGGCTCTCGCCGGCTATGTCATGAGGCTCGACGCCGAGGCCCGGGGCAGCGCCCACCGGCTGCTTGCCCAGGAGCGCGCCGCGAGAGCAGCCGAGGCCGAGTCGGCGGCGCTGGCGGAGCGGGCCAGGATCGCGCGGGAGATCCACGACGTGCTGGCCCACAGCCTCTCCGCCCAGATGGTGCACCTGGAGGCCGCGCGGCTGCTGATCGAGCGCGGAGCCGACCGGGAGCAGATCCTTGAACGGGTGGTGGCCGCCAGGGGAATGGCCCGCGCCGGGCTCGCCGAGACCCGCCAGGCCCTGTCCGCCCTGCGTGGTGAGCTCACCCCGCTGGAGGACTTCCTGACCGAACTCGTCGGCTCGACCGACGGCGCCGAGGTCACCGTCACGGGGGAACGCAGATCCCTGCCCGCGGAGGCGTCGCAGACCGTACGGCGCGTCGCCCAGGAGGCGTTGACGAACGTCCGCAAGCATGCCCACGGCGCCAAGGTCCATGTGCGGCTGGACTACAGCGAGCACGAAGTGACGCTGAACGTACGCGATTCGGGCGGTCGTCCCGGCGAACTCACCGGCGCCGGCAGCGGGTACGGTCTGCTGGGCATGCGGGAGCGGGCCGAGCTGCTGGGCGGGTCGCTGGAGGCGGGACGTGATGACGAGGGGTTCGAGGTGAGGTTGAGGGTGCCCATATGACGGAGGGGGAGAAGAAGCCCGCGCGGGTCGTGGTCGCGGACGACCAGACAGTGGTCAGGGAGGGCATCGTGATGCTCCTCGGGCTGCTGCCGGGCGTGGAGGTGGTCGGAGCGGCGGGCGACGGGGAGGAGGCGGTCCGGCTGGTCGCCGAACTCTCCCCGGACGTGGTGCTGATGGACCTGAGGATGCCGCGCTGCGACGGCGTGGAGGCGACCCGACGGATCCGGTCGGAGTACCCCGGGACCCAGGTCGTGGTGCTTACCACGTTCGCGGACGACGAGTCGCTGTTCCCGGCGCTGAGAGCCGGCGCCCGTGGCTACCTGACCAAGGACGCGGGCGGCGACGAGATCGTGCGAGCCGTGGAGAGCGTGCTGTCGGGGGACGCGGGGCTGTCGCCGAGCATCCAGCGGCGGCTGCTGGAGCGGCTGTCGCAGGCCGAGCCGGTGCCGGTGGCCACCGAGGCGCCGGACGGGCTGACCGCGCGGGAGACCGAGGTGCTGGTGCTGATCGCCGAGGGGTTCACCAACCAGGAGATCGCCCGGAAGCTGCACGTCTCCACCGCGACCGTGAAGACACACATCAACAACCTGTTCGCGAAGACAGGTCTCAAGGACCGGGCCCAGGCGGTGCGTTACGCCTACGGGAAGGGATTGGTGCGGCCACCAGCGGATTGAGTCACCTGATGGGGTGAAGAGCCAGGGGAAGAAGAGTCAGGGATCTTCCCGATCTGTCCATCCTTGGGCATGCAGTCAAGCAACGGGCGTCACCGCGACGTCGGGGGCGGCTCCGAGAGTTCGGCCGGGCGGCACGAGGACCAGGGCGAGTACGGCACGGCCTCCCGAGAAGTCAGGCACGAGGACCCCTGGTACGACGCACTGGCCTCCGGGTGGGGCGAGCTGGACGGCGCCGGGGGGCCGGTTCCCGCCGTGCCGGGGTCGCGCACGGGGCAGGAAGAGGCGGCTGTTCGCGCCCGTGACGTGTATCTGGAGGTGCAGCGCAGCGCGGCCTTCCAGGAGGTGCGCAGCCGCTACCGGAGATTCGTGGTGCCGGGGGTCGCCGTCTTCCTCACCTGGTACGTGGGGTACGTGGTAACCGCCACGACGGCGCCCGGGCTGATGGCGCGGCCCGTCGCCGGAGCGGTGAACGTGGCGATGGTCGCGGGGCTCGGACAGTTCCTCACCACGTTCCTGCTCACCTGGGCCTACGCCCGGCACGCGCGGTTGCGCAGGGACCGCGCCGCGCTGGAGCTGCGCTGGGACACCCAGGAGCTGACCCGGGGCGCCCGGGGTGGTGCGTCATGACGGGCCATCATCAGACGCTGGCGCTGCTGCTGTTCAGCGCGTTCGTCGCCGTGACGCTCGGGATCACCACGTGGGTGAGCAGGAAGCGGCACGGTTCGGCGGAGGAGTTCTACGCCGGCGGGCGGCTCTTCTCGCCGATGGAGAATGGTTTTGCCATCGCGGGCGACTACATGTCGGCGGCCTCCTTCCTCGGCGTGACCGGGCTGATCGCGCTGTTCGGCTACGACGGGCTGCTTTATGTGGTCGGCTTCCTGGTGGCGTGGCTGGTCGTGCTGTACCTGGTGGCCGAACTGGTGCGGAACTGCGGGCGGTTCACGCTGGCCGACGTGATCGCGGCGCGGATGAGCGAGCGGCCGGTGCGGATCGCGGTGGGCACGTCCTCGGTCACCGTGTCCGTTCTCTATTTGGTGGCGCAAATGGTGGGGGCGGGCAGCCTGGTCGCGCTGCTGCTCGGGCGGACCAGCGAGGCGGCGCAGGCGTGGACGGTCATCGGGGTCGGCGCGCTGATGGTGATCTACGTGTCGTTGGGAGGGATGCGGGCCACCACCTGGATCCAGATCGTGAAGGCGGTCCTGTTGCTGAGCGGGACGGTGGCGATGACCGTGCTGGTGCTGCTGCGCTTCCACGGCGACATCGACCGGCTGCTGCTCACGGCCGCCGAGCGCAGTGGGCACGGGAAGGCGTTCCTGGCGCCGGGGCTCAAGTACGGCGGGAGCTGGAGCGCGCGGATGGACTTCATCAGCCTGGGGGTGGCGCTGGTGCTGGGCACGGCGGGTCTGCCGCACATCCTGTCCCGCTTCTACACGGTGCCGACCGCGCGGGCGGCACGGCGGTCGGCGGTCTGGTCGATCGGGCTGATCGGGAGCTTCTACCTGATGACGATCGTGCTCGGTTTCGGGGCGGCGGCGGTGGTCGGACCGGATGCGGTGCGGGCGTCGAACGCGTCGGGGAACACGGCGGTTCCACTGCTGGCGCTCGACCTGGGCGGCGGCTCGGGCTCCACAGGCGGAACGGTTCTGTTCGCGATCGTCGCCGCCGTCGCCTTCGCGACGATCCTCGCCGTGGTCGCCGGGATCACCCTCGCCTCCTCGGCATCGGTCGCCCACGACCTCTACGCCACCCTGCGCAGGCCGCATGCCAAGCACCGCAGCGAGGTCGCGGTGGCGCGCACGGCGGCGGTCGGTATCGGTGTCGTGGCGATCGCTCTCGGCCTGCTGGCCCGTGACATGAACGTCGCCTTCCTGGTGGGGCTCGCCTTCGCGGTGGCCGCCTCGGCGAACCTGCCGGTGCTGCTGTACTCCCTGTTCTGGCGGAACTTCACGACGCGCGGCGCGGTGTGGGCCGTATACGGCGGGCTCGTGCCCGCGCTGGCGCTGGTCGTGCTGTCCCCGGTGGTGTCCGGGAGTCCGGGCGCGCTGTTCCCGGGAGTGGACTTCCAGTACTTCCCGTTGCAGAACCCGGGGATCGTCTCGGTTCCGCTCGGCTTCCTGGCCGGCTGGCTCGGCACGGTCACCTCGGACGAGGTCCCGGACGAGGCCAGGCACGCGGAGACGGAGGTGCGGTCGCTGACAGGGGCGGGGGCCGTCTAGAGCGCCCCGAAACGGCTACGGCGCGACCCAGGCGTAGCGGTGCTCCGGGCGGCCCGTGTCGCCGTACTTCAGGGAGAGGCTGAGGCGGCCGGCCTGTTCCAGGTGGCGGAGGTAGCGCTGGGCCGTGGAGCGGCTCAGGCCGGTCTCGGCGGCGACCTCGTGGGCGGAGAGCGGGTGGTCGGCGCGGTGCAGGACGCCGCAGATGAGGTCCGTCGTGGGCTCGGACTGGCCGCTGGGCAGGCCGGGCGCGGACGGTGCCGGTGAGGTGCGCAGGGCGCCGAAGATCCGGTCGACCTGCTCCTGGCCCGTCAGGCCCCGGCCGCCGACCCGGTCGACCGTACGGCGCAGGGCCGCGTAGGAGTCCAGGCGGGTGCGCAGGGCGGCGAAGGTGAAGGGTTTGACCAGGTAGTGCAGGGCGCCCAGGCGCATCGCCTTCTGGACGGTGGTCACATCACTGGCCGCCGTGATCATGATGACGTCGGTGCCGTGGCCCTGCTCCCGCATCTGGTGGACGAGTTCGAGGCCGGTCCGGTCCGGCAGGTAGTGGTCCAGCAGGACCAGGTCGATGGTGCCGCGGTTCACGGCGGCCAGGGCCTGGGCGGCGCTGTGCGCGCGGGCGGCCACCCGGAAGCCGGGAACCTTCCCCACGTACTTGGCGTTTATCTCAGCGACGCGGAAGTCGTCATCGACCACCAGGACGTCAATCATCAGGCCTCTCCTTCAAGGCCGGCGAGCGTTAAGCCCGTGTTTCGGCTCCGCAGTTGTAGCGCGAGCAAAAAGAGCACAACAGATGCTTGCGAGCAAAAGAACGGCTTGCGCCCAGAAGACTGCTGTCGTGGTCCGGGTCACACCTACCGTCCCGGCCCATGAGCGCAGACACCAGCCCCGCCATCGAGCTACGGGGCGCTAGCAAGATCTTCAAGACCCCGTCGGGGGGTCTGCACACGGCTGTCCGCGACCTCGACCTCACCGTGGGGCGTGGTGAGTTCGTGGCCGTCGTAGGGCCGACGGGTTGTGGCAAGTCCACCACGCTGACCCTGGTCAGCGGGCTGGAGGAGCCCAGCGAGGGCGAGGTGCTGGTGGCCGGTGAGCCGGTCTCCGGCGTCGGCGACAAGGTCGGCTTCGTCTTCCAGCAGGACGCCACCTTTCCCTGGCGGACCGTGCTGTCCAACGTGATGGCCGGCCCCCGCTTCCGGGGCGTGCCCAAGGCGGAGGCCAGGGAGAAGGCCCGTGCCTGGCTGGCCAAGGTCGGTCTCGCCGCCTTCGAGGACCGTTATCCGCATCAGCTCTCCGGCGGTCAGCGCAAGCGCGTGGCGCTCGCCGCGACCTTCGTCAACGACCCGGAGATCCTGCTCATGGACGAGCCGTTCTCCGCGCTCGACGTGCAGACCCGGGCCCTGATGTCGGACGAACTCCTTGAGCTGTGGGAGGGCACGGGCGCCTCGGTCGTCTTCGTCACCCACGACCTGGAGGAGTCCATCGCGCTGGCCGACAAGGTCGTCGTCATGACCGCCGGGCCCGCGACCGTGAAGCAGGTCTTCGAGATCGACCTGCCCCGCCCCCGCAAGGTCGAGTCGGTGCGTCTGGAGCCGCGGTTCATCGAGATCTACCGCGAGATCTGGGAGTCCCTCGGCGAAGAGGTCCGCATCACCCGCGAGAGGGGTGCCGCCAATGTCGCCTGAGACGCTCAGCACACCGGTCGTCGACACGGTCAAGGCCGGCCCGGACCGCGCCCGGTCGCGGGCCCAGGCCGCCCGCAGACGCAAGGCGATCGTGTTCGCCGTGCGCGTCCTGCTCCTGGTGGCCGTCCTCGGCCTGTGGGAGGTCCTGTCCCGGGCCAAGGTCATCGATCCGTTCAACTTCTCGATGCCGTCGAAGATCTGGGACCAGATCTGGACCTGGGTGACCCACGGCACCGCGCTCGGCCCCCTGGGCGAGCAGATCTGGTACACGCTCTACGAGGCGTTGCTCGGCTGGGTCATCGGTGTCATCGCCGGTGTGGTCTTCGGCATCGCCCTCGGGCGGATCGCCTTCCTCGCCGATGTCCTTGGCCCATACATCAAGGTGCTCAACTCGATCCCCAGGATCGTGCTCGCCCCGATCTTCGTGATCTGGTTCGGGCTCGGTGCGTCCTCCAAGGTCGCCTCGGCCGTCGTGTTGGTGTTCTTCCCGGTGTTCTTCAACGCCTTCCAGGGCGCTCGTGAGGTCGACCGCAACCTGGTCGCCAACGCCCGGATCCTCGGCGCGAGCGACCGCAGGGTGACCCTTCAGGTCGTCATCCCGTCGGCCACCTCGTGGATCTTCACCAGCCTCCACGTCAGCTTCGGCTTCGCCCTGATCGGCGCCATCGTCGGCGAGTACATCGGCGCCACCAAGGGCATCGGCCTGCTCGTCGCGCAGTCGCAGGGCACCTTCAACGCGGCCGGTGTGTACGCCGCGATGGTCATCCTCGCCGTCGTCGCGCTCGCCGCCGAAGGACTGCTCACCTTCGCCGAGCGCCGCATCTTCCGGTGGAAGCCGTCGGACTCCGACAGCTGACCCCCCTCTCCCGCTTCCTCCGCTCCTCCCCGCACCGCCCTCTCACAAGGACGTGAACCGCATGCGCAAGTCCGCCAGATACAGCACCCTGGCCGCCGCCGGCCTGCTCGCCGTCTCCTCCCTCACCGCCTGTGCCAACGACGTGGCGAGCACGGCCTCCACCGGCTCCGGCAAGGGCACGAAGGTCAAGATCATGGTCGGCGGCCTGGACAAGGTCATCTACCTGCCCGCGATGCTCACCCAGCGGCTCGGCTACTTCGACGCCGAGGGCCTCAACGTGGAACTGCTGACCGAGCCGGCCGGCGTCCAGGCCGAGACGGCGCTCGTCGCCGGGCAGGTCCAGGGGACGGTCGGCTTCTACGACCACACGCTGGATCTCCAGACCAAGGGCAAGGCCGTGGAGTCCGTCGTGCAGTTCTCGCGTGCGCCCGGCGAGGTGGAGATCGTCTCCACCAAGGCGGCGGGTGACATCACCTCGCCCAAGGACTTCAAGGGCAAGAAGCTCGGCATCACCAGCCTCGGCTCGTCGACCGACTTCCTCACCAAGTACCTCGCCGTGAAGAACGGGGTGAAGGTCAGCGACTTCTCGCCGGTCGCCGTCGGTGCGGGCGCGACCTTCATCTCGGCGCTCCAGCAGGGTTCCATCGACGGCGGTATGACCACCGACCCGACCGTCGCGACGATCCTGGACAAGAAGGCGGGCAAGGTCCTGCTGGACATGCGGACGCCGGAGGGCTCCCAGAAGGCGCTCGGCGGGCCGTACCCGTCGTCGAGCCTGTACATGCAGACGGACTGGGTCAACGGGCACAAGGACACCGTCCAGAAGTTGGTCAGTGCATTCGTCAAGACGCTCAAGTGGATGTCCACGCACAGCGCCGCCGAGATCGCGGCCAAGATGCCCGCCGACTACTCCCAGGGCGACAAGGCTCTCTACACGCAGTCCATCAAGAGCACGCTGCCGATGTTCACCGACGACGGGGTGATGCCCGAGAACGGCCCGGAGACCGTGGAGAAGGTGCTCAAGGCGTTCAACACGAACATCCAGAACGCAGATGTCGACCTCAGCAAGACGTACACCACGGAGTTCGTCGAGGCGGCCAAGTAACACGTCTCAGCCGCGGGTCGCCCACACGTAACGGTGTTCGGGGCGGCCCGCGTCGCCGTACTTGAGGGTCAGCCGGGCCCGTCCGGTGCGTTCCAGGAGCTTCAGATAGCGCTGGGCGGTCTGGCGGCTCACCCCCGTCCGCTCGGCGATCTCCTGGGCCGACAGCGGGCCCTCGGCACTCATCAGGGACTGGCGCACCAACTCGGCGGTGGTGGGGGAGTGCCCTTTGGGCAGCCCCGGTTCGGACGGCGCGGACAGCGCGCCGAAGATGCGGTCCACCTCGGCCTGTTCGGCCTCGCCGCCGCCGTCCAGGGTGCGCCGCAGCTGCGCGTACGCCTCCAGCTTGGCGCGCAGCCCCGCGAACGCGAACGGCTTGACCAGGTACTGCAGGGCGCCCTGGCGCATCGCCGCCTGCACGGTCGACACGTCCCGGGCCGCCGTCACCATGATCACGTCGGTCTGGTGGCCGCGCCGGCGCATCTCCTGGACCACCGCGAGGCCCGTGTCGTCGGGCAGGTAGTGGTCCATGAGGACGAGGTCGAGGCGGGGCAGGGTCTCCAACCGGTGCAGGGCCTCGGCCGCGTTGTGGGCCTCGCCGGCCACATGGAAGCCGGGCACCTTGTCGACGTAGGCGGCGTTGACCCGGGCGACCCGGGTGTCGTCGTCCACGACCAGGACCTCGATCATCGCGCCTCCTCCTCGGCCGGGGTGAGCGCCGGCTCCCGTTCCAGTTCCGGCGCGGTCAGCGCCTCGGGAAGCACGACCGTGAACTGGGCGCCCCCGCCTTCGGGTTCGCCCACGGTCGCGCTGCCGCCCTGCCGTTCGGCGAGCCGACGCACCAGGGAGAGCCCGATGCCGCGCTTGCCGTGCGTGGGCGGCTTCTTGGTGGACCAGCCGTCCGTGAAGACCAGCTCCCGCTGTGCCGCGGGGATCCCGGGCCCGGTGTCCCGCACCCTGAGGACGATCGCGCGCCCCTCCGTGCACAACTCGACCTCCACGCGCGCGTGCGGCGTTCCGGCGACCGCGTCCAGCGCGTTGTCCACCAGGTTGCCCACGACCGTGACCAGGCCCCTGGGGTCGATCAGCCGGTCCGGGAGCCAGGTGCGGTCGGACACCCACAGGGCGACTCCGCGTTCGGCCGCTACGGTGGCCTTGCCGACCAGCAGGGCGGCCAGCAGCGGGTCCTGGATCTTCTCCGTGACCTGCTCGGCGGTGACCCGGTGGTCGCCGACCACCTCGCCGACGAACTCCACGGCGTCCTCGTACATCTCCAGTTCCAGCAGCCCGAGCAGGGTGTGCATGCGGTTGGCGTGCTCGTGGTCCTGGGCGCGCAGGGCGTCGATCAGACCGCGCGTGGAGTCGAGTTCACGGCCGAGTTGCTCCAGCTCGGTGCGGTCGCGCAGGGTGGCGACGGCGCCGCCGTCGTCGGTGGGCATGCGGTTGGCGACCAGGACCCGCTGGCCGCGCACGGTGAGCAGATCGGTGCCGGTCACCCGGCCGGCCAGCACATCGGTCGTACGGCCCGTGCCGAGCGCCTCGTCGGGGGACCGGCCGACGGCCTCGTCACCGATGCCCAGAAGCCGTCTCGCCTCGTCGTTCAGCAGCCGGATACGGCCGCTGCGGTCGAGGGCGACGACGCCCTCCCGGATGCCGTGCAGCATCGCCTCGCGTTCCGAGAGCAGCGCGGAGATGTCGGAGAAGGCCAGGTCGCGGGTCTGCCGCTGGACCCTCCGGGAGATCAGCCAGGCGGCCAGCGCACCGGCCGCGAGGGCGCCGCCGGCGTAGGCGAACAGCCCGGGGATGGTGCTGAGCAGCCGCGCCCGCACGCTGTCGTAGGCGATGCCGACCGAGACCGCCCCGATGATGCGGTGCTTCGAGTCGTACAGCGGCACCTTGCCGCGTGCGGAGCGGCCCAGGGTGCCGTTGTCGATCTGCATGACCTCCTGGCCGTCCAGTGCCTCCGTGGGGTCGGTCGAGACATGGCGGCCGATCTCCGAGGGCGTGGTGTGCGACCAGCGGAATCCGCCCCGGTCCATCACCACGATGTACTCGGCGTTGGTCGCCTTCCGGATCCGCTCCGCCTCCTTCTGCACCGGTCCGTTCACGCTCGGCGCGGTGGTCAGGACGCCCTCGGCGATCTGCGGGTCCTGCGCGGTGGTCTGGGCGATCGCCAGCGCCCTGTGCATCGCCTCCTGGTCCAGCTGTTTGCTCAGGGGGGCCAGGAAGAGCCCGGTCGCGAGCACGGCGACGCCCGCCGCGATCGCCAGCTGCATCAACAGGATCTGCGAGAACACCTTCCGGGGCAGCCGGGGACGCAGACGGCGCACAGGGGGCGTGGGGCTCATACCCACGACGGTACGTGCGCGGGTACGCCGTGCTTAAGGGGGTGTGGCGTGTATCTCTTGACCAGTTCTTGAAGAAAACCGCGAAGCGCGAGAAACACGGGAAATGCGAGAAACACGGGAAACGCGTGTCAGCTCGCCAGTGCCGTCGTCGTCCGCAGCTCCCGCAGCGACACCACGTCCATCCGGGCCGGCGACCCCAGCACCGACACCCCGCAGCTCTCCGGGCGCGGCGGCAGCGAGGCGCCCTGGGTCACGCACACCCGCCAGCGGCGGCCGTCGGTGTGGGCGACGGTGACCTCCCAGCGCGGGGCCGCGCCCTCGGTCCGTACGACGCTCAGCGCGCCCGCCGCGTACTCGCCCGCCGCCTCGCGCACGGCCAGTTCGGCCGCCTGGCCGGGTCGTTCCCAGGCGGAGCAGCCGCGGCACCCCTCCAGCACCACACGGCCCTCGTCGATGCCGTGCAGGACCTCCTTGACGGCATGGGCCTCGGCACGGCCGTACGCGTAGCCGTACGGCAGGACGAGGACCGTCGGCGAGAAGCGATGACCACCCAGATGGGTGACCTCCCAGGTGCCTGCTACGCCGGACGCGGCCAGTTCGGCGGCGAGCGGGCGGCCCAGCAGGGCGCAGCAGCGGTCGCGCTTGCCGTTGGTGCAGACGAGCGCGAGCGGGCTGCCCGTGTGCGGCCGGCCGTCGAGCGCCGTGCCGAACGAACGGTGGTCGCCCGTGCCGAGCGCAGCGAAGTCGAGGCCGAGCAGCCGGCTCGGGTCGCGGGTGGTGGCGCTGTGCAGCCAGACGTTCCCGGGCACCGTGTGGGCGACGTACACCTGGCGTACGGCGGGGGTGCCGGGGTCGGCGTGGCGGCCGGGGCGGCGGATGAGCGCGATCCGCACGCCGGTCCCCTTGGCGGCGGCCTCGAGGGCGCGGCCCAGTGCGGGGTCCAGATGGCTCGAAGTGAGCGCCTTGGGACCCCACGGGCCGGGTTGTTCCAGCAGCAGCCACGTCGTCGCGGTGGCGGCGGTACCCGAAACGGGCTCGTCGAGCATCCGGGATACGGTTGCGCACCTACTCACAGAGGTGAGCCTAACCTGACTTTGCCCGGGGTGACTTCCGGCCTCGTCCGTTCGCGCCTCCGAAGGGGTTGCCGAAGAGGCTGTTACGGCAGGGGCTGCGGCGGTTTCGGGCCCACGTAGTGGCCGCTGGGACGCATGCGCAGCGGGCGTTCGCCGTACTCCTCCAGGGCGTGGGCGATCCAGCCCGCCGTCCGTGCGACGGCGAAGATCGTCTCCCCCGCGGTGGCGGGCATGCCGCAGGAGGCCGTGAACACGGCCAGCGCCAGGTCGACGTTGGCGTGCAGCGGGGCATGCCGGGCGGTCGTGGCGACGATGTCCCGGGCCGCCAGCAGGGCGGGCTCCGCGCGCGGGACCTCCTCCAGCAGCGCGAACAGCGCACGCGCGCGTGGGTCCTCGCCCTCGTAGAGGCGGTGGCCGAGGCCGGGGATACGGCGGCCCGCGCGGAGTTCGTCCGCGATCACCGTGACGGCACTGCCCTGGTCGAGGACATCGACCAGCAGCCGGTGGGCGAGGCCGCTGGAGGCGCCGTGCAGGGGGCCTTCGAGCACGCCGAGACCGGCCGACACGGCCGCGTACGCGTGTGCACGCGCGGAGGCCGCGACCCGGACCGCGAGGGTGGAGGCGGCCAGGTCGTGGTCGACGAGCAGCGCGAGCGCGGTGTCCAGGACGCGCAGCGCGGCGTCGCTGGGGTCGATGCCGGTCAGCCGGCGCCACAGCCGGTGGGCCAGCGGGCCGTCGTCGTGCCCCCGCCGACGCTGCACCGGGAGCGCGGCGACGAGCGTGGGGATCAGCACGCGCGCGGTGCCGAGGACGGACTCCTCGGACAGGTCGAAGCGCAGCGGGTCCTCGGCGGCCGCGGCGATGGTGGCGACCCGCAGCCGGTCGGTGGGCGAGGTGTGCTCGGGCAGCGCGTCGACGGTCCGGCGGGCGACCGCGACCGTGGCCTCCGGGGCGGTGAAGGTCATGCCCCGGGTCATGCGGCCCGTCCACAGCCACTCGGCCACCTCCTCGTAGGAGTGGTGCGCGGCGAGTTCCGTGGCGTCGACCCCCCGGAAGAAGTACCGGTCCTGGTCGATCAGCGTGATCCGGGTGCGCACCGACAGATCACCGCCGGAGCCCGGACTCCCGGCGGCCTCCCGCCTGTTGCGCCGGGCCAGCGACTCCACCTCCTTGGCGTCGAAGGTGCTGGCGCGGCCCCCGGGCTCGCGTCTGCTGCTGAGCTGGCCCCGGCTCACATAGGCGTACACGGTCTCGGGCTTCACGCCGAGCAGCTCGGCGGTCTCCCTGGTGCTCAGCCGCCGCACGGGACTGCCGGGAGCGGGGTGTTGATCGCGCATGGGCGTCACCGTAGCCGCTTCGGCATGGATTGACTCGATCAATGTTGACAGAGGTTGTGTTGCGCGGCGGAGAGCGGCTCATGTGAAGACGATGGTGTGGTTGCCGTGCCGGACGACCCGGTCCTCGGCGTGCCAGAGCACCGCCCGGGAGAGCACTGCCCGTTCGACGTCGGCGCCCCGGCGGCGGAGGTCGGCGGCGGTGTCGGCATGGGTGACGCGGACGACGTCCTGTTCGATGATGGGGCCCTCGTCGAGGTCTTCGGTGACGTAGTGGGCGGTGGCCCCGATCAGCTTCACGCCTCGTTCCTTGGCCTTGGCGTAGGGGCCGGCGCCGATGAAGGCGGGGAGGAAGGAGTGGTGGATGTTGATGATCGGCACTCCGGCCTTCTCGATGAAGTCGCCGGAGAGGATCTGCATGTAGCGGGCGAGGACGACGAAGTCGACGTTGTCCTTGAGGAGGCGCAGGTGTTCGGCCTCGGCCGCCGACTTGTCCGGCCCCGTCGACGGCACGTGGAAGAAGGGGACGCCGAAGCCGCGTACCTCCTCGGCCGTGTCGGGATGGTTGGAGATCACCATGGCGATGCCGACCGGGAGTTCGCCCCGCCGGTGCCGCCACAGCAGGTCGAGCAGGCAGTGGTCGGACTTGGAGGCGAAGATCGCCACCCGTTTGGGCACCGACAGGTCCCGCAGGGTGAAGTCGAGGTCGAAGTCCTCGGCCAGCCGTTTTGCCAGTTCCGCACGGACGCCCGGCAAGGCGGCCTGCAGACCGTCGAGGGAGAAGATCGTGCGCTGGAAGAAGGCCCCGGTGGCCGGGTCGGAGTACTGGTCGAGCGAGACGATGTTGGCGCCGCGGCTGCTGAGGAGGGAGCCGACGGCGGCGACGATGCCGACGCGGTCCGTGCCCCGCACGATCAGCGAGGCCTGATGCGCGGGTGCGGAGCCGCGCGCCCCGAGGGCCGGGGCCTGCTGGGCGACGGTCACTTGGTGTCCTCCTCGGCGCGGAAGCCGGCTATCCACGCGGAGGTCGCGCCCAGCCCGCCGAAGGTGTAGAAGTGCAGCTTCACCTCGCCGTGGGCGGTGGGGTCGTAGCGCTCGGCCAGGGTGTGGATGAAACGGTCCGGCCCGGCCGTGCCCATGAGGTTGGTGAGGGACAGCCCGTACTTGCGGGCGATGGACGCGCTCGTCCCGACCCCGAACCGGGTGGCGTACGACAGCAGCCGCCGTACCCCGGCGGGACCGGGCACGCCTACCCGGACCGGCAGGTCGACGCCCCGCTCCCGCAGCCGCTCGATCCAGCCGAGCACCGCGTCCGGGTCGAAGCCGAACTGGGTGATGACGTCGCCGCTCAGCCCCTCCTCGGCGAGTGCCGCCGCCTTCTGCTCAAGGGCCGACCACAGTGCCGTCTCCGGGATCTGCGGATGTCCTTCCGGGTAGCCGCTGATACCGGCCTGTCGTACGCCGTACTTCCGGAGCAGTCCGGAACGGATGACGGAGAGCGAGTCGCCGTAGGGGCCGTGGGGGTGGGCCGGGTCGCCGCCGACGACGAAGACGTTCTGCCCGGTGCCGTCGGCCTGCAGGGCGGCCAGGAACTCCGCCAGGTCCCGCCGCGAGCCCAGCCTGCGTGCCGATACATGGGGGACCGGGACGAATCCGAGGCGCCTCGCGGACCGGGCCGCCGTGCGCCGCATCGGCAGATCCTCGTTGCCGAGGTACGTCACGTTCACACGGGTGCCCTCGGGGATGGACTCGCCGGCGGCCTCCAGTCTGGGGGTGTCCTTGCCCGTCATCTCCAGGGAGAAGTCCCGTAGCAGCAGCGCTGCTCCGGTGCGCGCGGGTGTGGAAACAGGGGTCATCATGCTCCTTGCTCGGATCGGCGCAGGGAAGGTGGCCTGGGCGGAACCAGCGGTCCTAGCGGTCGCGGTAGGCGCCGCGCGCGAACCCGACGTAGGGGGCCGGCGCCACCGTCGCGCGGATCTCCACCTGGCGGTGCGGCTCGACGCCCGGCTTGGCCGAGTTGGGGCTCTCGCCCCACACCACGGTGACCTCGGTGCCCGGCTCGCTGTGGGCGAGGTCGACGGTGGCCAGCGAGACCATGGCCCGTTCGTTGGCTATGTAGCCGACATCCATGGAAATGCCGACCAGCTCTCCGCCGGCGAGCACCTTGTCGCTCTGGTGCAGGGCGTATCGGGCCTTGGGGAACTCGATGAACTTGGCGGGCAGTTCACCGGACCGGTACAGCGAGCCGATGGCGGCGGCGACGTCGTCCGCGTTCCACACCAGGGTGACCTTGGTGCGGCGCGGGTTCTTCGCGATCTCCTCCAGGGCCTCGCGGCCGACGAAGTCGTGGTCGAACGCGACGATGCCGCCGTAGCCGATGTCGTACGGCGTCACGTAGTAGTCGGTGACGTCCTCGGAGTCCATCGAGCCGCCCAGCGAGCCCATCGCGGCGGTGGAGAGCCACTCGCGGTAGCCCTTCAGCCGGTCGCCGGAGAAGACGGCCGGGAACGGCGCGGGCACCCAGGCCGACTCCAGGTTGGCGGTGGAGTACGCCTTGGCGCCGGCCCGGACCAGACCGAACTCGTCCCCGGCGGCCAGGATGGCGTCCCGGATCTCCTCGCCCTCCGCCCACGGCCCGAAGAGCTCGAAACCGGGCTGCCCGGCCATGCCGTGCCGCAGGGCGCGTACCTGCCGGCCCGCGATGGTGAGCGTGGTCATGTGGAAGAACTTCACGGCCGGTACGGGGGCTCCGGTGACCTTCTCCAGCAGGGCGACCGCGTTCGGGCCCTGCACCTCGTACCGGTACACCTTGGGCGGTCGCCCGGCCTCCCGGTCGTAGGAGTTGTCGTCGCGCTCGGTCGTGGCGTCGTACTCGCCCGTCTCCAGGTGGTACTGCACCCAGTCGAGGACCATCGGGTGGCCGACGAGGTCGAACCGGTTCTCCTCCAGGTGGAACAGGACGGCGTCGCCGATGAGGTGACCGTCGTGGTTGACGGCGACGTACTGCTTCGCACGGCCCGGGCCGAACTTCGCGAAGCTGTTCACCCCGAGGTCGGACAGCAGCCGCAGCGCGTCGGGGCCCTCGATGTACAGGTCCGTCATGTGGTGCGACTGGTCCAGCAACGCGACCGACTCCCGCCAGGCCCGCTGCTCGGTGCGCCAGTTGGTGAACTCCGCCGCGACCGGGAAGGTGTGCGGCCGGATCGGGGAGTTCCGCAGCAGTGCCACCGCTCCGCCCGCCCGCTGGATGCCCTGCTCGACGCTCTCGAGGCTCATGGCCCGCCTTTCCGTGTCTGATGAGCAGAATGCCGGTCTGCTGTCCAGAACCGTAAGGTGACGTGGGATGCCTGCGCAAGGTGCGGGCGGCGAAATTGTCAACAATCGGGAGCCGGTGATGCCGGCGACGGGAACACGGGTGAGTGCCGGGAGCCCCGGGACAATGGGCGGAGATCGGCACCGCGATGCCCGGCGCGGTCGGCATGGCAGAGGCCCATACCGGTCCCAATCCCATGGGCTGTCGGCCCCGCCTCTTACGGCCTGGGCGCCGGCGCCGGCGCCGCATGCGCCGGCCTCGTCCTCGGCCGCGGCGACGTGCGCCGCTTCAGCAGGCGCCAGAAGACGTCAGGAGACATCAGCAGGCGTCAGGAGGCGTCAGGAGGCCTCAGAAGCAGCCAGGGTGAGGCAGGAAAGGGCGGGAGGATTCAGAAGCGGTACGCGCTCATCTCTTTCGTCAGTTCGGCGGCCGCGGCCTTCAGCTGCGTCCCGATGCGCGACTCCCACTCGGCATCGACCGAGAACTCCGGGCAGACCAGGCCGATACCGGCGAACATGCCAGGCTCCGGCAGGCTGACGGCCACTCCGACGGACAGCACTCCGGGCTCGCTCTCGCCGCGGTTGACGGCGTATCCGGCCGCCCGCGCCGCCCGCATCTCCGTCAGCAGGCCCTCCACGGTGGAGACGGACCGGTCGGTGACGGCCTGCGGCGGCGCGTCCCGGTACAGCTGGCGCAACCTGTCGTCGGTGAGGGTCGCCAGCAGCGCCTTTCCCACGCCCGTGACATGGGCCGGCAGCGTGTCCCCGGTGCGCAGCGCCGCCCTGATGGTCCGGCGGCTCTCGACCCCGTCGACGTAGAGGACGTCCCGGCCCCGGGGGAGGGCGAGGTGGGCGGTCATCTCGGTGGACGCGGCGAGCTCGGTGAGCACCGGCCTGGCCAGGACCCGGATGTCGAGGGCGCGTACGGCGGACAGACCGACGTCGATCAGTGCGGCGCCGGGCCGGAAGGAACGCGATGCCGAGTCCTGTCGTACGAAGTCGTAGTAGGACAGCATCGCCATCAGGCGGTGTGCGCTGGAGCGGGCGATACCCAGTTCGGCGGCGACGTCAGCGAGGGTCAGGCGGTCGCGCTCACGCAGCAGCAGGAGGATGCGCAGCGTGTTCTCGACCGAGGCGATGGGGTAGGCCGGTGTCGCGCGGTCGCTCAACGGCGGCATCTCGCCGAGCCGGTCGGGTGACGTTTCCATGCGGTCAGCTTCGCACGCGGTGCTGCGCCGGCGGACCCGGAGTGCGGTGGGGGCCGACGGTCGCGGAGGTCGTGGGGGTCGGCGCTCGTGGAGGTCCCGAAGGGCGGCGCTCGTGGTCGCGGAGGTAGGCGCTCGTGGAGGTCGCGGAGGTCGCCGGGACCATAAGCTCACTGCATGACCGACCACACCCGTACCCTCTCCCTGGTCCTGAGCCTGATCAGGAGCGGAGCGGCCGTGACCAGGCCCGACCTCGGCCGGCAGACCGGGCTGGGCCGGACGATCATCACGCAGCGGGTGGACCACGCGATCCGGGTCGGCCTCGTGGCCGAGGGCGAGCCGGCACCCTCCACCGGCGGACGGCCCTCCCGCATCCTGCGGATCGCCTCCGGCCGAGGTGTCGTCCTCGGCGCGGTGTTCGGCGCCACCCACCTGAACGCCGCGGTGACCGACCTCGACGGGACCGTGCTCGCCGACCGGCGGGTGCCGTGGGACATCGAGTCGGGCCCCGAGACGTCCCTGGCCACACTGGTCGACGTGGCGGGGCGGCTGCTGAGCCCGGAGCTGCGGGAGCGCCTGTGGGGCGTGTGCGTGGGGGTACCCGGGCCGGTCGACTTCGCGCGCGGGACGCCCGTGCAGCCGCCGATCATGGCCGGCTGGCACGGTTTCCCGCTCCGGGACCGGCTCGAAGCCCACTACGACGTGCCGGCCTGGGTCGACAACGACGCCAACCTGATGGCGCTGGGCGCCTGGAGCCGGACCCGGGCGGCTGCGGGCGACAACATCCTGCTCGTGAAGGCGAGCACCGGGATCGGCCTGGGCCTGATGTCCAGGGGGCGGCTGCACCGGGGCGCGCGCGGCGCGGCAGGCGACCTCGGGCACACCATCGTCGCCGAGGAGTCCCGCCACCGGTGCCGGTGCGGCAAGTTCGGTTGCCTCGAGGCGTTCGCGGGCGGCTGGGCCCTCACCCGTGACGCACGTGCGGCGGCCCTGGAGGGGCGGAGCGCTTTCCTGGCCGAGCGTCTGGAGCGCACGGACGCACCGCTGGCCGTCACCGACGTGCTCGACGGCTGCCTGGCCGGTGACCGGGTCAGCACCGAACTCGTCACCAGGGCGGGTGAGCTGGTCGGCGGGCAGCTGGCGACGCTCGTCAGTGTCTTCAACCCGTCGACGGTCTACCTCGCCGGCGTGCTGGCGCAGGCGGGCGACGTGTTCCGGGACCCCGTCGCGGAGGTCGTGGCCAGACGGTCGCTGCCGCTGGCCACCGACGAACTGGTCATCGACCGGGTCGCCCTGGACCGTTCCGAGGGCGTCGTCGGAGCGGCGGCCCTGGCCATCGACGAGTTGTTGCACCCGGAGCTGCTCGACCAGTGGCTCCGGCACGGGAGCCCTCGCGGGATCCGCGCACGCACCGGCGACTTCACCGAGCCGTTCCCTCTCGACGTGCCGCTGGCGGGGGCGCGCTGAGCCGGCCGTCCGCTCGTCCTCCTTGAACGGCCCCGACGGCTATGCGGACCGGACCTTCTCCGCCGTCGGCACGTCGACCCAGCCGCCGCCGCGGGCCGAGTCGACGACCGCCCGGGCGATCTCGGCCGCGCGCAGCCCGTCGGCGAAGGACGGCATCCCGCTGACCTGCTCGCCGCGGATCGCCGCGTAGGCGTCTGCGACGAAGTCGGCGAAGGCCTCGTAGTAGCCCTGCGGATGCCCGGACGGCAGGCGGGCCGCCCGTCCGGTGGGGGCCCCTGCCCGGTTCGGGTCGCGCAGCAGCACCTCGTTGGCGTCGCGGCCGCCGATCCACAGCGACTCGGGGGTCTCCTGGCGGAACGCGTAGCTGGCGTCCGGCCCGTCGAAGGAGAACGACAGTGCGTTCTTGTACCCGGCGGAGACCTGGCTGACCACCACCGATCCGATCGCGCCGGCGTCGGTTTCGAGGAGTACGACCGCGCCGTCCTCGGTCTCGACGGGGCGCGGGGTGCCGTCCGCCCCCGGCCGGGCCGGGACCGCGCGGGCGAAGGACGCGTTCACCCGGGTGATCCGCTGCCCGGTCACGAACTCGGCGAGATCGCACCAGTGGACGCCGATGTCCCCGAACGCGCGCGTGGCGCCGCCGTCCGCCGGGTCGACCCGCCAGTTGGTGGCCCCGGTGTCGGCGAGCCAGTCCTGCAGGTAGCTGCCGTGGATCAGCCAGGGCGGCCGATGCCCCGGCTGCCGGATGCGGTCACGTGCCTCACGTACGGACGCGTAGTACCGGTACACGAAGGGCACGGCGGTGACCAGCCCGCGCTCCGCCGCCAGTTCGGTGAGTTCGCGTGCGGTCGCGGCGTCGGTGGCCAGCGGCTTCTCGCAGACGACCGGGACACCGGCGGCGAGGGCCGCACGGCAGAACTCCGCGTGCGTAGCGTTGGGTGTGCACACGTGCAGCACGTCCACCCCGTGCCGCAGCACGTCCTCGACCGAGTCGAAGCCCTGGCCGGCCCCGAACTCCGCGGCTGCCCGGCGGCCCTTCTCGGGCGTCGACCCGACCACGCCCACCAACTCGCCGCCCGCCACGAGTGCGGACCGGGTATGCACGGCCCCCATGAAGCCGGTACCGATGACAGCGACGCGCATGACACACACCTCTTCTCTCTCCCCCGGAGGCCATCCCTCGGAGGCTCTCCTCCGGGGATCCCCTCTGGAGGAGCTAACGCGTGAACGGGTCGAAAAAACGGAGAGTGATGACTCCAGCAAGGTCGACTTTTGCTCACCGTAAGCTAAAGTGTCCGGAACGCCAAGGAGGCTGCACATGAACCAGAGCCAGGCACAGGGCCAGGAACCGGCCCGGCAGCCGGTCACCCTCTTCACCGGTCAGTGGGCGGATCTGCCGTTCGAGGAGGTGGCGCGGCTGGCGGGCGAGTGGGGGTACGACGGCCTGGAGATCGCGGCCTCCGGCGACCACCTGGACCTGGCCCGTGCCGAGGCCGACCCCGACTACCTGCCTCAGCGCCAGGCGATCCTGGAGCGGTACGGGCTGAAGGTCTGGGCGATCTCCCACCACCTCGGCGGCCAGGCCGTGTGCGACGACCCGATCGACTTCCGGCACCAGGCGATCCTGCGCCCGGAGGTCTGGGGCGACGGCGACCCGGAGGGCGTCCGGCAGCGCGCGGCCGAGGACATGAAACGCGCCGCCCGGGTCGCCCGCAGGCTCGGCGCCGACACCGTCGTCGGGTTCACCGGCTCGAAGATCTGGAAGTACGTGGCGATGTTCCCGCCGGTCTCCCAGGCGGTGATCGACGAGGGGTACGAGGACTTCGCGCGCCGCTGGAACCCGATCCTCGACGTCTTCGACGCCGAGGGCGTGCGCTTCGCCCACGAGGTCCACCCGTCCGAGATCGCCTACGACTACTGGACCAGCGAGCGCACCCTCGAAGCGATCGGCCGCCGCCCGGCCTTCGGCTTCAACTGGGACCCCTCGCACATGATCTGGCAGGGCGTCGACCCCGTCGGCTTCATCACGGACTTCGCGGACCGCATCTACCACGTGGACTGCAAGGACACCCGGGTCCGGCCGCCGTACGGGCGCGCCGGGATCCTCGGCTCGCACCTGCCCTGGGGCGACCCGCGCCGGCGCTGGGACTTCGTCTCCGTCGGCCACGGCGACATGCCCTGGGAGGACGCCTTCCGCGCGCTGGCCGCCATCGGCTACGACGGCCCTGTCTCGGTGGAGTGGGAGGACGCGGGCATGGACCGGCTGCACGGCGCGGCGGAGGCCGTCGGCCGGATCCGCTCCGCCCTGTGGCCGCTGCCGAAGGCGGCCTTCGACTCGGCGTTCAGCAACCAGTGACCCCACTCGGTCGCCCCCCGCCCGGCGCCGGCCGGTTTCGCCTGGTGCGGACGTCTGGTGCGGGGCGCGATCGGCGGGTCGTATCGTCGTCCCGTGGCTCACGGCGAGGATGACAGCGGCACACCGCACAGCAGCGCATCGCACGGCAGCACACCGCGCGGCGGCGGCGATGCCAGGTCGGCCGAGTCGGCCAAGCCGGCCAGGTCGGCCAGGTCGGCGTCCGGCGTCCGGCAGGGGAACGTGCGGCGGGTGCTCGACGCCCTGCGCCTGGACGGCCCCTCCTCGCAGGCGGCCCTGGCCCGCCGGACGCAACTGTCGCCGGCGACGGTGAACGCCATCGTCAAGACGCTGCGTGCGGACGGAGTGGCCGAGGTACGGCCGGTCAACGGCCGGGAGTCGCTCGTCGCCCTGGTCGCGAGCCACGCCGCCGTCGTCGCCGTACAGGTGAACGTCGCCGCCATGCGCGCCGCGCTCTTCGACTTCGGCGGCCGGGTCCGGCTCGACGCCTGTGTGCCGTTGCAGGGGGAGGGCGGCAGCCCCGCGCTCGTCGTCGACATGGTGCGCTCCCTGACCGCCGAGGCCGGCCTCGGCCCGCGGGACTTCGCGGGTGTCGCCGTCGGCATGCAGGCCCCCCTCGCCCGCGCCACCGGCGCCGTCGCGTCCTGGGCGCGGCTGCAGTTCCCCGAGTGGACGGACCTCCCGGTCGCCAAGACCCTGGAGGACGACCTCGGCATCCCCGTGATCGCGGAGAACGACGCCAACCTCGCCGCCCTGGCCGAATGGACCTGGGGAGCGGGCCAGGGCGCCGCGGACTTCCTCTACGTCATGTGCGCCGCGGGGGTCGGCGGCGGGCTCGTCATCGACGGCCGGATCTACCGCGGCGGCGACGGCCTGGCCGGCGAGATCGGCCATATCGTCCTGGAGCCCGGCGGCCCGGTCTGCTTCTGCGGCAGCCGTGGCTGCCTCACCACGTTCGTGTCCGAGCGGTCGATCCTGCTCGCGCTCGAAGCGTCCGGAAGCTCCCGAGGCAGCCTGCGCGAGGTCGTCGACGGCGCACGCCGCGGCGACCCCGCCTGCCGCCGGGTGCTGTACGAGGCAGGGCGCCATCTGGGGCGGGCCTTCGCCAGCACCGCCAAGCTCATGGCGCCGAGCGTGATCGCCGTCGGCGGGACGCTGAGCGAGGCGGGCGCCCTGGTGTTCGACGGTATTCAGTCGTCGGTGGAGATGCACAGCCTGCGCGCCGTGTCCCCGTCGATCCGGGTCTGCCCGGCCAGGCTCGGCGACGACGCGACCCTGTTCGGCGGAGTCGCCGCCGTACTCGCGGAGACCGGACAGGGCGTCAGCACGCTTCCCGCCTGGTCGAAGCCCTCGAAAGCCGCTCGTCAACCGCAAATCATTCGAGATCTGAATAGTCGCGACTGAAATCGTTGACAAACACTGCGGAAATCATACGATAACCGGGAGCTAGGGCGTCGCGGAGTGCAACAGACTCCGCCGCGCACCAAGCGGGACGCTTATTGGTAAGCGCGAGACGCGCTCGGCGCGCGGGGCAGCGGGCCCCTGTGGCGCGACAACATCCCCCTTGCGGGCACTGATCGCTGAAAACCACCCGGAAGTCGACTGGGTCGACCCTCTTCATCGGTGGGAGAACGTTCAGAACTCGAATGGTTGTCAAAAGGATCTCAATGATGAGTCACCCGACGAGCTTTGATGAGGCGTCACAGTCGGCCGCACCCTCCCCTGCGGCGGCCGAAGAGTCGCACAGCGGCAACAGGAAGACATTCGTACAGCTCGTCGTGATGATGCTGCTCGAATTCGTGGTCTTCGGCTCCTGGTTCGCCACCTTCGGCCTGGTCCTCGCCACGAACGGCCTGGCCTCCGTCATCGGCACGGCCTACACCCTGGCGGCGGTCGCCGCGATCGTCTCCCCGATGCTGCTCGGCGCCATCGGAGACCGCTTCCTCCCCTCGCAGAAGGGCCTCGGCGTCGCACATCTGGCAGGCGGCGCTGTCATGCTGACTCTGCCGGCCGTCGTACGCGCCGGGAACGGCACCCTCGCCCTCGCCCTGATCTTCGTCTACATGCTGTTCTTCCAGCCCACCCTCGGCCTGGCGAACGCCATCGCCTTCCGGCACCTCGGCTCGGACAAGCGGCACTTCCCCTACATCCGGGTCTTCGGCACGGTGGGCTGGGTGGTGGCCGGGTTCGCCGTGGGCTGGCTCGGCCTGTCGGCCTCGGTCGGCGTCTTCTACGTGACGGCCGTCGCCGGCTTCGCCCTGGGCCTCTACTCCTTCACGCTGCCGGCCACCCCGCCACCCGCGCGGGGCGTGCGCTTCGACCTCGGCGACCTGGTGGGCGCCAAGGCCTTCCGGCTGCTGCGCCACCGCAACTTCGCCGTGCTGATGGGCTGCGCCGTGCTCACCTCCGTCTCGCTCGGCGTCTACAACACCTACGCGTCCACCTACCTCGGAGCTCTCGGGATCAGCAACGTCGCCGGTGTGCTCGCCCTCGGACAGGCCTCCGAGGTCGCCTTCATCGTCACCATCCCGTTCATGCTCAAGCGCTTCGGGATGAAGTGGGCCATCTTCGCCGGCATGTGCATGTGGGGCGTGCGGTTCGTCCTCTTCATCGAGGCGGCGAACAGCGGCAACTGGCTCGCGATCACGGCGATCGTGCTCCAGGGCATCTGCAACGACTTCTTCCTCGTCCTCGCCGCCATGTACATCGGCCAGGTCGCGCCGGTCGAACTCGCCGCCCAGGCCCAGGGGATGCTCATCCTCGTCGTCTCCGGCATCGGCGCCTTCATCGGCTCGTTCGTCTCCGGCGAGATCTACAACGCGACCGTGGGCGCACACGGCACCCCCGGCGACTGGACCGCCGTCTGGTCCCTGCCCATCGCCACGGCGGCGCTCGCGGCCCTGCTCTGGGGGCTCCTGTTCCGCCAACCCCGCGACCAGGAGGCCGGGCCCCTTCCGGCATGAGGGCCGGGCCCCTTCCGGCGTGAGGGAGGCCATGCCGGACCGGACGGGAACAGACCAGCGAGCGGAGAGGGAACAGGTGGAGACCATGCCGCAGCCAGTCGACGCCTCCGACCGCAAGCCGCCGCGCACGGCACCCCGTCCGGTCCCGGCGCCCGCCCTCGGCGCCTGGGAACGCAGCAGACGGCTCGGTCTGCGCGAGGTCCGCGGCCCGACGGCGACCACCGCCGTCGCCGTCCATGCGGAGCCGCCCGGCGGGCGGACCGCGACCTCGCAGCAGAGAGAACCGAAGCACTGTGCACAGGACACATGACATCCACGACGTGACAGCCGAAGGCGGGTGCCGGGCATGACGTCCCTCGACAAGCGCTACGACGCCCTGGTCGTCGGCTCCGGCGCGGCCGGCAGCATCGCCGTCAAGGAACTGACCGAACGCGGCCTGGAGGTGCTCCTCCTGGAGGCCGGCCGCGACATCTCGGAGGCGGACTTCACCCCGGCACCCCCGTCGGCGCCCAAGGCGATGAGCATCGGCCTCGGCGGCCGGCTCCGCTCCGGCCTGCGGGGGCAGTACATCCAGGCCCGCCGGGCCATGTTCAAGGACCAGACCAGCCCGTTCCTCGTCAACGACTGGCAGCACCCGTACGCCTCCGACAGCGAGTTCCTGTGGATCCGGGGCCGCCAGCTCGGCGGCCGCCTGCACGCCTACGGACGTGTGCTGCTGCGCTCCTCCGACCACGAGTTCAAGGCCGCGTCACGCGACGGGCACGGCGAGGACTGGCCCTTCTCCTACGCGGACCTCGCCCCGTACTACGACCGGGTCGAGGAGTTCACGGGTCTTTACGGCACCGCCGACGGGCTGCCCAACCTGCCGGACGGCAACTACCGCGGGCCGTCGCCGCTGACCACGGCGGAGAAGGAGTTCAAGGCCACGGTCGAGGGCCGCTGGGCGAACCGCCACGTCGTGCCCTGGCGCTACGCGGCCCCCAACCTGCACCGGGTCCCGCTCGGGATCGTCGCGGCCCGCGCGACCGGACGGCTGACCACGCGCACGGACGCGATCGTGCACAGGATCACGGTCAACCCGAGGACGGGCCTCGCCGACGGCGCGGTCTTCATCGACCGGAACACCAGGACCGAGCACCGCGTCTACGCGGACGTCGTGGTGATGTGCGCGTCGGCCATCGAGACGGTCCGGCTGCTGCTCAACTCCGGCGGCACCGCACACCCCACCGGACTGGCCAACTCCTCCGGCCTGCTGGGCCACTACTTCATGGACCAGACCCCCAGCCTGCTGTTCGGCGACGATCCGCACCACCCCGGGGCCGAGGCGACGGAGGACCCCGCGCCGCCGGACCCGTACTACCCGCCGATCGGCGGCGTCTACATCCCGCACTTCGACAACGTCGACGCGAAGACCGCCAACTCCGCGTTCGCCCGCGGCTGGTCGGTGCAGGGCACGATAGGCCGGATGCCCGTCCCGGAGGGCGCCGGCGGTGTCGTCGGCCTGATGGGGTTCGGCGAGATGCTGCCGTACTACGACAACCGCATCACGCTGCATGCGCGCCGCACCGACGCCTGGGGCATCCCCATCCCGCGGATCCACCTCGGGATCACCGACAACGAGCGGGCCCTGATGCGCGCCCAGGTCCGCGGCCTGCGCGAGATGGCCGAGGCGAGCGGATACCGCGTCAACTTCGCGGCCTCCGCGCTCGGCCTGGACTCCAGGAAGATCTGGCCCGACGCCGACCCGGTCAGCCGGGCGGTCTTCCGGCTCGGGATCAAGCGGAGCCTGGCGATGGGCGCGGCGATCCACGAGTGCGGCGGTGCCCGGATGGGCGACGACCCGGCCAAGTCCGTCCTCAACGCACACAACCAGGCCTGGGACGTCCCCAACCTCTTCGCCACGGACGCCAGTTGCTACGTGTCGAACGGCGGGGTCGGCCCGACCCTGACGATCATGGCCCTCACCGCACGCGCCTGCGAGTTCATCGCCCGCGAGCACGCGGACGGATCGCTCCACCGCCACCGCTGACCACGCCGTCTGCGATCACCCGCCTCTGATCACCCCGCGACCCCACCTGGTGCAAGGAATGTTCGAAAACTTCTTGATCCGCCCCGACAGCCTGCGCAACGAGGCCCGCGACGGCCGGACGGTGGGCTTCACGCTCGCCGTCCGCCACGCCAACTACCGCGGCTGCTACCTCTCCCTCCACAACGGCTACTACATCGAGGTCGACGGGACCGAGTACCCCACGACCGCCCAGACCTTCGAGATCAACGCCCGACCGCCCCGGACCTTCGACGAGATCCGCACCGCCGTCCACGAACACTGGGACTACGACGACGAGGCGATCCTGCACGTCGCCGCCCCCGGCGGACTCGCCCCCGGCGGACACAGGGTCCGCTTCCAGCAGTCCGTCCTGGCCGCCTACGGCTACCTGCCCACCGACGAGGAATGGGTGAAGCACCCGCCGAAGCCGGGTTCCGGAGCGGGCTCCGACAAGGCCCCCGACATCGTCGCCTACACGCTCGACCTCACCGAGACGGACCTCACCGAGACGGACCTTGCCGAGACGGACCTCGCCGAGACGGAGGAGAACTGATGGCCATCCAGCGCGGTGTGTCGCTGTACAGCTACCAGCAGGCCCAGTTCTTCAAGGAGCTGGACCTGCATGCGCAGATCCGAGAGGTCGGCCGGAACCTCGGCGGCGCCGACGGCATCGAGCTCGTCGACGAGATGTCCCTGCGCTACCCGGACCCGGGCGACGACTTCCGGCGCCAGTGGTGCGAGTGGATGGAGACCTACGGCACCAGGCCCGTCGCCATGGACGTCGGCATGGACGTCCTGCAGTTCCGCGACCACGTCATGACCGTCGAGGAGTGCGCCGACCGGCTCCGCCACGACATCAGCCTGGCGAAGTCCCTCGGCTTCACCAACGTACGGGTCCTGTCCGTCGTACCGATCGAGGTGCTCGTCTCCGCACTGCCGCTCGCCGAGACGCTCGACATCAGGCTCGGCAAGGAGATCCACCAGCCGATGACCCTGGAGGGCCGGGAGGTCGGCGAGATCCTCGACGTCGTGGAGCGCACCGGGACCAGGCACCTGGGGATCGTGCCCGACCTGGGCATCTTCCAGTTCCGGGCCTCGGAGGTGCAGCTGGCCTGGTTCGAGCGGCGCGGTGCCCGGCGCGAGGCCTGCGAGGCCTCCGTGGAGCTGGCGCTGCGGATCCGCCGGGGCGAGGCACCGTTCGACCTCGTCGACATGGCCCGGCACACGGCCGGCAACCTGCGCTCCGAGTTCAACCGGTTCCTGACGAAGGGGACCGGTGAGGCGGTGTTCGCCGAGGCGTTCGAGGGCGTGAAGCGTTTCACGGACGAACGCGTCGAGGGCCCGAAGGAGGCCGAATACAGGGTCGTGGCGGAGGCGCTCACCCTCTCCCGGACCTCGGCGGACACCCTCAGGGAGCTCGCGCCGCACGTCACCCACGTCCACGGCAAGTTCAACCACATGTCCCCGGTGCCGGACCGGCCGGGGGAGTACCAGGAGATCGCGATCGACTACGAGGCCGCGATCGGCGCCCTCAAGGACGGCGGTTTCGACGGTTACGTCAATTCCGAGTACGAGGGACAGCGTTACTCACAGGACCGGGGCAGGGAAGACCTGATGGACGAGGTGGACCAGGTCCGCCGTCACCAGGAGATGCTGCGGAGGCTGCTGGCCGCATGAGTACCACGGAACCGACACCTCGCCTCATCGCCTACATCGGCAGCTACGGCAGCTCCTCCGACGCCGGCGCGGGTGGCATCACCGCGCTCGCCGTGAGCCCGGACGGCGGAAAGCTCACGCCGCTGAGCAGAGTCACCGAACCCCGGGAAGCCGGCTACCTCGCCTACTCCCCGTCGACCCGGACGCTGTACGCGGTGGACGAGCGCAAGAACGACGGCCGTGGCCCGGTCGAGCCGCCCGCGAGCGTGCACGCTCTGTCCGTGTCCGCCCGGGACGGCGGCCTCACCTGGCTCAACTCCCGCCCCGCGCCCGGCCCCCGGCCCACCTACCTCGCACTCGACGAGCACCGGGGCGTCCTGGTGACCGCCAACCACGGCGACTTCGACCACGTGGAACACGTCTTCCGCGCGGACGACGGCACCTGGACCGTGGGGTATCTCTACGACGACTCGACCGTGCTGCTCTACGGCCTGGAACCGGACGGCCGGATCGGCGAGCTCCGGGACGTACGGGTGCTGCCCGGCCACGGCCCGGACCCGAACTCCTCGCCGCAGGCCGGCGGACACGCCCAGTCGAGCGCCCACGCGCACTGTGCGGTCGTCGACCCCTCCGGCCGGTATGTGCTGGTGGCCGACAAGGGCACCGACCGCATCCTCGTGCACGCGCTCGGCGACACGCTCGACCTCGTGCACACGTACACGTGCCCGCCGGAGACGGGCCCTCGCCACATCGCCTTCGACCCCGGCTCCGGCCGGGTCTATGTCACCTGCGAGTTCTCGTCCGGCCTGGCGTCGTTCGCGTTCGACCGGAAGTCGGGCCGGCTGCGCCCGCTCGACCAGGTCCCGACCGCCGCGCCGGACCACCGGGGCCTGAACGAACCCGCCGAGGTACGGGTCCACCCGAACGGCAGGTTCGTCTACGTCAACAACCGCGGGGAGGACTCCGTCGCCTGGTTCCGCGTCGCCGACGACGGCACGCTCACTCGCGCGGGAGACGTCCGCATCGCCCGCTCCCTCCACCCGGGCGTCGCGGCCCGCAGCTTCACCTTCGATCCGTCGGGCACGTTCCTGCTCGTCGCCGACCGGCCGGCCGACCTGGTGCGCTCGTACGCGGTCGACGGCGACGACGGGGCGCTGTCCCCGCTGACGGAGACGCGTGTTCCGCAACCGGCGTTCATCGTGTTCGCGGAGCTAGACGGTTGATTCAATCAATATTGACAGCCGTATCGTCAATGATGGACAGTCGAATCAAGTTCAAGGAGGAAAGCGGAGGCAGGTCATGACCGTCAACAGGAGTGCGTCGGCCCTTGTCGAGGTGCCGCGCGGGCTCGCCGGCGTCGTCGTCACCGACACCGAGGTCGGCGACGTCCGGGGGAGCGAGGGCTTCTACCACTACCGCCAGTACTCGGCGGTCGAACTCGCCCGCACCCGTGGCTTCGAGGACGTCTGGCACCTCCTGATCCACGGTGAACTGCCGGACCCGGAGCGCGCGGCCGCCTTCGCCGCCGAGACCGCCGCGCTCCGGCGCCTGCCCGCCGAGGTCCGGACGGCCCTGCCCGCGGTGGCCGCGGCGAGCGGCACGTCCGGCCCGCTGGCCGGCCTGCGCACCGCCCTCTCGCTGCTCGGCGCCGCCAAGGGATTCCGGCCGGTCTACGACATCGATGCGGACCGGCGTCGCGCCGACACGGTCGCCGCCTGCGCGGCCGTACCGACGCTGCTCACGGCTCTGTACCGGCTGGGTCGGGGGCTCGACCCGGTGGAACCTCGCGAGGACCTGTCGTACGCGGCCAATTACCTCTACATGCTGACGGGCGCGGAACCGGATCCCCGGCAGGCGCGTGCGGTCGAGCAATACTTGATCTCAACCATTGATCATGGATTCAATGCATCAACATTCACCGCGCGCGTCATCGCGTCGACGGGTGCGGATGTCGCGGCCTGCCTCGTAGGTGCCGTCGGAGCCCTGTCCGGGCCGCTGCACGGGGGTGCGCCGAGCCGCGCGCTGGACACCCTGGACGCGATCGCGACGCCGGACCGGATCGACCCGTGGATCCGCGCACGGGTCCTCGCCGGTGACCGGGTGATGGGCTTCGGGCACGCGGTCTACCGTACGGAGGACCCGCGTTCCCGGATGCTCCGCCAGATCGCCCAGGACTTCGGCGGCCCCCGGGTCGAGTTCGCCGTAGAGGTCGAACGCCACGTCGAGCGGATACTCGCCGAGCTGAAGCCCGGCCGCGAACTCCACACCAACGTCGAGTTCTACGCGGGCGTGGTCATGGAACTGTGCGGCCTGCCGCGCGAGATGTTCACCCCCACGTTCGCGGCGGCCCGCGCGATCGGCTGGAGCGCCAACATCCTGGAACAGGCGACGGACTCGAAGATCATCCGACCGGTGGCACGGTATGTGGGGCCGGAGCCGGGGGTGGCCGACGCTTTCACCGCGTAGCCGGAACGGGTCGCGGTGTCCGGTCCGGCGGTTTCCTATCCTGGACCGGCCCGCCACCCCCGCCCGTGCGAAAGAGGCCCCCGTTGGAGCAGCACCCCACCCTCCGACAGATCCCGGTAGTCGTCCTCGCCGGATTCCTGGGGTCCGGGAAGACCACGCTCCTCAACCACCTGCTGCACCGCAGCGGGGGCAGCCGGATCGGGGCGATCGTCAATGACTTCGGGGCCATCGAGATCGACGCGATGGCCGTGGCCGGGGCCCTCGGCGACTCGACTGTCTCGCTCGGCAACGGGTGCCTGTGCTGTGCCGTCGACGCCGGCGAACTGGACGTCTACCTGGAGCGGCTCGCGGGCCCCGCGACCGGCGTCGATGTCATCGTGATCGAGGCCAGCGGTCTCGCCGAACCCCAGGAACTCGTCCGGATGCTGCTCGCCAGCGAGCATCCCGGGATCGTCTACGGCGGCCTCGTCGAGGTCGTCGACGCCGCCGAGTTCGACGGCACGCGCGCGAAGCACCCCGAGATCGACCGGCACCTCGCCCTGGCCGACCTGGTCGTCGTCAACAAGCTCGACCGGGCCGCAGAAGGCGCCGAACGCGTCCTCGGGCTCGTACGGTCGCTCAGCGATCGGGGGGCCGCCGTAGTCCCGGCGACCTACGGCCGTATCGACCCCGGGTTCCTCTTCGACTGCCGGCCCGGCGAGGAGCGCATCGGACAGCTGTCCTTCGACGACCTGCACGACCGCCACGACGACGGCACGCACGAGGGACATCTGCACACCGCCTACGACAGCCTGTCCTTCGCCGCCGCGCTGCCCCTGGACCCCCGTCGGCTGATGGCCTTCCTCGACAGCCGTCCCGAGGGGCTCTACCGGATCAAGGGGTACGTCGACCTCGGGCCGTACGACACGGCCAACCGGTACGCCGTGCATGCCGTGGGGCGGTTCCTGCGCTTCTACCCGGAAGCCTGGGGGAACGAGGAGGAGCGGCTCACGCAGCTCGTGCTGATCGGCTCAGGCATCGACACGGCCGCGCTGCGCAAGGAGCTGGAGGCGTGCACGAACGACGCCCCACACGCCGACGAGCACGGCATGTGGGGCGTCCTGCGCTATGTCCAGGGCCCGGCGGAGGACCCCGACGACGGCGCACAGGGCCTCGCGGAAGGCCCTGACGACGGGTACGGGGCCTAGACCGGGCCCGCCGTCACCGACACCGTCTTCGGCAGCGACACGCCGGAGCCGTCCCGGCGCGGGTCCATCTCCGGGAGTTCGGCCGGGGAGCCGTCCTTCTGGGCCGCCTTGGCCGGGACCGGGCCCACCCAGGCGAAGGACAGGCAGTCCTCGCCCTTCAGGAACCGCTGGCAGCGCACGCCGCCGGTGGCCCGGCCCTTGCGCGGGTACTGGTCGAACGGGGTCAGCTTGGCCGTCGTCTGGACCGAGTCGTCGAGTGTGCCGCGCGAGCCGGCCACCGTGAAGACCACCGCGTCGGCCGCGGGGTCGACCGCCGTGAAGGAGATGACCTTCGCGCCCTCCGTGAGCTTGATGCCCGCCATACCGCCCGCCGGACGGCCCTGCGGACGCACCTGGGAGGCCTGGTAGCGCAGCAGCTGTGCGTCGTCCGTGACGAAGACCAGGTCCTCCTCGCCGGTGCGCAACTCCACCGCGCCGACGATCCGGTCGCCCTCCTTGAGGGTGATGACCTCCAACTCGTCCTTGTTGGACGGGTAGTCGGGCACCACACGCTTCACCACGCCCTGCTCGGTGCCGAGGGCGAGACCCGGTGAGGACTCGTCCAGCGTGGTCAGGCAGACCACCGACTCGCCATCCTCCAGGGAGAGGAACTCGGACAGGGGCGCGCCGCCGGCGAGGGTCGGGGCGGCCGCCGTCTCGGGGAGCTGGGGGAGGTCGACGACGTTGATGCGCAGCAGGCGGCCCGTCGAGATCACCGCGCCGACCTCGCCGCGCGCGGTCGCGGGGACCGCGGAGACGATCACGTCGTGCTTGGCCCGCCTGCCGTCGGTGTCCGCCGGGAACGGCTCGCCGTTCGTCGTGCGCGCCAGCAGGCCCGTCGAGGACAGCAGCACCCGGCACGGGTCGTCGGCGACCTGGAGCGGCACCACGGCCGCCGGCGCACCGGACGCCTCCAGCAGGACCGTGCGCCGCTCGGTGCCGAACTTCTTGGCGACCGCGGCCAGTTCGGCCGAGACCAGCTTGCGGAGCTCCGCGTCCGACTCCAGGATCCGGGTCAGCTCGGCGATCTCCGCGGTGAGCTTCTCCTTCTCCGCCTCCAGCTCGATGCGGTCGTACTTGGTGAGACGGCGGAGCGGGGTGTCCAGGATGTACTGCGTCTGGATCTCCGACAGCGAGAAGCGCTCCATCAGGCGCTGCTTGGCGTCCGCGCTGTTCTCGCTGGAGCGGATCAGCCGGATGACCTCGTCGATGTCGACGAGGGCCGTGATCAGGCCCTCCACCAGGTGCAGACGGTCGCGGCGCTTGGTGCGGCGGAACTCGCTGCGCCGGCGGACCACCTCGAAGCGGTGGTCCAGGTAGACCTCGAGAAGCTCCTTCAGGCCCAGCGTGAGCGGCTGGCCGTCCACCAGCGCCACGTTGTTGATGCCGAAGGACTCCTCCATCGGCGTCAGCTTGTAGAGCTGCTCCAGGACCGCCTCGGGCACGAAGCCGTTCTTGATCTCGACGACCAGACGCAGCCCGTGCTCGCGGTCGGTGAGGTCCTTGACGTCGGCGATGCCCTGCAGCTTCTTGGCGTTGACCAGGTCCTTGATCTTGGCGATGACCTTCTCGGGGCCGACCGTGAACGGCAGTTCGGTGATGACCAGGCCCTTGCGGCGGGCCGTCACCGCCTCCACCGCCACCGTGGCCCGGATCTTGAAGGTGCCGCGGCCCGTCTCGTACGCGTCCCGGACACCCTCCAGGCCGACGATCCGGCCGCCGGTGGGCAGGTCCGGGCCCGGGACGTGCTTCATCAGCGTTTCCAGGTCCGCGTTCGGGTAGCGGATCAGGTGGCGGGCGGCCGCGATCACCTCGCCGAGGTTGTGCGGCGGCATGTTGGTCGCCATGCCGACGGCGATGCCCGACGAGCCGTTCACCAGCAGGTTCGGGAACGCGGCGGGCAGCGCCACCGGCTCCTGCTCCTGGCCGTCGTAGTTGGGCGAGAAGTCGACCGTGTCCTCGTCGATCGACTCGGTCATCAGGCTGGTCGCCTCGGCCATCCGGCACTCGGTGTACCGCATGGCGGCCGGCGGGTCGTCGTTGCCCAGGGAGCCGAAGTTGCCGTGGCCGTCCACCAGCGGGACGCGCATCGAGAACGGCTGGGCCATGCGCACCAGCGCGTCGTAGATCGACGCGTCGCCGTGCGGGTGCAGCTTGCCCATCACTTCGCCGACCACGCGCGCGCACTTCACATAGGCGCGGTCGGGGCGCACGCCCATCTCGTTCATCTGGTAGACGATCCGCCGGTGCACCGGCTTGAGGCCGTCGCGGGCGTCCGGCAGGGCGCGCGAGTAGATGACCGAGTACGCGTACTCGAGGTAGGAGCCGCGCATCTCGTCCACGACGTCGATGTCGAGGATTCTCTCCTCGAACGAGTCGTCGGGCGGCGGGGTCTTCGTGCTGCGGCGGGCCATCGCTGCCGGCTCCTTGCTCATGCGTGAACGGATCTGACGCGGACCATTGTGGACCGTGGTACTGACAACCCGGGCCAGGACCCGGTCTACGCGGGCCCGCCCCGGTGCCGGAAGCCGTCACAGAGCGGGTGGGACGCAGGCTACGCGATCCGCCGGGGCGATCCGCTCTGGGCGTACGTCGTGCGGGAACTTCGCCGGGTCCCCGCGCGCTTGCATACAGTGGCAGGACCGGCAGAAAAACCGCGGTTCGAGACCGCTTCCGCGAGCGAAGGGACGTACATGCCCATGGGTCACACGACCACGGCCGAGACAGGCTCCGGAGGCCTGGCAGCGACCGAGCACCGCTTGGCCAACGGTCTGCGCGTGGTGCTCTCCGAGGACCACCTGACCCCGGTCGCGGCGGTCTGCCTCTGGTACGACGTCGGTTCCCGGCACGAAGTCAAGGGCCGTACCGGCCTGGCTCACCTTTTCGAGCACCTGATGTTCCAGGGCTCCGCCCAGGTGAAGGGCAACGGCCACTTCGAGCTCGTCCAGGGTGCCGGCGGCTCGCTCAACGGCACCACCAGCTTCGAGCGCACCAACTACTTCGAGACCATGCCCGCCCACCAGCTGGAGCTCGCCCTCTGGCTGGAGGCCGACCGCATGGGCTCGCTGCTCGCCGCCCTGGACGACGAGTCGATGGAGAACCAGCGGGACGTCGTCAAGAACGAGCGCCGTCAGCGCTACGACAACGTCCCCTACGGCACGGCCTTCGAGAAGCTGACCGCGCTCGCCTACCCGGAGGGCCACCCCTACCACCACACGCCGATCGGCTCGATGGCGGACCTGGACGCGGCCACCCTGGAGGACGCGCGCGCGTTCTTCCGCACCTACTACGCGCCCAACAACGCCGTCCTGTCGGTCGTCGGCGACATCGACCCGGAGCAGACCCTCGCCTGGGTCGAGAAGTACTTCGGTTCCATCCCGGCGCACGACGGCAAGCCCGTCCCGCGCGACGGCTCGCTGCCCGACATCATGGGCGAGCAGCTGCGCGAGGTCGTCGTCGAGGAGGTCCCCGCGCGGGCGCTGATGGCCGCCTACCGGCTCCCGGAGGACGGCACACGCGTGTCCGACGCGGCCGACCTGGCCCTCACCGTCCTCGGCGGCGGCGAGTCCTCCCGCCTCTACAACCGCCTGGTACGGCGCGACCGTACGGCCGTCGCGGCCGGCTTCGGCCTGCTGCGGCTCGCCGGGGCGCCCTCCCTGGGCTGGCTGGACGTGAAGACCTCCGGTGACGTCGAGGTGCCGGTCATCGAGGCCGCCATCGACGAGGAGCTCGCCCGGTTCGCCGAGGACGGCCCGACACCCGAGGAAATGGAGCGCGCCCAGGCCCAGTTGGAACGCGAGTGGCTGGACCGGCTGGGCACCGTCGCGGGCCGAGCGGACGAACTGTGCCGCTTCGCCGTCCTGTTCGGCGACCCGCAGCTCGCCCTGACCGCCGTCCAGCGCGTCCTCCAGGTCACCGCCGAGGACGTCCAGGAGGTGGCCAAGGCCCGGCTGCGTCCCGACAACCGCGCGGTGCTCGTCTACGAGCCGCTGTCCGCGGAGTCCGCGGAGCACACCGAGGAGGCGGGGCGCGGCGAGGACCCGGAGCAGGAAGCGACCGTAGAGGCCGGCAACGAGAACGAGGAGACGGCCAAGTGACCGAGCTCGCCACCATGGACTTCCACCCTCAGCCGCAGCCGGGCGAGGCCAAGCCCTGGGCCTTCCCGGCCCCGGAGCGCGGCACCCTGGACAACGGCCTGACCGTGCTGCGCTGCCACCGCCCGGGCCAGCAGGTCGTCGCCGTCGAGGTGCTCCTGGACGCGCCCCTGGACGCCGAGCCGGCCGGCCTGGACGGCGTCGCCACCATCATGTCGCGCGCCTTCTCCGAGGGCACCGACAAGCACTCCGCCGAGGAGTACGCCGCCGAGCTGGAGCGGGCCGGCGCCACCCTCGACGCGCACGCCGACCACCCCGGCGTCCGCATCAGCCTGGAGGTCCCGGCCTCCCGGCTCGCCAAGGGCCTCGGGCTGCTCTCCGACGCCCTCAGGGCGCCCGCCTTCGCCGACAGCGAGGTCGAGCGGCTGGTCCGCAACCGCCTCGACGAGATCCCGCACGAGCTGGCCAACCCCAGCCGCCGGGCCGCCAAGGAGCTCTACAAGCAGCTGTTCCCGGCCACCGCGCGGATGTCCCGCCCGCGCCAGGGCACCGAGGACACCGTCGAGAAGATCGACGCGGCCGCCGTGCGTGCCTTCTACGACCGGCACGTCCGCCCCGCCACGGCCACCGCGGTCGTCGTCGGCGACCTGACCGGCATCGACCTGGACGAGCTGCTCGGCGAGACCCTCGGCGCCTGGCGCGCCGCCACCGGGCAGCCCCGCCCGGTCCCGTCCGTGACCGCCGACGACACCGGCCGGGTCGTCATCGTGGACCGCCCGGGCGCCGTTCAGACCCAGTTGCTCATCGGCCGCGTCGGCTCCGACCGGCACGACCGTGTCTGGCCCGCCCAGGTGCTCGGCACCTACTGCCTGGGCGGCACCCTCACCTCCCGCCTGGACCGCGTCCTGCGCGAGGAGAAGGGCTACACCTACGGCGTCCGCTCGTTCGGGCAGGTGCTGCGGTCCGCCCCCGACGGCACCGGTGTCTCGATGCTCGCCATCAGCGGCTCCGTGGACACCCCGAACACCGGTCCGGCCCTGACGGACCTGTGGACGGTGCTGCGCACGCTCGCCGCCGACGGCCTCACGGACGCCGAGCGCGACGTGGCCGTGCAGAACCTCGTCGGGGTGGCGCCGCTCAAGTACGAGACGGCGGCGGCCGTCGCGGGCACCCTGGCCGACCAGGTCGAGCAGTACCTGCCCGACGACTTCCAGGCGACGCTGTACCGGCAACTGGCCGCCACCGGCACGGTGGAGGCCACCGCGGCGGTGGTGAACGCCTTCCCGGTGGACCGCCTGGTGACCGTCCTCGTCGGGGACGCGGCGCAGATCAAGGAGCCCGTCGAGGCCCTCGGGATCGGCGAAGTCACCGTCGTCGCCGCGGAGTAGGGCACACGCGGGTGAAGAGCCCTGGTGACCGTCGGGTCATCAGGGCTCTCGCATGTCCGAATTGAGGTGGAGGTTGCCTGTCTGCCCTGTGGGATGCGCTACAAAAACGGCGTTCCGTTTGGGCGGGGGACGAGCGGCCTCGTAGGTTCTTCCGGGCTGTCCGTCAGGCAGTGCGCCGCATCCGCGGCACCGGACAGTCATCGCCGAGTCCCCGTACGGCGCGAGCCAGGGGAGCCGGGGACCCATGCAGTCCCTGGGGTGAATCGGGCGCCCGCGCGTGTCGCGAGGGGGCCCGTAGGAGACCTTCCTGCTCCGAACCCGTCAGCTAACCCGGTAGGCGAGAGGGAAGGAAAGGACCAGCCTCTACATGGCGTTCATGTGCGCCTCCGGGAAGCACCGTCGTCCCGGCCGGGTGAAGCGCACCACCGCGCAGGCCGCCGGTATCGCGGCCCTCACCACCACGGGTGTCGTCGGCACCGTCTCGGCCGCCCCGGCGCTCGCCGCCGAGAACTCCGTCGAGCAGACCGGCCTCACCCCGGTCATCACGATCAGCGACTCCGTCGCCGAGCAGATCGACGCCCAGGCCGCCGCCCAGAAGGCCGTCGCCGAGCGCAAGGCGGCCGAGGAGGCCGCCCGCAAGAAGGCCGCGGAGCAGGCCAGGAAGGAGCGCGCGGCCAAGGCACGCGCCGCCCGCGAGGCCGAGCGCAAGCGCCTCAACACCTTCGTCGCGCCGATCAGCGACTCCTACGTCTCCACCGGCTACAAGACCGGCGGCTCCCTGTGGTCCTCCGGCGCCCACACCGGCATCGACTTCCACGCCGCCAGCGGCACGGTCGTACACGCCGTCGGCACCGGCACGGTCGTCTCCACCGGTTGGGGCGGGGCGTACGGCAACGAGATCGTCATCAAGATGGCCGACGGCATGTACACCCAGTACGGCCACCTCTCGTCCATCGGCGTCTCGGTCGGCCAGAAGGTCACCCCGGGCCAGCAGATCGGCCTCTCCGGCGCGACCGGCAACACCACCGGCCCCCACCTCCACTTCGAGGCCCGCACCACCCCGGACTACGGCTCCGACGTCGACCCGGTCGCCTACCTCCGCAAGCACGGCGTGAACGTCTGACGGCAGTCGGACGCGGGCCCCGCACCGAGACCGACGGGCCGAGCGCCCTTTGCGGGATGCGGGTGCGTCGTGGCTGGTCGCGCAGTTCCCCGCGCCCCTTCAGGGGCGCGGGGCTGTTTCCGATTTGCGGCTGCCGCCGCGTGGGCGCGAGCAACCCCCACGCACCCGCACCCGACCACCAAGGCGAACCCGGCAGAGCACTGCGGAAGCAACCCGCGAGATCTTCCGGAGCCCCGGCCCCTGTGCCGGGGCTTTCGTCGTTTTCGTGCACCCGGTGTCCAAAATATATCCCTGGATTCCGGCCCGCCGTCGGAAATTCCGGCTCATTGCAATAGAGTCACGGAACGGGCGCCACTCGGCGGCGTTTCACGGGGATTAAGGCGGAGGTCGGTCATGCGTATTCCGGCGCACTCGGTATGCACAGCGATCCGGGACGACATCGTCGCGGGTGTCTACGAGCGCGGCAGCCGGCTCACCGAGGAACTCCTGGCCCGCCGCTACGGGGTCTCGCGCGTCCCCGTCCGCGAGGCCCTGCGCACCCTGGAGGCCGAGGGCTTCGTCGTGACGCGCCGGCACGCGGGCGCGTGCGTCGCCGAACCGACCGAGCAGGAGGCCGCCGACCTGCTGGAGATGCGCATGCTCCTGGAGCCGCTCGGCGCCTCCCGGGCCGCCCAGCGCCGCACCGAGGCCCACCTCAAGGTGCTGCGCGGACTGGTCCGGCTGGGGCAGGAGCGGGCCAGGCGGGGAAACAGCGAGGATCTGCGCTCCCTGGGCGGCTGGTTCCACGAGACCCTTGCGCAGGCCTCCGGCAGCCACGCGCTGACCTCGACGCTCACCCAGCTGCGGCACAAGATCGCCTGGATGTACACCGTGGAGACGCCCGCCAACCCCGTGGAGTCCTGGACGGAGCACGGCGCCATCGTGGACGCGGTGGCGCGCGGCGACGCCGAGCGGGCCCGGGCGGTCACGGCCCTGCACACCGAGCGCTCGGCGGTCTCCCACCGGCTGCGCTTTTCCGGTACCACCGAACGGGCGAACGGTGTGAGGACTTCGCAACACTCCGTAAACATGTCGGGCCTGCGGCATTAACACGCGCACCGTATACAAAGAGATGTTATTCGGCGGGGTCTGTTTTCGCTGCCCCAATTCATGCGCGCCGGGAATTCACGGTCGCGCTTCTTTCGTGCGCTCGCGGTAAAGCCGGGCGCCGGGGCCTTCGCAAAGTCCGGGACGGGGCCGTCGTAAAGCCGGGCGCGGCCCTGTCGTGAAGTCATGTGCGGGTGTCATGGAATTGCGGCACATGACGAGTGGCCCGGTGCGGACTCCGGGGCTGAGGGGGAAACGGCGGGGCCGCGCCGCCCCTTGGGGGAGTGGCGCGGCCCCGGACGTGCGGGCGCCGGGCGCTCAGACGGTCTCGGGGAGCTCCTCGAGACCCTCGGCGACCAGCTTGGCCAGGCGGTCGAGAGCGGCGTCCGCGCCCTCGGCGTCGGAGACGAGGACGATCTCCTCGCCACCCTGGGCGCCCAGCCCCAGGACAGCCAGCATGGAGGCCGCGTTGACGGGGTTGCCCCCGGCCTTGGCGATCGTGACCGGGACGCCTGCGGCCGTGGCGGCTCGGACGAAGATGGAAGCGGGGCGGGCGTGGAGGCCCTCGGCCCAGCCGACGTTGACGCGGCGCTCAGCCATGTGATGCTGCCCTTCGGTGTTCAGGGTTGTCTAGACCAGTTTCCCATATCGTGAAGCATGCCCGGAGGGGACGTAAGCCCCTCCGGGTGTGTCGTCGGACCGCGGCCTCGGTCCGGCTTCCGTCCTCCACAGACTGCCTCGCGCCGTTGTCGGACGCGAGCCGTACTCTGGGGCCCATGCAGACCCCGGCGGACCCGCAGGACCGGCACGAGTACCCGTCCCACTGGGAGGCTGACGTGGTGCTGCGCGACGGCGGTACCGCACGCATCCGGCCCATCACCGTTGATGACGCCGACCGCCTGGTCAGCTTCTACGAGCAGGTCTCGGACGAGTCGAAGTACTACCGCTTCTTCGCGCCCTACCCCAGGCTCTCCGCCAAGGACGTCCACCGCTTCACGCACCACGACTTTGTGGACAGGGTGGGACTCGCGGCCACCATCGGCGGCGAGTTCATCGCAACCGTACGCTATGACCGCATTGGCGCCGACGGGACGCCCGCCTCGGCGCCCGCCGACGAGGCCGAGGTCGCCTTCCTCGTCCAGGACGCCCACCAGGGGCGCGGCGTCGCCTCCGCCCTGCTTGAGCACATCGCGGCCGTCGCGCGCGAGCGCGGGATCCGCCGCTTCGCAGCCGAGGTGCTGCCCGCCAACTCCAAGATGATCAAGGTGTTCACGGACGCCGGATACACCCAGCAGCGCAGCTTCGAGGACGGCGTCGTCCGCCTGGAGTTCGACCTGGAGCCCACGGACCGCTCGGTCGCCGTCCAGCGCGCGCGGGAGCAGCGCGCGGAGGCCCGCTCGGTACGACGGCTGCTCGCACCCGGTTCCGTGGCGGTGATCGGCGTCGGCCGCGCACCCGGCGGGGTCGGCCGCAGCGTCCTCGGCAACCTCCGGGACGCCGGCTTCACCGGCCGCCTGCACGCCGTGAACCAGGCCTTCCCGGAAGACCTCAAGGAGATCGACGGGGTGCCGACGCACCGCTCGGTGAGGGACATCGACGGCCCTGTCGACCTCGCGGTGGTCGCCGTACCCGCCGAGCACGTGCCCGAGGTCGTCACCGAGTGCGGCGAGCACGGCGTCCAGGGGCTCGTCGTCCTCGCGGCCGGGTACGCGGAGAGCGGCCCCGACGGCCGTGAGCGCCAGCGCGCCCTCGTCCGGCAGGCGCGCACGTACGGCATGCGCATCATCGGTCCCAACGCCTTCGGGATCATCAACACCGCGGACGACGTCCGGCTGAACGCCTCCCTCGCGCCCGAGATGCCCCGCCCCGGCCGCATCGGCCTGTTCGCCCAGTCCGGCGCCATCGGCATCGCCCTGCTGTCCCGGCTGCACCGGCGCGGCGGCGGTGTCACCGGCACCACGGGCGTCTCCACCTTCGTGTCGTCCGGCAACCGCGCGGACGTCTCCGGCAACGACGTCCTCCAGTACTGGTACGACGACCCCGAGACCGACGTCGTCCTCATGTACCTGGAGTCCATCGGCAACCCCCGCAAGTTCACGCGCCTCGCCCGGCGGACGGGGGCGGCGAAGCCGCTGGTCGTGGTGCAGGGCGCGGGGGCGCCGGCCGGGCACGCGGTACGGGCGACGCGGCTGCCGCACGCCACGGTGTCCGCGCTGCTGCGGCAGGCCGGGGTGATCCGCGTCGACACCATCACCGAGCTGGTCGACGCGGGGCTGCTGCTCGCGCGGCAGCCGCTGCCGGCCGGGCCGCGGGTGGCGATCCTCGGCAACTCGGAGTCGCTCGGGCTGCTCACGTACGACCGGTGCCTGGCCGAGGGGCTGCGGCCGGCCCGGCCGCTGGACCTGACGACGCGGGCGACCGCCGCGGACTTCCACCGGGCGCTGTCGCAGGCACTGGCGGACGAGTCGTGCGACGCGGTGGTCGTCACGGCGATCCCGACGATCGGGGAGGGGGCCGTGGGGGATCCGGAACTGGCGGAGGCGCTGCGGTCTGCCGCCGAAGAGGTTCCGGGGAAGCCGGTGCTTGTGGTGCACGTGGAGCTCGGGGGGCTTGCGGAGGCGTTGTCGGCTGCGGGCCGTACCGCACCGCAGGTGGGTGCATCGGCACCCGGCACTGGTGGCGGTCCCCACCCTCCCCCACTCTCGGCTTCGCTCGAGCGGGGGGACCCCCATCGCCCTGCGGAACGCCTGCCCACCGCGGCAACGGCGGGAGCGGAGGCACCGTCCGTCACGCTGCCGCGGTCCCCGAAGACCCTCGCCCCCCACCCCTGCTCCCGCCTGATCCCCGCCTACCCCGCCGCCGAGCGGGCCGTCCGGGCCCTCGCCGAAGCCGTGAAGTACGGGCAGTGGCGGCGGGAGGCCGCCGAACCCGGGAAGGTGCCCGAGTACGACGACATCGACGAGAGGGGCGCCGCCGAGCTGATCGGCGGGCTGCTCGAACGCGGGGAGGGGCTCACCATCGGGGTCGAGGAGACCTGCCGGCTCCTCGGCAGGTACGGCATCGACGTGCACCGTGCGCTGCCCGCCCCCACCCCCGACGCCGCCGTCGGAGCCGCCCGAGCCCTCGGCTATCCCGTCGCCCTCAAAGCCACCGCTCCCCATCTGCGCCACCGCGCCGACCTGGGCGGAGTGCGGCTCGACCTGGCGGACGAAGAGCAACTGCGCCGGGCGTACGACGAGTTGAGCGAGCTGTACGGGACGCCCGAGGAGCTGCGGCCGGTGGTGCAGCGGATGGCGCCCCGGGGCGTGGACACCGTCGTACGGGCCGTGATCGACCCGGCCGCCGGGGCCGTGGTGTCCTTCGGCCTCGCGGGGGCCGCCTCGCAGCTGCTCGGGGACATGGCGCACCGGCTGGTTCCGGTCACCGACCGGGACGCCACCTCACTGGTGCGTTCGATCCGGACCGCGCCCCTGCTGTTCGGCTGGCGCGGTTCGGCGCCCGTCGACACGCCCGCCCTGGAGGAGCTGCTGCTCAGGGTCTCCCGGCTGGTCGACGACCACCCCGAGGTCGTCGCGGTCACCCTGGAACCGGTCGTGGTCGCCCGGCAGGGCGTGAGCGTCCTGGGGGCCACCGTCCGTCTCGCGCCACCGCCGGCCCGTGACGATCTGGGCCCGCGCACACTGCCCGCCTACTGACCGCCGGCCGACCGAGTCGAACGCCCGCACCCGTCGGCCGCGTTCGACTCGGCAGCGCGCGACGCACGGCCGCGTCGGACGCGGCCGTGCGCGACTGGCCCGGGTCCCCTTGCCCACGGATTAAGATGGACGCCATGGCCAAGACCAGTACGACGACCCAGGGGCTGCGTGTCGCGATCGAGCGCAGCGGCTACTACCCGGCCCTCGTGGCCGAGGCGGTGGAGGCCGCCATCGGCGGCGAGCCGATCCGGTCGTACCTGGTCCATCAGGAGACGACGTTCGACCAGAACGAGGTGCGGCGGCATGTGACCGTGCTCGTCCTCACCGGCAACCGCTTCATCGTCAGCCACACCGACGAGCAGGCGGCCGACAGCACCTCCCCGACGCCGTACGCCACCACCTCGACCGAGTCGGTCAAGCTCGGCCGGATCTCGTCGGTCGTGGTCAGCCGGGTCGTGGCCAACCCGGAGCAGTACACGCCGGGCACCCTGCCCCGCGAGATCGTGCTGACCATCGGCTGGGGCGCCGTCTCCCGCATCGACCTGGAGCCCGCCGCCTGCGGCGACCCCAACTGCGAGGCCGACCACGGCTACACCGGCAACTCCACGGCGGACGACCTCAGCCTGCGGGTCAGCGAGGCCGGGGACGGCCCGGAGACGGTGCGCCAGGCGCTCGTCTTCGCGCAGGCCATCTCCGAAGCGACCGCGGACGTCACCCGCTGATGGCGTACGCCGCCTGGGACCATCCGGAACCCCTCGCCCTCGACTCCGCGCCGCTCCCCGAGTACGGCAGCGGCTCCCTCGCCGACCTGCTGCCCACCCTGGCCGCGGGCATGGCCGTACCCGGAATGACCGCGTCGATCACGGAGCTGACGCCCGCCGACCGCAACTGCGTCTTCCTGATCGACGGGCTCGGCTGGGAGCAGATCAAGGCGCATCCGGACGAGGCGCCCTACCTCACCGCCCTGCTCGGCAGCTCGCGCGGCGGCACCGGACGGCCGATCACCGCCGGCTACCCGGCCACCACCGCGACCTCCCTCGCCTCCATCGGCACCGGCCTGCCGCCCGGCGCGCACGGCCTGCCCGGTTACACGGTCCGCAATCCGCAGACCCGGGAGCTGATGAACCAGCTGCGCTGGCAGCCCTGGACCGACCCGGCCGCCTGGCAGCCGTACCCCACCGTCTTCCAGCTCGCCCAGGACGCCGGGGTGCACTCCGCGCAGGTGTCCTCCCCGCACTTCCAGCACACCCCGCTCACCAAGGTCGCGCTCAGCGGCGGAACGTTTCATGGGCGGCTGACCGGCGAGGAGCGCATGGACCTGGCGGCGGAGCAACTCGCCGCCGCCGACCGCTCCCTGGTGTACACGTACTACGCCGAGCTGGACGGTGCAGGGCACCGCTACGGCGTGGACTCCGACACCTGGCGCGGCCAGTTGATGCACGTCGACCGGCTGGTCCAGCGGCTCGCCGAGCAGCTTCCGCCGCGCAGCGCGCTGTACGTCACCGCCGACCACGGCATGGTCGACATCCCGTTCGACGAACAGCACCGCATCGACTTCGACGAGGACTGGGAGCTGAAGGCGGGCGTCGCCCTGCTCGGCGGCGAGGGCCGGGCCCGGCACGTCTACGCGGTGCCCGGCGCCTCGAACGACGTCCTGACCTGCTGGCGCGAGGTGCTCGGCGAGCAGTTCTGGGTGGCCTCGCGGGACGAGGCGATCACGGCCGGCTGGTTCGGCTCGCCGGACCGGTTCGACGAGCGGGTGTACGACCGGATCGGCGACGTCGTCGCGGCCGCGCACGACGACGTCCTGATCATCGCCTCCGAGCGGGAGCCCAAGGAGTCGGCGATGGTCGGCAACCACGGCTCGATGACCCCCGCGGAGCAGCTCGTGCCGCTGCTCGAAGTACGCTCCTAGAACCCTCGATTCCACCACCCCCGAAAGGTGCTCAACTTCCAATGCCCGAGCTGGTGTTCTTCTCCGGAACGATGGACTGCGGGAAGTCGACGCTGGCTCTCCAGATCGAGCACAACCGGTCGGCGCGCGGCCTGGTCGGCATGATCTTCAGCCGCGACGACCGCGCGGGCCACGGCAAGCTCTCCTCCCGCCTCGGCCTGGTCACGGACGCCGTGGAGGTCGAGGACGGCCAGGACCTGTACGCCTACCTGGTCGACCACCTCTCGCAGGGCGGCCGCGCGGACTACGTCATCGCCGACGAGGCGCAGTTCCTGGCGCCGGAGCAGATCGACCAGCTCGCGCGCGTGGTCGACGACCTGGGCCTGGACGTCTACGCGTTCGGCATCACCACCGACTTCCGCTCCAAGCTGTTCCCCGGCTCCCAGCGGCTGGTGGAGCTGGCCGACCGGGTCGAGGTGCTCCAGGTCGAGGCCCTCTGCTGGTGCGGCGCCCGCGCCACCCACAACGCCCGCACGGTCGACGGCGAGATGGTCGTCGAGGGCGCCCAGGTGGTCGTGGGGGATGTCAACGGATCGGCCGGAAAGGTCGGTTACGAGGTGCTGTGCCGACGTCATCACCGCCGCCGCATGACGAGCGCCGCTGCGCGTGCCGGCGAGCTCTCGCCGGACGTCCTGCCGTTCGCCCCCTCTTGAGCCTCGAACCTGCCTGCCGCGCCGTTGACGGCGGTCATGGTGATACGTGGCGGTTGCCAGCCGCCGGTCCGGCGCCCGCCACCCCAGAAGCGACCTGTGCGTGGTCTGGGACCGGTGCTTGGCTGGCCGAGCGCGTCACACTACGGCAGCCCCCGACCTGGACCTGCGGCTCGGCGTGCCCGCAGCCGCCGCGTCCCCGGCCGCGCGCCCGGTGACTCTCGCCGACGGAACGAACTCGCTTACGATGTCCTGATCCTGGGCCGCAAACTGAGCGGCACTGACAAGACCAAGTCCACCGCGGCGACGCCATCGACCCACGCCGACCGCGGTGGGGCCCGTGTCCACAGGTGGAGACCGTCGGCTACGACCTCACCGGCAACCGGCACTCGGGTATGCGAACCTCCCGGGCCTCGGCACAGGGCGCGCGAGTCCGTGGCGTCCAGAGGGTGTGCTGCAGGGCGGCCAGATCGCGGAACTGATTGACTCAGCCGCCGCTCTTGCGCCGGAACGACCGCTGGCTCGCAGCCGGGCCGTGCGCCCCACGGACCTTCGACGCATCGGCGTTCGCAGCAAGGTCAGCGGCGTCCGCCTGCACACCGCGCTTGCGCGCCAGGGCTTCCCGGAACTTGCGTTTCAGGTCGTAGTTACCGTCGCTGTCGGGTGCCAGAGCGGACGTCTCGGGGTCGAGCGGCTCCGAATCTTCTTTGGATGCAGAGTCTGCGGTCATGGTGACCTCCTGGGCTCGGGCAGTGGGAAGCACAGCTTGTCATGCCGGGCGCAGTGCGAGGCACAAGCAACATCATCTTGGCTCCGGCTTCGGCGGGTAGCGCCTGGCTCTCAGCCGCCGCGACGCACCAGGGCCGCCTTGCGGGCCTCGGCGAGCTTGCGGGCCTCACCGGCCTTTCGGGACTTGCCGCCGGCGCCGCGGGAGGTGTCCTTGCTGGTGCCAAGGCCACGGAAGGGAGCGTTGGTGTTCTTGGGCCGGGGCGCGGCGGGCCCGCCGTCGAGCGGGGTACCGGAGGGGGCCTTGGCCCCGGTGATCCGGCTCAGCTCCGCCTCGCCCGAGCGCACCTTGGTGATGGTCGGCTCGATGCCGGCCTCTGCCATCAGCCGGCTCGTCTCGCGGCGCTGGCCCGACAGCACCAACGTGACGACGCTGCCGGACTCACCGGCTCGGGCGGTGCGGCCGGCGCGGTGCACATAGTCCTTGGGGTCGGTGGGCGGGTCGACGTTGACCACGAGATCGAGGTCGTCGACGTGCAGGCCACGGGCCGCGACATCGGTCGCCACCAGGACGGTGATCTGGCCGTTCTTGAACTGCGCCAGGGCCCGTGTGCGCTGCGGCTGGGACTTGCCGCTGTGCAGGGCCGCGGCGTGCACTCCGCTGGCCCGCAGATGCCGGGTGAGCTGGTCGACCGCGTGCTTGGTGTCCAGGAACAGCAGTACGCGGCCGTCGCGGGCGGCGATCTCCGTTGTGACGGCGTACCGGTCGGGGCCGTGGACGACCAGAACATGGTGCTCCGTCGTCGTGACTGCGCCCACGACCGGGTCGACCGAGTGGACGACGGGGTCGTGGAGGTAGCGGCGGACAAGCTGGTCGACGTCGCGGTCCAGAGTGGCCGAGAACAGCATCCGCTGGCCATCGGGATGCACCTGGTCAAGCACCTCGGTGACCTGCGGCAGGAAGCCCATGTCGCACATCTGGTCGGCTTCGTCGAGGACGGTGGTCCGTACTCGTCCCAGGCGGCAGGCCCTGCGCTCGATGAGGTCGTGCAGACGGCCGGGGGTGGCTACGACGACCTCGGCCCCGTCGCGCAGCGCAGCGGCCTGCCGGCCGATCGACATGCCGCCGACGACCGTGGCCATCCGCAGCCGGAGCGCGTCGGCGTACGGCGCGAGCGCCTCGGTGACCTGTTGGGCCAGCTCCCGGGTGGGCACCAGGACCAGAGCGAGGGGCTGCTTCGGGTCCGCGCGCCGCCCGGCCGTCCGTGAGAGCAGCGGCAGGCCGAAGGCGAGTGTCTTGCCCGATCCGGTGCGCCCGCGCCCCAGGATGTCGCGTCCCACGAGGGCGTCGGGCAGCGTGGCCGCTTGGATCGGGAAGGGCTCGCGCAGACCGAGTTCGCCAAGCGTTCGCAGCACCTCGACCGGCAGGTCCAGGTCGGCGAAGGAAGCGACAGGGGGCACCGTTGGGGCGGTGGCCACAGGCGGGGCGAGATCGCCGTTGGAGGCGCCGGGGCGGTCGGGGTGATTCATGAAGAGCCTTCCGCATGGGGAACGTACCGAGGAAGGCCCGGTAGGAACGAGCAGTCGACGAACAAGAGGAACCGGACAGGCAGGATCGCCCGCCGTCACGAGCACGCAAAATGATGAGGCTAACACAAAGCGACAGCCTCGCGTCCCGAGATCGAGGCCCGGCGGTCCCGGCCTCAGTCGGCCGTCTGCCCGCTCCTTCCCCCGGCTGTCGGCCCCTGCGCGGTCCGACCCGCTCTACACTTCTCCAACTTGCACCCCAAGGTTTCGTGACAACGTGATCAAGTCCAGTCCGCTCGCTGATTCGGCCCAGGCGCGGGACGGACCGAGTTCAGCATGGCGTTGTCGGGCTTCGCGTGATGCGGATCGAGGTCCAGTCCGGGGTGCCGCCTTGGCCGCGGTGCCGGCGACCTGGGAGGTGCCGCCCAGGAGTTCGATGCACGAGGTGCCGCTGGCGTCGACGGAGCCATCAGATCGCAGCAGGGTGACGACGATGCCGAGTTGCACGGGGACGGCGGTGTCAGACACCCCATGTCGTTTGGTGTCAAGCGGCATGCGGGTGGGTGTGGTGCGACCATGCGGTCGCTTCGTCGTAGAGGGTGCGGGTCTTGAGGCATCCGTGGAGGATGCCGACGAGGCGGTTGCCGAGCTGGTGGAGGGCGGGGTTGTAGGCCGCCTCGCGGGCGCGTTGCCTGTCGTAGTAGTGACGGGCTCCGGGGGAGGCCCGCAGGGCTGCGAACGCCTGGCGCTGGAGGGCGTCGGCGAGCCGGTTGTTGCGGACGTAGCGGGCCTGGACGGTGTGGCTCTTGCCGGAGGCCCGGGTGGTCGGGCTGGTGCCGGCGTAGTTCTTGCGGGCCTTCGCGGACGCGTAGCGGGTGGGGTCGTCTCCGAACTCAGCGAGCACCCGGGCGCCGGTGATCTCCGCGATGCCGGGCATCGAGAGGTAGATCTCAGCGTCCGGGTGCGCCAGAAAATGGGCCTTCACCTGCACTTCCATCGCGTCTATCTGTTCGTTGAGCGTGATGATCAGCCGCGCGTGAGCCGTGGCGGTGGCCGCGTAGGCGGCGGTGACCGGCTCGGGCAGGTCGAGCTGCGGCTCGCGCAGGGCTGTCTGGACCGTGGCCGCCTTCGCGTCGCGGTGGCGGCGGCGGTGACGGGCCAGGACAGCGGTGATCTGGGTGCGCGTCAGCTTCACCGCGGCCGCGGGGGTGGGCGCCTTGATCAGCAGTTCCAGGGCGTCCGTGCTGGTCAGCTCCAGGTCCGCGTAGGCGGACAGGGCCGCGGGGAAGTACTCCCGCAGCGTGCTGCGCAGCCGCTGGAAGGTGCGGGTGCGTTCCCGGATCAGGGTCTGGTGGGCGCGGGCGACGACCTTGACCGCCTGGGCCTGCTCACTGTCGCCGGCGACCGGCCGCAGCTGGTCCCGGTCGATACGGACCATGTCCGCGAGCGCGTGCGCGTCGCCCTTGTCGCTCTTGGCGCCGGACGTGCCGTACCGCTCCTTGAACCGGGCAACCTGCCTCGGGTTGATCGCGTAGACCTGGTAGCCGGAGGCGATCAGCGCCTGCACCCACGAACCCCGGTCGGTCTCGATCCCCACCACCACCGCAGCCGGATCCAGGTCCCCGCCGCCGTGCTTCGCCAGGAGCTCGTGCAGTTTCGCGATCCCCTGTACGCCCTCCGACAGCCTGGCCGCCGCGAGTTTCCGGCCCGCATCATCCTGGACCTCGACGTCATGATGGTCTTCGGCCCAGTCATCGCCGATCAGCAGCAACTTCCCCTCCTCGCACGGCACTTCGCTTCCTGCAGCCAGCGGAAGGCGGCGCGCGGCCCAATGGATCCAGTGCTCACGCCCCACTGCCCGGCGGGCACGCCACCCCATCAGCGGTCTGGCCTCCCGGCCGACCAGCAGGGGCACGGTCTGACACCAGAACTCGACTACTTCCGGCGAGGTAAGTGCTCACCTGCTGGCGGCTACAGCACCGAGTCTCTCCGACCCGGCAAGTCCCATTAGGCGAGTGCGATGCGACGGTGCCGGCGATGTAGATGCCGGGGGTGTCGATGGACGGGTCGGTGGGGTCGGCGTTGGCGAGGTGCACGGTGTAGTCGCCGACGGTACAGGTGCGCGCGAGGGCCCGGTGCTGGATGGAGGAGAGGGCTGCACTGGCGGAGGCTTGTGCTGCCGCAGTTGTGTAGGGGCGGCGGTGCCGTGCTTGCCTGGGTCGAGGGTCTGGTCAACGATCTTGTCAGAGCCGAAGCAGCCGCTGGACAGCTGCGACGGGTCGTTGGTCGTGATGATCCAGCCGTCGGCGTCGGTGTGGCTGACGCCGACGTTCCCCGGCTCCCAGCGGCTGGTGGAGCTGGCCGACCGGGTCGAGGTGCTCCAGGTCGAGGCCCTCTGCTGGTGCGCCACCCACAATGCCCGCACGGTCGACGGCGAGATGGTCGTCGAGGGCGCCCAGGTGGTCGTGGGGGATGTCAACGGATCGGCCGGAAAGGTCGGTTACGAGGTGCTGTGCCGACGCCACCACCGCAAGCGCATGACGAGCGCGACAGCGCGCGCGGCCGCCCTGTCGCCCGACGTCCTGCCGGTCACGTAGGACCGGCCGCAGACCGCCGACGGCGTCCCGCGCCGCCAACCGCCTCTGCGTTCCCTGGAATTAACCCACGGCATCTTGGCGATCCGGCGTCTACACGCGTAACTTGAGCCCGCCTCCCCCCACACGCCCGGTTCAAGCACCGCCCGTCCGCGGTGTGTTGAAGCATCCGACGTCCGAGGAGACCGCCAGCGTGTCCAGACCCGCAGGGAACAGATCCCGTATGCGCCGCGCCGCCTACCCGCTGATCTCCGTGAGCGTGGCGAGCGCGTTCGCGATGACCGCCCTTCCCGCCGCGTACGCCACGCCGTCCGCCACGGCGGTGATCGCCGAGGTGTACGGCGGTGGCGGCAACTCCGGCGCGACCCTGACCCGGGACTTCGTCGAGCTCGGCAACGCCGGGTCCGCGGCCTACGACCTGGCCGGCTACAGCGTGCAGTACCTGCCCGGTTCGCCGTCGTCGTCCTCGCAGTGGCAGGTGACCGCGCTCGGCGGCTCGGTCGCCCCCGGTGGCCGTTTCCTCGTCGCCGAGTCGCAGGGCAGCGGTGGTACGACTGCCCTGCCGACCGCGGACGCGACCGGCACGATCGCGATGAGCGCGACCACCGGCACCATCGCCCTGGTCTCCGGCACCACCGCGCTGACCTGCAAGACCGCCGCCGACTGCGCGGCCGACAGCCGCATCGTCGACCTGGTCGGCTACGGCACCGCGGTGGTCCGCGAGGGCAGCGGCCCGGTCACCGGCGCCTCCAACACCGCCTCCGTGGCACGGGCCGACACCCTGGCCGACACCGACGACAACGCGGCGGACCTCACCGCCGGCACCCCTTCCCCGGTCAACGCGGCCGGACAGACCCCGGGTTCGGGCGACGGGGACGGCGGGGGCGGCGACGACCCGACCCAGCCGGGCACCGTCCGCATCCACGACATCCAGGGCACCACCCGCAGGTCCCCGCTCGCCGGGCAGACCGTCGCCAAGGTGCCGGGCATCGTCACCGGCGTCCGCACGACCGGCTCCAAGGGCTACTGGATCCAGGATCCGACGCCCGACGCCGACCCGCGCACCAGCGAAGGTGTCTTCGTCTACACCGGCTCGGCCACCCCCACCGTGGCGGTCGGCGACTCGGTGCTGGTCAGCGGCAAGGTCAGCGAGTACTACCCGAGCAGCACCAGCCAGTCGGTCACCGAGCTCGACGGCCCGACCGCGACCGTCCTCTCCAGCGGCAACGCGCTGCCCGCCCCCGTCACCCTGGACCCGGCCTCCGTCCCGGACGCGTACATCCCCACCGCCGACGGCGGCAGCATCGAGTCCCTCGCCCTCCAGCCGACCGTCTACGCCCAGGACTTCTACGAGTCCCTGGAGGGCATGCGGACGACGTTCGCCGACGACCGTGTGGTCGGCGCGAGCGACGCGTACGGCGAACTCTGGGTGACCGTCAAGCCCGACGAGAACCCGACCCTCCGCGGCGGCACCCTCTACTCCTCCTACGACCAGCCCAACACCGGCCGTGTCGAGGTGATGTCCCTCGACACCACCACCGCCTTCCCTGCGGCCAACGTGGGTGACGAACTGTCCGGCACCACCACCGGCCCGCTCGACTACTCCACCTACGGCGGATACAACGTCCAGGCCACCCAGCTCGGCACCCTGATCGACAACGGCCTCAAGCGGGAGGTGACCCGCCGCCAGAAGGGCGACGAACTCGCGGTCGCCACCTACAACGTGGAGAACCTGGACGCGCTGGACGACCAGGAGAAGTTCGACCGGCTCGCCGAGGGCGTCGCGGTCAACCTCAACTCGCCCGACATCGTCGCCCTGGAGGAGATCCAGGACGACAACGGTGCGACGGACGACGGCACTGTCACCGCCGAGGCGACCCTCAAGCGGTTCACCGACGCCATCCGCGCGGCAGGCGGCCCGCGTTACTCCTGGCGCTACATCGCGCCCGAGAACGACCAGGACGGCGGCGAGCCCGGCGGCAACATCCGCCAGGTCTTCCTCTTCAACCCCAAGCGGGTCTCCTTCACCGACCGGCCCGGCGGCGACGCGACCACGGGCACCAGTGTGGTCAAGACCCGCAAGGGCGCCCGACTCACCTACTCCCCGGGCCGGATCGACCCGGCCAGTGACGCCTGGGACGACAGCCGCAAGCCGCTGGTGGGCGAGTTCGTCTTCCAGGGCCGGACCGTCTTCGTCGTCGCCAACCACTTCGTCTCCAAGGGCGGCGACCAGCTCCTGCACGGCCGCTACCAGCCGCCGGCCCGCAGCTCGGAGACCCAGCGCGCGGCCCAGGCCACCGAGGTCAACACCTTCGTCAAGTCCCTGCTCGCGGCGGACGAGGACGCCAAGGCCGTGGTCCTCGGCGACCTGAACGACTACGAGTTCTCGCAGACGGTGACCACGCTCACGGACGGCGGCGTCCTGACCCCGCTGATCACCACCCTGCCGGCCGCCGAGCGCTACACCTACGTGTACGACGGCAACTCGCAGACCCTGGACCACATCCTGACCAGCCCGGCGGTGACCCGCTTCGACTACGACGTGGTGCACATCAACGCCGAGTTCGCCGACCAGGCCAGCGACCACGACCCGCAGATCGTACGGATCGACGTCAGCAGGTGCCGTAGGCGCTGACCGGCGTCACCGTGGCGTGGGACGGGCGGGCTCGTGCCGTTCCACGCCGGTGCCGGGGTGGGCTCAGCGCGGGCTCTGGATCACGGAGAAGATCGCGCCCTCCGGGTCGGCCACCGTCGCGACCCGCCCGTGTGCGCTGTCCCGGGCCGGCTTCAGCACCTGCCCGCCCAGCTCGGCGACCTCCCGCAGGGCCGCGTCCGCGTCGGCCACCTCGAAGTACGTCAGCCAGTGCGGTCCCCGGTCCCGGGGCAGCGAGAGGCCGACGCCGTGGATGCCGGCCACCGGGCGGCCCCCTACGTGCAGGGTCACGTAGTCGAAGCCGGCGGACACCACCGGCTCCTCCTCGTAACCGAACACCGTCTCGTAGAACTTGGCGACGCTCGACGTCTCGAAGGTGAGCAGCTCGTCCCAGACGGGCGTGCCGGGGACACCGGTCAGGGCCGTGCCGAGGTGGGCCGATCCCTGCCAGATCCCGAACACCGCGCCCGAGGGGTCGGAGGCGATGGCCATCCGCCCCGCCTCCGCCGCGTCCAGCGGGCCCACGCCCACCGTGCCGCCGCACAGCCGGGCCGTCTCGGCCGTCAGGTCCACGTCGTCCGAGGCGAAGTACGGCGTCCAGGCGATCGGCAGATGCAGGTCCGGCGGCAGCTGCCCGATGCCGGCGACCTCCCGCCCGTCGAGCAGGGCCCGGACATGAGGGCCGAGCTGCTGGGATCCGGGCTCGAACTCCCAACCGAACAGTGCTCCGTAGAACTCCTCGGTCGCGGTCAATCCGTGCACCATCAGACTCACCCAGCAGGGGGTGCCGGGCGCGCGCCGAGCGTGCGTGTCGCCGTTCGGGCCGGCCGCTCCCCGTACCTCGGTCATCGTCACTCTCTCCTCGGCCCCTCGCGGTGGCCGTGTCGCTTCCGCTGTCCGGACCGGTTGTGCCGCAGCCGCGGACACGCCCCGTGCCGATGCTCGCACCCTCCGTGTCGACTTGCGTCCACGGCCGTGGGGCGGCTTCGCCGCGAGGATGCCTGATCTGCCGTTTCTCGCCCGTTTCCGGTCGATTGCCGCCGGGTGTCCATCAGCTGTACAGCATGTGCCCGATCCCGTACGCCCGGTGATCGAGCCTGTCCGGCCGAGCAGAGTAGTCGTACCTGGACGATGCGGCCACCCCTGGCGTAAGGATGGGGCCATGGAAGCCATCATCACCGCAACCGAACTCGCCGCCGACCTGACCGGGCCGACCCCGCCCGTCCTGCTGGACGTCCGCTGGCAGCTGACGCCGCCCGGCACACCGCCCTTCGACGGCCGGGCGGCCTACGCGGCCGGGCATCTGCCGGGCGCCGTGTACGTGCACCTGGACGGCGAACTCGCCTCCGCGCCCGGCGGGAACGGCCGGCATCCGCTGCCCGACCTGGCCGTCTTCGGCGCGGCGATGCGCCGCGCGGGGGTCTCGGCGGGCCGGCCGGTCGTCGTCTACGACGGCGGACAGGGCTGGGCGGCGGCGCGCGCCTGGTGGCTGCTGCGCTGGACGGGTCACCCGGACGTGCGGGTCCTCGACGGGGGGTTGCCGTCCTGGGAGGGTGCTCTTTCGGCTGACGTGACCGAACCGGCCGAGGGCGACTTCGAACCGGCCGCGGGTGCCGGGCAGTTGCTCGACGCGGACGGGGCGGCGGCGCTGGCCCGCTCGGGTGTGCTGTTCGACGCCCGCGCGGGGGAGCGGTACCGGGGTGACGTGGAGCCGATCGACCGGGTCGGCGGCCACATCCCGGGCGCCGTGTCGGCGCCGACCACCGAGAACGTCGGCCCGGACGGCCGCTTCCTGTCCGGTGCCGAACTCCGCGACCGCTTCAAGGGCCTGGGCGCCGCAGAGGGGACCGAGGTGGGCGTGTACTGCGGTTCGGGCGTCTCCGGTGCTCACGAGGTGCTGGCGCTGGCCGTCGCGGGCATTCCGGCGGCGCTCTACGTCGGTTCGTGGTCGGAGTGGTCCGCCGACCCGTCCCGTCCGGTGGCGGTCGGCCCCGACCCGCAGTAGCGCGGCAGAAGGCAACAGGAAGAGGGAGGCACGCACGCGTGCCTCCCTCTTCCTG